>JARBTX010000005.1 GCA_029239975.1 Anaerocolumna sp.
TGATTTTTGTCGTTACACCTTCATATAAAGTTATATCTTTCGCCATTTCTAAATGAGCTTGAAATATAGAATTATTCATAGCCAATATCTCAAGTTCTTTTACTGCATAGGAGACAGCATCTTCGTACCTTTTAATTTCCTTTGGTATATCTGGCTCTAAAATAGCAATTGGATTTATGGTGATATCTGGCTTTTTCACAATATAAGCCTTCCCCATAACAATACCTCTAGAGGCAGTTTTTTCAACACGAATAGCTTTCATAGACAGCCTCCATTATTCCCCTAATCCACTTGCAATGGCATTGATTATTTTCTCTAAATCTTCTTTTTCTGTTGCACCATTGCATTCAACTGTTATCTCAGTACCACAACGTATTGCAGCCGCCATTAGGTTTAATATACTTTTTGCATTTACTTTTCTTTCACCAACTAATATGGTAACATCGGATGAACATTTTGTGCAAACAGCAGCTAATTCACTGGCTGGTCTAGCATGTATTCCTGATTTATTGGTTACTGTTATTTTTTGACTTACCATTTTTTCTACCTCTGCTCTCTAGGAGTATTATTTTACTCCAAAATGATCAAACAATATTTTTTCTGCTTCACTATTCCATAATCCTTTATGGTTTTTACAGGACTCGTGTAATTTTTTGAATAAAGGATCTGTCTTTCCTAATTCTTCAAAATCATCAATTGCAGTTAAAGGCATTTCAAATTGTGTATACGTTAATTTTTTGCCTCCTGGTATCTTTGGTAAATTAAGAGTAGCATCTGCAATACTATCAATACCACCAACATGAGTAACCATAACAGCAGGTTCGATCATTTTCTTAGCAGATAAATCAATTGCTTCGATTAAATCATCTGTGTTACCACCAGTGGTTCCAATGATATGTGTACTAATGTAGTGTACATTGTAAAGGTTAATTTCTGCTTTGAATTCACTATCTGTTGGTCCTGCAAAAAAGTTCATACAACCATCAAACGCTAATAATTTATCGCCCATCTCAGCAACTTCTTTGATTGGAACATAAACAAATACATCGTCATATGCATGACCATCGGTTAAACCAATTAATTCTTCCACAGGGTTTTTCATTGTTGCAGTATTAACATAAATTAACTCAACACCTTTAGCTGCTGCTGCATCTTCTGAGATTACTTCTCTTGCACGATTAATTCTATCATCACTGATGTCAGTTACTACAATACGTTTTGGTTTGTTTTCTATACATAAACCATAACTTACTGCACCAAGACCCATTGGTCCACAACCACCCATAATTAATATATTTCCATCTTTTTTTGTTCCCATTTCATGGTTGTAATTTTGCTTATTGGTATGGTAATTCGCATGGTAACCACCGATGATACAGCTCATTGGTTCACCTAATGAAGCTTCAAAATAACTTTCACCATCATAATTTAATAAACATCCTAGTTCCATAACTTCTTGTGGGATAATACAATAAGTTGCTGCTCCACCAAAGAATTCATAGGAGTATCCAGGAGATGCTAAACTACCTTTGTAATTTAGTGCAGGTTGAAGAGCGAATTTTTGACCTTCCTTAAACTGACCTTTCCATTTCTCTCCTACTTTTACGATATCACCTGCAAATTCATGACCAACAATAATAGGGTTTGTATCAATGTTTTGTGGTGAACGCTTATGCTTCTTTCCTTGTTTTACTAATTTATAAGTTGACATACAGATACTATCACTAATAACTTTAACTAATATTTCATCATCTTTTATTTCTGGTAATTCAAATTCTTCTAATCTTAAATCATCTGCTCCATACATTCTGACTGCTCTTGATTTCATAATTTACCTCCATTAAATACGTGAGTATTGTTAATAAACATCCACACACTGCATCAAATTCCTTCGTAACAGTTTTTATAATTCAACTACTTCAACTTTCTTCATTAATTCATCCACTAATTCTCTTGTTGGTGGTTTTGTACCTTTTGTAGTTACAGCTCCTGCTGAGGTTGCTATACCTAAACGTATACAATCTGCAAATTCTAACTTTTGATCGATGCCATACGTAATTGCTGCTACCATAGAATCACCGGCCCCTACTGTAGAATGTGCTTCTACCTTAAGTCCTGGGCATTTCACCTTTTTATCTTTTGTTAAGAATAAGGCTCCCATTTGTCCTAGTGAAATAGTAACCGTTTCAATGCCTTTCTCTAATAACTCATTTCCCATACGTATTAATTCTTTCTCGTCTGCACGATAATCCATATTAAAGTAAGCTTCTAATTCATGACGATTCGGCTTAATAATGTCTGGTTTTGCTAATAGAGAATTCGTAAATAAATCACCAGATGCATCTAGGAATACTTTTGCACCTTTTGCTTTTACTTTATCTATGATTGTTTTATAGATAGATTTATCTATACCATTTGGTATACTGCCTGCTAAAACAAATATGGTATCTGCATTTGCATAACCTTCTAATTTATCGATTAATTGATTTAACTCATCGTCACTGATTACTGGACCTGGCTCATTAAATTCTGTGACAAAACCATTTTTCTCAACTACTTTAAGGTTCGTTCTAATATCTTGCTTGATGTGAACAAAATCAGCAGTAATTCCAAGTTCGCCAAGAACTTTTTCTATTAAAACACCGCCACTTCCACCAATAAAGCCAGTTGCTATACTGTCACCACCAAGTGCTTTAACAGCTTTTGATACATTAATTCCTTTACCACCTGCATCAACAATTACATTGGATATACGATTTACACTTCCACGTTCTAGTAGTTCTAAATCAACTGTTTTATCAATAGCTGGATTCATTGTTACTGTAATAATCATTGTTATTACTCCTCTCCGGTAAATATCTTGTGTATTGTATCAGCATCGCTTTTAACTAAGTTATCAACTTCTTCTAAGGTTGATAATTTATCTGCAATATTTGCTAAAACGTCTAAATGCTCGTCTCCAAGTCCTGCAATTCCAATTACAACTCTTACTTTTTCGTTATTCCAATCTGTACCTTCTGGAAATATCATAACTGCAATACCAGACTTTTTAATTGCTTTTTTAGCTTCTTCTACACCATGTGGTATTGCGATTCCATTTCCAATATTAGTAGAAAAACTACTTTCTCTTTTTATCATACCCTCTATATAACTAGCGTCTACGTATCCACTGTCACATAATATCTGACCCATTTGACGTATTACATCATCTTTTGCTTTCGGTTTACAATTAAGTAATATATTATTCTTTTGAAGTAATTCCACAGTTATCGATTCCTTTCCTATCAGTTTAAAATTCGTTAATGGATTGTTTCTATGACTCTATTATAGCCTTTCATAGGTTATTATTTCAACGAATATAAAAGTGAATTTGACCTTATTTGATAGTGACATTTTTTAATACAGTTATTACGTTACTCCTTACTAAATGAAACATTACCCTTCTACACCGTATCTAAGTACTGATAAAAATACTTCTTTAATTCCTTTGACATAAATTTTAAAATACGTTCTTTATCACCAGTAAATATAACATTCAAAAATTCATTTGTTTCAACTAATTTACTACTTAAATATCCCATTATACTACTATTTTCCTTGGTATTTTCATCATCTGGAATAAGCATAATGATTACCGCATGAATACCTTTAAAAAATGAATTTGTAAAGGAGCCTAATTCTTTTGTTAAGCATATAGAGAAACTAGGAACAAGGACTCCTCTTGTTCTTGTATGCAAAAGAACAAAATTATACTCTGGAATTACTTGCGTTGCTATTTTCTCACGACGTTTTATATCTTCTTGAATAACAAGGCGTTTCTCATTATAAGGAGATAATTTTTCTGTGACAGCTACTAATAATTCATCAAAAGAAATATCTGGATTTACTTTCATGAACAAAAAATCTCTCATCATATACTTAATTTGAGTAATTGTAAAATTCACTTGTTCTAGCTGTCTTGAAAAATCTGTATCCGCAATATGTTTTTTCGGTGAATTTGCATACACTTTAACCTTTGTTTCTATTTCTTCTAAATCTTTATCTATTAACAAAGGGCTTACCCTAATTATATCAGCTTCTACATCATCCAAACGAATGCTTGAAATCAAAAAGTCCATTTTTTCTAAAACTGCGGGAGTTAAATCCTCTTTCCCATAGGTTGAAATTTCTGCTCGCTCTTTTAGATATCTTTTTAATTTTGTATGCATTAATCTTGATATACCAATTCCGCTTGCACATACAATACCAATATCAACTTTTCTTTTACTTTCTTTTTGATTTTCAAGACGGACAATTGCCGCTCCAAAATGCATCGCTAAAAAACCTATCTCTGTTTCTGGAACTTTATATCCATATCTTTGATAAATCAAATCTCCTAACTTTAACGCCTTTTTAAATATATCCGGATAATTTTCTTTTATTTGTTGCAGCAACGGGTTTGAAATATTCATATGATTTTTAAGTCGAACGAATGTAGGTTGTAGATGAGCTAATAAACCTACAATAAATTCTTCATCTTGTTTTATTTCATAGGATAATTCTTCATCATAGGCATCAATCATATTATTGATAAAGCTTAAAAGTTCTTCCCGTTCTGTCTGGCTTTCCGATTCCAATTCATCTTCATCTATATATTGTAATTTAGATCCTTTTATATGCAACAAAATATAAGCAATTTCAATATCAGGGATTTCGATTTGAAATTCCTCTTCAAGTGAATTTGCTATATGCAGTGCTAGATCATAATCTTCATTTTCTTGTAATTTTGATAGTAATTCATCATTTTGCTCAATAATTTCTTGTTGTAATATTCGATTAATTGCTATTGTTACATGTAATATTAATCCAATGTAAGAATTTTCAGTTAAACGTTGTAAACGTTTATCACGAATACTTTTAAAGCAAGTAACTACTTGCTTTAATATACTGTTATTCAGAAGATTATAAATATTTTGATCTTCTTTGTCTTTTATGACATCAATGATTGTCCGTTCATTTTCATCCCCAAGATTTTTAAAAATATTACTGCCTAAGTTTTCATCTATGAACTTACGCATTGCCAGTCTATAGTTTTTTTCACTACCTTCTAGTGCTACCCCGTAACCTTGTTTTCTAATTATCTTTAAATCAAACTGTTTAAACCAGTCTTCTATGGCTTCCATGTCATTGCTTATGGTAGCTTCACTAACGCCAAAGATATTACCGTAATAATATAACTTTTTTGGTGTCCGGTCCTTTAGAATTTCTAAAATTAGTCGTTTTCTTCTGTCTTCTCTATCTCCAGAATCGATTACGTCTTCTTCCTTTAGAATGGAAAGCAAATTATTTTTATCAGCTTCATCTCCTTCAAGCCAAATCCCGATACCAGTTTTAGTTTGAAGACTAACCTTATATTTTTTTAAGGACGAATCGATATATTCAATTTCTCTTTGTACCGTTCTTTTACTTACATTTATTTCTTCAGCAAGTTTTTTTACTGGTATTATCTGATTTTCTTGTAGTAATATAAGTAATATTTGACGAAGTCGTGGTGAAAAATTCATTTGCTCACTCTCTCCTTATAATAAGGGGCTGCCACACATAGCAGCCGCCCCTATTTCATATTTATTTCTGTTTTAATTCTGCTACTAACTCGTCATATTCTGGTGCTGATAAAAAGTTATTGATTAAAACTAATTTAGCATTTGGATTACTACGAGCTGCTCTTTCTCTTAGTTCAGTGTGTGTAACTACAATCTGTGCATCAGCAGGGATTGAAGAAACAGAAGCATGAACTACATTAATATCATTAAGGCCTGCTGCTGCTAACTTTTTACGAAGTACAGTAGCACCCATTGCGCTTGAACCCATTCCAGCGTCACAAGCAAATACGATTGATTTTACATTACCTGTAACTGTTTGAGTTGTAATACCTTTTGAAGCATTCTTCATATCTTTTACTTTATCTTTTGCAGTATTTAAATCTTCATCTTTACCAAATAATTTAAGAAGTAATACACCTACTACACAAGCTACTGCTGCTGAAATAAGAACAGCTAAGATAACTCCTAAATAACCATCTCTTGGAGTCATACCTAAAACTGCAATAATACTACCTGGTGATGCTGGAGCAACTAATCCGCCACCAAAGATGCTAAGTGTTAATACACCACTTGCTCCACCTGCGATTGCTGCTAAGATTAATACTGGATTCATTAAAATGTATGGGAAATAAATTTCATGAATACCACCAAGGAAGTGAATAATGATTGCACCTGGTGCAGAACTTCTTGCAGAACCTTTACCAGCGATACAATATGCTAACAAAATACCTAAACCTGGACCTGGATTAGCTTCTAATAAGAAGAATATAGATTTTCCTATTTTTTCTGCTTGATCAATTCCAAGTGGTGTTAAAATACCATGATTAATTGCGTTGTTTAAGAATAATACTTTCGCTGGTTCAATAAAGATACTTGCTAATGGAAGTATACTATGATCAACGAAGAAATCAACGCCTGCAGCTAAACCATCATTAAGAACTGTAACAACAGGTCCAATTCCTTTTAAAGCAAGTAATGCTAAAGCAGCACCAATAATACCTAAAGAGAAATTGTTAACAAGCATTTCAAAACCTGCTTTAACTTTACCTTCAATCAACTTATCAAATTTCTTAATAATCCAAGCACTTAAAGGTCCCATAACCATTGCACCTAAAAACATTGGTGCATCAGCACCAGCGATAACACCCATAGTAGCAACAGCACCAATAACTCCACCACGTACACCAGCTACTACAGATCCACCTGTATAAGCAATTAATAAAGGAAGTAATGTATTAACCATTGGTCCTACAACTACAGCTAAACCTTCATTTGGTAACCAACCAGTTGGAATAAATAAAGCAGTTATGAACCCCCAAGCTATAAATGCTCCTATATTTGGCATAACCATGCCGCTTAAAAACTTTCCGAAAACTTGAACTTTTTCTTTCATCTCTTACCCTCTCTTCATATAAACGTTAATAGTTACTATCAACACTTAAGAATTGATTGGCCAATCATCTTCTTTGATAATACTATTATAATTGGTGTTTATACATTTTTACAACTTGAACAAAATTCATTTTGGCGCTATTGAATAATGACATGATTGAATACTGAGTAAAATAAGTAATTTTAACTAAAAATTTATAACATATAACTTATCCCAATTAAAATAAGCAGTAGAATTAAAAAACAAAAGGTTAGAAAGATAAAAATTCTTATTGCCTTATAATAAACAATTATAACTTTATTTTTTTTATCAAAAGTAATGCTTGTCTTAGTATTTTCCATGTTTTTGCGGCTAATATCTGTAATTTTATCATTGCTTTTTAACTTTTTTAAATCCTTATTAATAAATAGTAAGGTGACACCTAATAAAATACATAAAATCAGATAAACAATAATTTCTATAGTAACAGTAATGTTTGAAGTGTAGAATGGAAAAATCTCATAAAGAAACAACCAGGGAATTACCAAAATAAGGATATAAAGAATCGAAAAATAAACGTTTACTTTATTATTTTCATTTTGACTACTCATATATACTCTCCAAATTCGCTTTTGTTTCATATTATACGGAGATATGTTCTAACTATTCGATACGAACTAAAATTTGTTAAAATAAAACGTAATTAGTAAATAATTCTTACATGTAAAATAAACCTACCACAGAATTTATTTGCGGCAGGTTATGATTAGTCGATATTTAATTCGTAGTACTTGGATACAGTTCAGTTTGGTCAATAAAGAATTCATAGATTTCTTGCGTCTTCTCCACTCCATAATGAAGTCCATCAATCATTCCATTATCTCTTGTCACCCAAATAGATTCATCTGTACCATTATCATCAGCATTAATTCCTATAACTTCTGACGTATCAATCCATGTAATGCTATAATCTAATGATTGCCTTAACTTTTCATTAAAAGCCTTTATACCATTTATTCGAATACCATGGTTTAATTGATTTACATTAGAACCATTATCTTTTTTATAATAAGCTTTCATTAAATTACGATCAACATATCCCACCGAAGCTACATACACGTTACAATCTTTCCATTCGTTTTTAACAAGTTCATTTATCTTTTTGGCATATAATCTCCATGGATTATCACCAAGATTACTTTTGTAATAGTCATTAACCCCTAGCCATACGATAATGGTATCCCCTGGGGATATGATGTTATTTGTCTCTTCAATAGCAGTGTTAACAAACCAGTTGTATCCTTGACCTACTTTAGCAACAAACCTGGTATCTATACTGGTTTCCGTAATCCATTTCTTCATATTATTGGTTCTTGAGTCACCAACAATGACTAACTTATTGGTATTCACGTTTGCTTTTATAGTTTCTGTATTAAAAAATGATATGAATAAAGTACATATTGTGATAAGAACCATAATATACATTTGATTTCTTTTACTAAAAACCATAAATCCTTGTTTATTTATTATAGGATTTTTATTAGTAGACACTTGCTTTCTCATTTTTATCTTCTGTAACAAAGTCTTATCCTCCAAGTATGTTCTAAATCAGAAATTAATAGCGTTAACAATCACTATATTCTTTCATCTATTATACAAATAATTTTTAAAATTGATTCGATAATTTTGACAATTATACCTCGACTTTCTGATTAATTACAATTATGACAGATTTTAGCTGTTATTGTCAATATAAATAGTTTAATTTAATTACTTAAGTTAATTTTTTTCATCTACATAATGAAATATATCTATTATAAACATATAAAATAAATAAAAAAACTTTTGTTATAATGGTTGAGCAAAGGATATAATCCTTCGTTTCGATTACTACAACAAAAGTTCTTTTATTTAATATATACTTTAAAATCAATTTTTAATTTTCTATAATACAGAATCTTTTCTTAACAAGGAATCTACTGATTTTCTTAAGCGTTCTCCAAAATCATCACTTAATATATCTTCTTTATCTAGTACCCTGATACCCATTTCATAAGCCCTTTTACATGTACCTGTATTGGAACTTTTTATATTACTAAAGGTGACTAATATGCCTTTTCCTTTCGAACCACCAACTCTTCTCATATTAACTATGATTTCATTGATTGCATCTGTATCTGGTTCTGTTAATTTACAAGAAACGAATATTGGCCTTGAATTCTTACTAAGTAATACATCTATCTCATTACCAACATTTTTTATTCCATCATCTGCATCCCAATCTATCATTGCACCTAATCGGATTGCAGTAACATCCTTAATTTTACATGCTTCTATATAGACATATAATTCTAACCATATTCCATAGGTTGTCATATATTGTTTGGATAATTCTGATGTAAACTGAAATGAGATGTTATTATTTATATTTAATTTTGATATGAACTGTTTTTCCTGGCAGTATTTCAGTAATTCTATATCAGGTTTCACACTTTGCCCGTTGAACGTTATTTGTGGAGCATGACTAAATGTTAAACTAGTATTCCCAGACATTGATACTTGAATATATCTACATGTCTTCTTCCACTGGTCTAAATTTTGAAAAATATACCTTGACATATCAAGTAAACGATTATAATTGTCCTTCGTTGGTTCAAAGTGGGAATTACCAATTAAAGTCGCACCTTTAGCAATCAGATAATCTTCTAAGTTGATATTTACTGTATTTTTTATTATCTTATTTGTATCTACATCAAGTATCTGGTTTTTTCGAATATCGGCATATATCATGCTAAGATTAAGTTTCTTACCTACCTTATAACCACCAATAGTCATAAGATCACCACCACCTGTTAGATCAATGATATATTCGGTGTTATCCTGTGACGTATTTTTTGCTATTACTTTTTCGGTTAATATACATACATCGTCTAAGATATCAGAATCAACTGGATACATTTCGTACTCAAGATTCTTAATGTGTGTTTTACAGGCATTATATAAATGAACTATTGCATTTTTTTTAAATAAGTCTTTATCGTAAATAAAAATAACTTTATCTGGTTTCATAGTAAGGATAGATATTAAATTTGTTAGTACGTCAAAATCAAAATATTCTATTTGAACAATCATATCTTTCTCCTTTGTATATTTTTTATTTTATAAATAATTACAAACATCAAAGATGTTATTATTGCTTAACAATAATCTGATTGAATCTTGCTCCTTGGGACAATTATAGCTACATAATGCGTATATATTGTATTAGCAATATTATACACTATATAATTTCGGAATTGACTATTATTTAATTACTCTTCAATACAAATTTGCTCAAATACAAAATTATCCTCTAAATCCTTTATTGTTCTTTTACCAAGAGTTTCCAACAACTTAAGTTTACCAACCCATAAATAATCTGAATGTTCTTCCGATAACGTTACAAGGTCGGTTTCACTATGACAAAGATAGTTAATGATTACGACTTGACGGTATTCATGGGTTTTAAAGGTTGTAACAAATAACAGTTTATCAATTGTAACGCTAAGACCCGTCTCTTCCATAATCTCTCTTTTTAATCCACCAATTAAATCTTCACCAAACTCTAACTTTCCTCCCACGAATTCCCATGTTCCACCAGCTATTTTATTCGAAGTAGTACGTTTCACTATCAATGCTTTTTTATTATGCATTACTATCGCTTTCATCGCAATGATGATAGAGTTCTCCATATGATTTCACCCCGCATTTTCTCTTATGCCTATGAAGATAGTTCCTGTAGAAAAGTTTCTGATAATTTTATACGTAAGGGTACCTTTAACTCATCTAATGTTTCATCCAATGCTTTTAAGGTATCTAAAACATGTTCAATCTGTGCATTTTCACCCATATGACCAATACGTATTACTTTACCAGCTAGAACATCAAATGCACCAGCTATTAAGATATTATATTTGTCTTTCATAATTTTTAATATATCAGTGGCTTTTATACCTTCTGGTACATTTATAACTGTTACGGTATTTGAATACCCATCTAGTGGATAAAGCGTTAATCCAGATTTTAGTATAGCATTTCTTGTGGCTAAACCAATTTTTTTATGCCTGTCTAAAAACAATCTATCTTCTTTTATGTTCTCTAGTGCTGTACGAAGACCATATATATCACTAATAGGCATCGTGTATGGAAACCATTTATTTTTATAATAATCTTTAAATAAATAAAGATTCGCATAAAATGACTTAATTGGATTACTTCTTACTTCCATTTGATGTAATGCATCTGTGCTAACTGTTACAAATGTTAAACCTGGAGGTGCTGATACCGCTTTTTGTGATCCGCCACAAAGGATATCAATCCTACTTTTATCAATGTGCACTTCTTCACCGAATGTACTAGATACAGAATCAACTACAGTAATTATACCATATTTCTTAAGCAAAGGACAAATTTTTCCGATATCATTGAGAATTCCACTTGGAGTATCACAGTGAACGATAGTTGCATATTTAAAATCATGGTCTGCTTCCAAATAATGTTCTAATTCTGTAATATCAATAGTATGCCTATAATCTTTTGTATATAATACAGGTATACCTCCATATATTGAAACAAAATCAGCAAATCCTTTTCCAAATATTCCATTATCAATAACTAAGGCACGATCACCTGGTTCTGTTAAGGAAGCACATGCAGCTTCAAGTCCAAGAATACCTTCTCCACTTAAAATAAATGAAGCATTTTTTGTATCTAATAATTCACTAATTAATTCACAGGTTTCTTTGTAATAATCATAAAATTTTGGGTCCAAATCTGGATTTGTTGTTTCCAAACTTCTAGCTAATCTAACATTCTCACGAACCATTGTTGGTCCTGGAGTCATAATTTTATACATAAGTTTTCCTTTCTACGCATAAAGTCATCTATAATACAATGAAATAAAAATACATAATTAAAATTTATTTATGTTTTAAATTATTGTAAGATAAAAGTGGAGTCTTTAACACGACCAATATTACATATTTTTACCAGTCCAGTTGTAGAGACATTTGAGTATATATAAATATAACAAAAAAACTAAGAGAACATTACTTATTCTCTTAGTTTTTTCAGTTTTTAATCAAGAAATATTACATCACACTTTTCAAACTGAACATCTAGTAATTAACCCCAGTATTTTGCAAACAGATGTCAATCCAACTGCAATTTAGACACACTTCTGATAATTTATCTTGTTTTATAATCGTTTCATTTACTTTGTTTTTAAATTCATTCCACGTAATCTCATCATTTTCAGAAAGTCCACAAATATGTAAACATGTTTTATCGTAGTTTAACACTTTTTGTCCTGAATTACATATAGAATTCTCATTGTGCGGACAACTACTACACAAACAATCGGTACGACAGACCAATCGTATTCTGATATCCTTCTCGTGATCCAACCGATTTATAATGTGCTTCATATTCCTTACAAATTCATCACTATAACCTTTACCAATAAATTGTCCGATACACATGCCATGATGTGGTCTTAATTCAATGATATTAGAATTACCAATTTTATCTTCCTCTTTAGCCAATAATCATACCTGCTTCCGTTAATAATTGAATTACATCTGAATAAGGGTATTTTGCTTTCTTTACACTTCATCCAAAAATTTAAATATTACTATCTGTAGTTTCTCTAAATCTTTTTATACTTAAGTCTTGTAACATTTTTAAGGTATCTTGATCTTTTCCTCCTACAGGAATACCATCTATCTCAGAAACACCTAAACATAGAGAGCCAGCACTAGTTACAATGATTTCATCAGCCTCCATTAATTCATTTATGGTGTATGTAACTTCTTCAACAGGAATGCCACAATCACTACAAATTTTAAGGAGATTTGCTCTTGTTATACCAGGTAAAATGAGATTATCCAAAGGAGCCGTTTTTAAAATTCCATGGGTTAAAATTGATATATTACTATGAGCGCATTCTGTAACTCTATCTCCTCTTTTAAAAACCACCTCATCACACCCTGCTTCTGCTGCTTTTTGTGAAGCCATTACATTAGGTAGTAAATTTAATGTTTTAATATTACAATGAAAATACCTTGTATCCTCAACGGATATTAGCTTAATTTTTGAATAAACATCTTTAATTTTTCCTGGTTTTATCATAATCCATAAGTTGGATGGAACTCCTGGTTCAGGAACATGATTTCTAACGCTGGTTCCCCTTGTTACTTGCCAATATAAAAATTGTTCTGGACTATCTACCTTGTTAACCATTTCTTGTAATAATTGCTTTAATTCGCACTTTGTATGTGTCATATTGATGTTTAATAACGCAGCGCTATGAAAGAAACGGTCTACATGCTCATCTAAATCATAAATTTTGTGATTTGCAGTATACGTTGCATCATAAACACCATCTCCAAAATAACATACACGGTCATTCATTGGAATTGTCATTTCCTCTAATAAACCAAATTTACCACAGTAATATCCGAGATTTTCCATACTTTTCCTCCTTCTTATTGTTAACTATTAATAATTAATTATGAAACATCAAAGGTGTCCTTATTGATTATACTATAAACAATTTTATAGCTGAATCTTTCCTCTTAAGGCAACTGAAGCTAGAAAATTCGTATGTATTGTATAATCAATTTGATAAACTATATAGTTTCGCAATTGCCTAATCATTTGTAATAACAATTATGTAATATTGAAATTCCAGATTTTGTTTTAAATATTTTTTGTTCTACAGTTTTAATCTCTTTTGATTCCATGTTGTCTTCGTAAATATTAACAATAAAATCAGCTTCCACTAATATCTGAGAATCTATCCCATCTATATTATGATATGTATGGTGATGTGCTATCAAATAACATACTCTTTCAATAAATTCTTTCTCATAACCTAATCTTTGTAACATATCCTTTGCAATCTCCGGACCTTCTATTTGTTGATAATAACCCGAGCTACTGTTATACTTCTCTTCGCTAATTTTAATACCTATATCATGTACGAGAGCAGCAACTTCTAATAATTCTTGAATGTTACATTCAATCCCTTCTGCTTCGCCAATTACTTTAGCAAACCCATAAACTTTTAAAAAGTGATTAATTCTCTTTATATCGCCAGAATAATATTCAATCATTGCTTGAATAACATCACCTATTTTATTCATACTACACCTCACTTATATCATTTTTACTATATTACCATTCTTTTACTATCGATGCAATAAACTTTAAAAAGGGTTAGGACGAATCCTAACCCCTAATATACTTATTATAATTTAAAACTACCTAATCTTGTCTGTAGATTTTGTGATAAATCCTGTAAATTAACTGCACATTGTGTTATCTCATCCATAGTTCGTGCTATTTCTGCTGTAGACGCAGAAACCTCTTCAGAAGCGGAAGCAGTTTCTTCTGATATTGCGGAAATGCTTTCGATCCTTGATATAACATTTTCCTTCTTTTTAGCTATATCACTAATGCTTACTCGGATTTCAGATACCTTTTCAGATAGACCTTCAACACCTTGCATTATTTCTTTAAATATTGTTTGGGTTTGGTCAACTACAATTACTTGCTCTTCTACATTTTTACCAGTTAACCCCATAGCTTCAACAGCGAGTTCTGTTTTTCGTTTAATATCTTCAACAATTGCTTTAATTTGTATGGTTGAAACTTTTGATTGTTCTGCTAAATCTCTTATCTCATCAGCAACTACAGCAAAACCTTTCCCTGCTTCCCCTGCTCTGGCAGCTTCAATGGATGCATTTAATGCTAAGAGATTTGTTTGTGCTGTGATATTATTAATGGTATCTGATATGGCGTTAATCTGATTGGTACTATTATTCATTTCATAAACCAATTCTGATACCTTTTCGGTAGAAGTCTTAGTTTCATTCGATTTATAAATTAACGATTCAACACCCTTAAATCCACGATCTGTAAGGTCTTTTGTGTTTTTAGTCAATCCATAAATATACTCTGTTGCTTCGTCAACCATATTCAAATTATCTGATAAGTCTGAGATAGTAGTTACGCTATCAGAAGAATATTGTGCTTGTTCCGTCGCACCATGTGCAACTTCTTCCACTGCTCTAACTACTTCATTTACAGATGCATTCGTTTCCTCAGCCATATTTGCTAACATCACTGATGTTTCGAGTACCGTATCAGATGAACCTTTTACATTTCCTAATAAAACCGAAATATTGCTTACCATATCATTAAATTGTTCACCTAATAATTTAAATTCGTCCTTTGATTTTATATCAACCTTAACCGTCATATCCCCATTGGCAACGTTTTGGAAGGCATTAAGTAACTTTTTAATATTATGTGAGATAGGGTTACTAAACCAAATTGCTATTACGACAGATGCAATTAATAATATAATAAAACTATAAGTTATTGTTCGAAAAATTACTTCCGTATCATTAGTTAATTCAGATTCGTACATCGTGGCAACAATCTTCCAACCAGTGGTATCACTAGTTTGATATGCACCAAACCGATTGTCTCCTTTAAAATTATACTTAGTAAAACCAGCTTTATTGGTGCTTACTTCTGGCCAAAATGATAAGGTTGCTGGTGTGTCAGTGCCAATAAGCGTTTGATCAGGATGTGCAATCAAATTACCTAACTCATCAGCTATAAATAAGTAACCTGATTTTCCAATTTTGACATTACTTAATGAATTTGAGTATTGTTCAAGGTCAAGATTTATACCAACAACACCCACAATTTCGTTTGAATCATTTATAATTGCTTTGGATATTGAAACAACAATTTTACCAGTGGTAGCACTTTCATAAGGATTAGATATATTAATCTTGTCTGTATTTTTTAATGCATCTGTATACCAAACTCTAGATTTAAAATCATAGTTAGAATCTATTTTGGTTTCAGGATAGGTATAATACATATTATTTTCTGTACCTATAAATGTTGTTAAAATATTTACATCTGATGCTTCTACGTTTGAGATGAATTTTTTTGAATACTCAAAAGTTTCTGGTTTATTTGAACCTTTTATTACAATATCTTCACTCATTATAGTCACTATATTAGAGACTGCACTAAAATAATTATCAATACCCCTTCTAACTTCTTCTACGGTTTGCATACTAGTGCTTTCAAGCTTATTACTTAAAATCTCTTTCGAACTAACATAAGAAATAATGCCAGTAGTTAAAACTGGAACTAAACTAATTAATAATAGCATTACTATAATTTTACTTCTTAATGTTTGTGACATCTTTCTTTTGATTTTCACGTTTAAATACCCTCCAAAATTATAATTGTATATCCCATATTACATAATAAAAGTAATTTCGACATTATGTAATTCATGGAAAAAAGGAGGGTATTATTGACAAAATACCAATTTTATTAAACTATATATTCTATTATTGATTAAAAGCATTGTATTACATGAATCTTCTAGTGTTTAACCTATTTATATCAACCAATAATTCCCTGTTATAATTGTGTATTATAGCTTCTTAAAAAGTCAGCATACCAATTAATTAATTCTTGTATTTGATATAATTCACTTTCTTTGCTATGCTGTCTCCATAAAAGTTTATATTCATAAAACCAAAGCTCTAAATCTTTCGCTAACTCAGTTAGACACGAAATATCGATTGATGATGAATGATTTTGCAAAGAATGAACTACATATCCTATGCTATTGAATAACTTTAATCCTTTTGCAGCTATCATATAAGCTTTTACTACACCACGAGTTGATGTATCCATATGTGATATTGTTTCATATAAATTTTCTACTAACTCGTCAATATTCTTATTTGCTATGTCTACTTTGGTTTGCTCACAGTTCTGGACATAATAAGTTAGTTGTTCTATTGGTTCTCCATGAGAAAACCTTTCCTTCCACATAACCACAAACTCCCAAGTAAAAAGTTCCTGCTTTGCTATATCACTGATTAATTCAACAAATCTTCCTGACTTATCCTTATATTCTATTGTTGATATCTGCTTGTTTATTTCACTGTATTCCAAGTTCAGTGCATTCCAAGAAAATGCAGCTCCATAAATTAAACCAGTTGTTGAAAACTCTGGATGATTAACATGTCCGAAATCGCCCCAATCAGTATTTAATACACCGATTGCATGATATCTGTTTGCATAATCACACATTGACTTTATGTTCTTATAACCATAATCATTACGATTTACTATATGATTCCATCCATGAACGCCAGGGCATAAATATTGGGTAGCACCAATTTCATATACTTTCTTAGCATTATCTTCTTTTTCATCTGGTGAGTATCCCCAATTTAAGCATATTACCTCATCCGGTAATTCCTTAAGTGCCAATGGATCTCCTAAAATAATATCACCCCAGAACATAGGACGTTTGTTATGTGAAATTACTAAATCACACAATTTTTTTAAAAAGTTAACGTATACTCGGTCTGTTCCTATTTCTTCTGCTAATGCCTTGCTCTTTCCTTTACCCAAATCAAACGTCTCATCGGAACATATATTAAAATGTTTTGATGAAAATAATGGCATATATTCTTCTATCATATATTTTATTACTTCAAAGCTTTCATCATTAGTTACATCAACCGTGTGATGTTGCATACGGTCAAAAAATGAGAAGTCTGTTTTATCAGAGTTTTCTAACTCACAAAGATGTGTATATGTTTTTGTACTAAGCAGTTTATATAAATGTCCAAAGCTTGCAATCGATGGTATTAACTCGATATTTAATTTCTGACAATAATCATCTAGCTCAAGTATCTCTTCTGCCGTAAGTGGTGTATCATCTCTCCACACTTCACTTAGTTCAGAATAAAGAAAACTATGCTCTACGTATAACTGCAATTGATTTAATTTATAATAACTAACTTTATCAGCTAATTTTTTCAGACTATCAAGGGTTGGAATTCTTCCTCTCGTTACATCATGATAGAATCCTCTATTTGGAATAGCAGGCTTATCAACAATATGAAGTGCCGGTAGCACTGCCCCACTCCCTGTAATCATCTGACGTAAAGTCTGTACACCATATAAGACTCCACCTTTTTTACTTCCGTTAATAAGGATACTAGTTTCTTGAATATCCAATGAATAAGATTCATTTGAATATGATTCATTTGAATATGATTCATTTGAATATGATTCACTTGAATACGCTTCATTGGACGAAATATCATTTGGATAAAGTTTTTCTTCATCACTTATTTCTATTAAATTTATACTATCTTTTAGTATGTTATTACTTTTAATAATAGGAAGTTCAAATCCTAATTCCTTT
Organism: Anaerocolumna sp.; assembly: GCA_029239975.1. GTDB lineage: Bacteria > Bacillota > Clostridia > Lachnospirales > Lachnospiraceae > Anaerocolumna. The sequence continues at coordinate 18,260 of JARBTX010000005.1, forward strand.
TGTATACTTTCCTTAAGTATCTTGGCAATATTTAAAATCCCTGTGGAACAACTATTATTTACAACAATCTTGGTATTATATTTAATCGTAAATGAACCTATCTTTATTTCAAGTTCTTGTGGTCTCGGTAATAAGTGTAATTCTAATCCCATAGTATCATCTCCTATAATTTATATATAACTTATTGGTAAATCCCATATTTATCTTACTATTTTTTGCTAAAGTTTGCAATGTAAATGGGATAAGTTATACTTAGATAATCTTTTATTAATTATAAAAAAATAAGGGTTTGGTTTAAATGAATTATCACTCACCTAAATTCAACCCTTATTTTTTTATTATTAAATCAATGCAGTTACGATTGCACTCTTAGGAACAACAAAATTTGCTACTTTGCCGTTAATACGTAAGGATACAGGGTAATCTTGTTCATTACGATTTAATGCAACAAGTACAATAGAACCATCTGAATTCTTTAAAGCAGTTACTTCTAATTTATCTGTGTATTTTGTGAATGCGATACGTTTTGCATCACGATTAATAAACTTACTAAAATGACCAATGTAGTGGAAGGATAATTTTTCTTCAAAATCTCCATTGTTTGTATCTACCATAATTGGAGCATCACAGAAATTTCCTACGTGATTTGGGCCACCTTTTTCATCAAGTAAAATATTCCAATCGATAAATCCAGTCATACCAGCATTCATATTACCAATAATATCATGAGCATACATTTGTGCATTTTGTAATTGGCTTGCTGTAAAACGGCTATATTCTACACAACCTTCTGAGAATATAAGTTCCTTAGTTGGGAAAGTTTCTTTTGTTAACTGAATTGCTTCAAAGTGATCACCTGTATACCAGTGGAATGCGATACCATCAATCATTTCATCTGTTACATCATCAATTACAGCCTTTGCACGTTCTAAAAGTATTTCTTTATTATGATCCCATACATTAATTTTTACATTTGTGAGACCATTTTTAACAAATGCAGGATATAAGAAACCACGAACAAATTCTTTTTCTTCTTCTCCAGTAAAGATACAAGAATCCCATGTTTGAACTGCTTCTGGCTCATTTTGAACAGTAATACGATTAACTGTGTATCCTTTCTTTTCGTACTCTTTAATATAACGACAGATATACTCAGCCCAAAATTCTCTATATTCAGGCTTTAATTTTCCACCATGATTTCTTTCACCATTTGTTTTCATAAATGCTGGTGGTGACCATGGAGATAACATTAAATCAAGTGGCTCACTCTTTTTCGCTTGTGCAGCATCAAGAAGTGGTAAAATATATTGTTCGTCTCTTTCTAACGTAAAAGATTTCATCTCTCTATCTTCTGGATCATCCATTGCAGTGTAGTTATTTAAAGAGAAATCACAGCTATCGATATGAGTTCTTACCATTGTATAACGATTACCAGTTTCACCAAAGTAATTTTCTACTACTTTCTTTTTGTTCTCATCACTTAATTTTGAGTAAGCATAACCTGCTGCTTCTGTAATAGCTCCACCAAATCCATGGAATGTTTGATATTCCATATCTGGATAGATATTAATTACATTCATAGCTGCATTTCCATTTTCTAAATTAACTTCTTGTACTAATGTTTCTCTTTTATTATTTTCATAACTAGTTGTTACTAATTTCATTCTAAACCTCCGTATTTATTCATTAGATTTTATTGGGTTTCATTTTATTCTATAAATTACTACACATTTGATTCAGATGTCATACACCTTACTGTATTAATAAATGAATATGAGTGCATGCACATCAGTGCGTATCTATTCAGATGGCGAAGACCGGCTGAAAGCGGTTTTTTCGCTTGAAGGAAAGGCGAGTCCAGATGAATATATATGCACTGATGTGCATGCACTCATATTCATTCTGTTAGCCACAACAAACTTACGACATTTGAAACATTTTATGTTACTTCTTTTTTCGTTTTAATATTACTGTAATAATACCAGCTAAAGCAAGAATTCCACTTATTACAGAAACTATTATTAAGGCAATTCCTTTGTTTTGATTATTGTCTGAGGCATTGGTTTCTTCAGATTCGTTATCACCCATAGCTGTAACATCCCAATCCACTATGACTCCAGATTGCCCTAAATCATTTTTCATCTCTTCTTCCGTTTCATCTGGAATTGGATCAACATAAGACTCGGCAAAATAGATTTCATTAAAATAGTATTTACCGCTAGTATTTGCTCCAATACGTATCTCGATAATTGCGGATTTATCAATGGTTGCATTGCTGATATCTAAAAATAACTTTTCCCATTGGTTTGCAATTGGAGTAGCCGCATTTGATGTATCACCGGACCATGTATTTCCATCTTTATCTACTAATGTAACGAATAACGGCTTTTTGCTTTGTCTTACGAAAGTGTTGATGATTAAGTAATCCATTCCTGTTGCGTCAACAGACTTACGTACACTTGGTGATATACATATATTTCTGCTAATAGTAGTAGGATTATAATCGAAACCTTCTAAATTCATAAATATGATTTTAGAATCACCTAAGGTACTAGTTACAGTAGAACCTGGCACTAATTCAGCGGTTGCTTCTCTACCTGCTCTTAATGCAACATCAGAGTTTGTATTACGATACCACTTTCTGATATCTGACTCACCAAAATTCTTATCAGCCATTACTCTTAATAAATCGAATAAATATGTATTTTTAGAAAAACCAGTGGCAGTATCTATCTTAGACCATTTTTCAACTATTGTTTCATAGGAATCTGTTTTAATATTTACTTTCGGAGTATCACTACTCTTACTGGTATAGATGCCCCAATTGCCATATTCCACTGTCTTATAGGTCCAAGTAGTAAAGCTCCATCCGTTTTCTTCGTAAACCTTAAGAGCATGTTCCCAACTCTGAAGTTTATCGAATAATGTAAATTCACCAATTAGTACAGGCACATTAAAGTTTGTTCTATTATTAATCTGTACTTTTGAATTGGTAAAACTTCTTTGTTTGGTTGCATCATCGGTTCCATCCCAGCCATAAAAATGATATTCATACATTACATTTTCCCATCCGAACTCAGAAGGATCTGGCATATCGGTTGGTTCCCAAATTGCTTCTAATATAATCACATGATCTGGATCGATTGCTCTTATTGCCTTGTACATACGATCATAAAAAGGCATTTGAACAATTCCCCAAGGTGACTTTTCTGATTCAGAGCCTTCTGGCTCATTTAATAAATCATATCCTGCAATGGTTGGATTTCCTTTATAATGCTCTGCTAATTGTTCCCACAAAGAAATTGTTAGATCTTGGTATGTGGTATCAGAATACAATTTTGAGCCACTGGTGTCCCCTGAATGATCCCTACCGTTTTGTGAACCAGGTGCTGCATGTAAATCAAGAATAACATATAGATTTCTTTTTGCGCATTCATCCACAAACCAATCGTAGGTTTTTAGTGTGTCTTCTCTTAATAAACCTTCTTCATCTAATAGATTTAAGTAAGAGATTGGAAGTCTTAATACATTAAAGTTCAGGTCAACAATATTATCAAAATCTTGTTCTTGCCACCAATGTGCCTCGTAAATATTAATTAATTCTTCGGCTTTGTCACTACCAAAACGTTCTGTTAAGGTCTCTATGGTAGTTTTTTGATCTACAGAATCCGTAGGACACATCCAAGATTCCATTACTTGCCAACCACCTACATTGGTTCCTTTTAAAGTAACTACTTCACCCTTACCAAAATTATTTTTTAAGACTTTCCCATCTGCTTTTAAAAATCGTTCCATCCCATCCTCCTGTGTGTTTTCAGTTACTGCGGAACTGGCATAGGCATGATATTCAAAATGAAACAAGTGAAAATATAATACAAATCCCATTAAGAATAAAGCTATTGTTACTAACTTAAACTCCTTGTTTTTCCCCATTATCTACTCCATTACTATTCTTTCAAAATGAGTGATTTACACATCAACTTTAGATTATTTATCATGGAAAGAAGAACCCACTCTTCTTTCCATGATAAACGATTCACTAATCTAGATTTACGATGATTGTTTTGATTTCACCATTTCTAACTTTTTGTGCTAAATCACCGGTTATTGCATTACCTTTTATTTCCTTATTTAATTCAGGAAGTAAAATACTTACTGCTTTCACGCAGGATTCACCAAAAGTAGCTTTTTTCTTAGCATTATGATAAGTAACTTTACAAGTTGATAATAGAGTGAAAGTTGCATCTCCATTTTCGTCAAACAACCAACCTGGTAATTTAGGGCAGAAGTTTAATTTTAACTCACCATTTTCACAAGTAAATATCTTATCACCCATAAACATCTCAATCCACATAGATAATACTTCTGTTGTTGAACCACTAAGTCTAGCAACAAAACCTCTACCATGAACTTCACTGTTAGGATTTACACTAGAAGCAATAAAAGATGAATTTTCTAGTATACTTCTACCATACATTTCTGGTTTTAAGAATGGAATTAATGCATTCTGCATTTCTTCATAGAAAGTCTCATATAAACCAGACTTAATTAAAGCTAACATGTATTTATATTCCATATGCAAGAAGACACTTTCTCTCTCTAACCAACCAGCTGTGAAAGCACGAATTCTTCCGTTTTCCATAGATAAATCATCAATTGGAACGCTTGTTTTATACATTTTTAATTTTTCATCATATAATTGGCTACTCTTTACATTACTTGCTAATTGTGCTGCAGCTTTTTTATCACTCATTGTTGCAAGCATTCTAGCAGGTCCTTCAAGGAACGCAGGAAGTGGCTGAATCTCAAATGCTTTTACGATTGCTTTTTGCATACCATAGTGACTCATTACAGGATTACCAGCTTCGTCTACAACTGGTTCAAACTCACTTGCTCTAAATGTAAAGTAAGTTGGAACAATACCGTTACCATACTCAAGGGCTTTACTGATACCTGTATCTATCTTCTCAGCAAAAGCCTTAAAGATTTCTAAGATTTTAGCAGAATCTAAATTACGAACTTCTCCGTCTAAGTTAAATCTAGTCATATCTCTGTATTGTTCACGAAGTGAAGATACGGTATCCCAGTATTTAAATTCGCTTATTCCTTCTGCTTTTGCATTTGTTAATGCAGCAAAAACTTTTAATAACAAATCATAGATTTCGATTGGCATATCTACAGATGGGCTATTTGTTACTGTTTCACAGATAAATTGCACCAAACGTTTTAATTCAAATGTTTCTGCCATACCACTGCCAAAGATACCTGGTAAACCATTCATTGCGTCATTCCAACCTGGTTTTCCGCCTTCCATTTCAACTCCTAATCCATAGGCGTCTAACATGGAGAATTTATTTAATGCTAATGAGATTAACTTAGCCATTAATGAAGTTGTTGCTAATTCACCAGATTTTGTTTTTAGCCAGTTTGTTCCTTTTGAATTAAAATCTTTGCGACTTGATTTTTCATCATCATGAACCAAAGAACCATATTGTCTTACTTCATTTTTATTTATAACGTATTTTTCATTACGTGGAAGTACTCTTGCAGCACTATCATAGAAACGATAGCTATGATCTGAAAATAATAATTCACCTATTTTATCTGGGAATACCTTAATGTAATTCTCAATCAGATCTAAATTATAATCCCAGTGATCGCTCCAATAACCTTCACCAAATCCTGCCTCGATATTTTGATCAGACAATTGTAGTACTTGCTCTAAGAAAGAATCTTCTCCACAAGTTATTGTTAGATGATGTCTAGCAATACAATTTGCAATTTGACCAGGTGTATATGGTTTATTTAATATCTTTTCTAGTTTGGTAATATCTCCTAGTGCGTTCTTGCGTAGTAGACTCTTAACCGTTCCTTTATTTTCTTCCTTTACTACAAATGTAGATGGGCGAACTTCTAAAGGATTGTATCCATCGATTTGGATTAAATTAAAGAATGTTTTTACGTTAAAATCTCCAATATCTTTATTAAAGAATACGTCGTTACGTCTATTTTGGCTTACATCACGGAAGTTTCCATTACCCTGTGAGTAATATTCACCTGCTATTGAGAAGAAATTATAATCTCTTTCTGGATCTCCATGCTTACGGCTAAATAAATGTACAACTGCTTTATTTGAATCTTTATTGAATACAAAAGGATAGCCACCACGTAAGAAGTTATCAAGATAACATTGTTCAACATATTGATCAAACAATGGTTTTGCTGTCATAGTCTTAACGTCTTTAGTTAATTCGTCTACGATCTCATCTGCAAGAAGTTCTTTATTGGTTCTATACTCAACTTTACAGATATCTCCTAACTTTTCATTGATTTGATCTGGTGCAGATACAAAACCAACCATAGTTGTAAATTCGTATTCTTTTCCTGCACTTAAGTTAAATTGTTGTGGTGTGAATCCGCAAGGAACTTTGTTTGCAAAGCATTGTTCCATAGTTAAAATTTCTTCTACAGAATGATCAAAGAAAGTAACTGGATTCACTAAAGAAGTATCATGATCAAAGATTACATCGGCATCATAAATAACTGGTAGAACTTCATTATTTCTTACTGTTACGTAGAAATAACCTCCTTCAATCTCTTGCACTTCAGCAGAATCATCACTACTTGCTCTCATGGAATAGTATGGTACATTGTTTTCTATATTCTTAAGATCTGTCCAACTCTTTAATAAGTTTGACATTTCCTTATAAGCACCATTCTCAATACCAAATGGTATAATTTTTGGCATACCATCAATTAATTCGATTTCTTTTTCTTTACCACTTATATTTTCAATGTGAACATGGCGAACGAGTGCACCTATACTATCTTTTGGTAAAACATAGTATTTAACACTAATTTTTAATCCATGTTTATTGTTAATTTCTTCAATTGTAAAGCTATTTTTCTTTATATAAAGATTACGCTCTATCGATTTTTCATAAGTAAAAAATGGTTCAAAGTAAACCCCATCACATTTTATAAAAGTACGAAAACCCTTAACAGGAGTATTCTCATAAGCTGTATTTGCTGGATTAAATTCCATAATTGCATTGTTTTTATGATGAATACCAAAACTGTTAATTCCTTGACCACGATTTGTATAATACACCCATAATGGGATTCCCTTAATACCAGCTAATCCAGGTAAAAAACTGGAGAATGCAGGCATTTTGTCATAGTTTTTTATAATAAATGTATCACCTTGTAATTTATAATTATCCATTCTAGCCTCCATGATCTTCTAAACTCTAAATTTACAGGAATCTCTTACGATTAGGTTCGGCGATAATCTTATAATACTACCGTTTCCTGGTCCATCCTGTCCAACTAATCGTATTAATTCTTGTGCACTTAAATTACCAAGTTCTACAACTGGACTGTGAATTGTAGTAATTGACGGATTATAATAAGCAGCCAAAGTATTATCATCAAATCCCATAACACTGATTTGATCTGGTACTTTTATACCTGCATCTTGCAGTGCCCTTATACATCCCCATGCCATTTCATCGTTGGCACAAAAGAAAGCATCCGGCATTTCAATTCCTTTTAGTAATAAAACTCTCATTTCACTATAAGCAACTGCTTCTTCAAAATAAGCTCTTAATATGATTGAATTATCAAGCGGTAATGAATACTTGTTTAAAACATTAACGTAAGCCTTAAATCTAGATTCATCATCATAATTATGAATACCGTGAATATAACCTATACGACGATGTCCTTGCTTAATTAAAAATTCTGTTGCTAACGTAGCACCTTCCACATTATCAATAATTACGCTTGACATACGATCTCCAGAATATTCTCTATCAATAAATACAATTGGCATATTCGTAAGTTTTATTCGATCAATATATTCATCTGATAATCTTTCGTTTAAAACGATAGCACCTTCAACACCGGATGAAATAATCATACTGTATATTTCTTCACTTGTATTTTCATTGCTAACATATATATTTAATAAAAAACCACGTATCTTACATTGTATATGAACTGCTTGCATCAATGATTTATAAAAATCACCTTGTATACTTGGCAAAAATAACCCTACGGTATTCTTTTTATTTGATTTTAAGAATTTCGCATTCATATTTGGAACATATTTTAACTTTTCTACTGCATCAAGAACCTTTTTTCGCGTCTCTTCACTTACTACAGCAACATTATTTAATACATTAGAGACAGTCGAGATTGCTACCCCGGATTCTTTTGCTACATCTTTAATAGTTACCATATATTTTTCTCCATTCTGTTAATTATTTTTGCCTAATTAAACTTTTTATTCATGTTTCAATTCATTTATTTCCTTACTTTGATAAACTCTAACATAATCAATTAACATCTGCTGTGGAAAAACGGTCTCATCAACACCTTCTACTCCACCCCAGTCACCACCTACTGCTATATTTAGTAATAAGTGCATCTTTTTATCAAATGGCCATTCTTCAAAAGTAGGATTTGCCTTATATTTCGTTGGTTCAAATGTAAAATATAATTCTCCGTCGATATAAGCCATAATCTTATCTGGTAGCCACTCAATACTATAGATATGATAATTTTCACTGACACCTTCTAAAAACTTTGTAGCAGTTTTTTGTGTACCAATCTTATGATAATAAGATTGAGTATGTACAGATGCATGAACCGTATCTTGATTATATCCCACGTGTTCCATGATGTCAATTTCACCCGAAGCTGGCCATGAACCGTATTCCCAGTCTGTAGGAAGCATCCAGATTGCTGGCCAAGTACCTACACCTTTTGGAAGTTTAGCACACACTTCGATTTTGCCGTAAAGCCAATCACCTTTTCCTCTTGATACCATTCTGGCAGAGGTATAGTTCATACCTTCGTACTCTTCTTTTCTTGCTTCAATGGTTAAGATTCCGTCTTTTACAGTTGCGTTTTTATCGTTGGTATAGTATTGCAATTCGTTGTTTCCCCAACCACTTCCACCGACATCATAATCCCATTTTGTAGGATCTGGTAGCCCTTCATAATCAAATTCATCGGACCACACTAGTTCATAATTTAATTTATCATAGTCATATACATATCCTTTTGCTTTAATGTCTTCTGGAGCCACCTCCTTTACAGTACTTGGATCTACATATGCATCTGAAACCTGAGTTCCTATTCGGAAATCATCTTCTTTTTTACAAGCTGTGAGTAATGTGCATGCTAATAAGCTTGCCTGTAACAGAACAATAAATCTTTTCTTAGTTTTCACCCTAATCCTCCATAAGCTTGGGTCGTTACAATGAATTTCGACTCGTAACAGACCCAAGTATTATTTTTGTTTTATTCTCCAGTAATACCAGTGTTTTCAATACCCTGAATGAATTGTTTTTGTACAAATGCATATAGGATAAGAAGTGGTGTTATGGAGATTAATGTTGCTGCCATTTTATAAGCTTCATTAATCTTAAATTGAGCATTTCCCCTACCAGCTGATGCATATGATTGGAATGCACTATCAAACATATTTAATTTAGCTGGAAGTAACTCAATGCTATTACGCACTAAAGTTCCTGTTATGTAAGTTTCATTCCAATTCCAAACTACAGAAAATAAAAATACAACAAGTACCGTTGAAAATGATAATTTCATAGCTATCTGAATAAACACCTGCATAGGACTTGCACCATCAATCATGGCAGCTTCATCCAAGGAATAAGGAATTAAGTTAAAGAAATTATAGAAAATCAGGATTAATACGGTTGAATATACACCTTGCCCAAATAAAGACATTACAATTTGTGGAATTGGTGTACCAATTAAATTAAAACCTAAAATATTTTGTGCAGATATAAATATCATTAACCTTGGTACCATTAGTAATGGTACTGGAATAATAAATGCTAATAATATCATAACAAACCACAATCTCTTTAATTTAAAATTGTATCTAGATAACGCAAAGCCAGTTAGTGCAGATACAATTGTTTGGCCTAATGCAAGCAAAGCCGAAAACCATACTGAATTCACTAAGGTAGATTTTAAATCCAAAACTTTAGCAGCAACTCCTACATTATGGAAGGATGGCTTTTTAGGAAGCCATTCAACTGATGGATCAATAACATCTGTACTTGACATAAAGGCCATGGAAACCATCTTAAATATTGGTTCTAAATAAATAAAACTAATACAAATCAATATAAAATAGATGCATAGTCTTAATACAGTTTTAAATTTGTTCGCTTTTTTTAATTTAGCAATATTTATTTTCATTAATAATGCCTCCTAACTTTTTTGCTCTCTCGGAATAAAAGAAATGCTATTCCGATAATCGCAAGAACAATTAAGCTGTATATCCAAGCATAGGTTGCCGCAACACCAAGTCCACCACTAGTATTTTCTGTTGCAGTTTTGATTAAGGAATATACCGGATTCGTTGTAAATGTACCTAGTTGTGCAATAGTAAATATGGTTACAACTAAAGCAATTGGTTTAATGATTGGAATTGTTATTTTCCAAAGTGTCTGCCATGCATTTGCAGAATCAATTTGTGCAGCTTCGTAAAGGTTTGGATTAATTTTTTGTAATCCATTTATAAATAGGATTATTGGAATACCAGTAAACCATAATATGATGGATAACTGTTCAAACACTCCTACTAAAAGGTTCGCAAAACCTGGTGAATAACTATTTATCATCTGTAAAATAAAAATATCTGTAAATTGTCTTGTCGTTTCTCCTGAACTTCCATTTGAACTTGAATCAATTAACTGATACATTACTGGACCTGACATTATAATAACAGGAAGGAAATAAATAGTTCGTAATGTCCCTTTTAAAAATCCAATGTGATTTAGTAGATATGCTAATATAAAGGATATAATCACAATTACAAAAGTATATGGAATAATCATCCCCAAAAAGTCAATTAGTGCAGGTATAAATTCCACATTTTCAAAAAAGGCCATGGAATAGTTACCTAGTCCAATAAAATCAATTTCGAATCCAATTACTGTTTGTTTTACTGTTGTAAAGCTTAAAGCAATGGTTGCAAGGAAAGGTATCGCAGTAAAAATGACAAATCCAAAAATCCAAGGAGCCATAAACATATAGCCAAGTTTATTTTGCTTTTGTTTATAAGTTTTTATTTTTCTTTTCTTCTCAGAAACTTTTGAATCCGTATCAGTTTTTGCATCTGATTTTACATCTGTTGCTTCATTAACATACTTAACTTCATTCTTCATGCTGCTCCTCCTTTCATTGAATCACGGATGCACTAAGTGGTGCAACTTCTGATTGTTCATGAGTTACAGTTTCATCTGTATAGTTAATGATAACTTTTTTTGTTTCACTTCCATTGGTGTATGTATTCATAATGACACCATTATCAAGAACTGTTCTTCCAGACCATTTATAACCAATCACTTGACTTAACACGTCGTTTACTTTAGTGTATACAGTTTTAATTAATCCTTCATATTGGTTAAACTCTGTAGAATAAAGGTCTGCAGATGGAGTCGAAGCCAAATGATAGGATGGCTCTTGTGATAGGATAAAGGATGGAGATAAATTGTAATCAATCATTCTTAATATATCAGTCTGTGTATAGAACGAGAAGTTAGAATAAGGAGCATATACTTCCATCGTACCGTTTAAAACCATCTGTAAAAATGGAACCGCATCTGTTTCAAAGACATATTGGGAAGTTCCCACTGGACTTTGTAAATATCTATCTGTATATTTCCACAAATACATATTAGGACTCTCCATATTTAATTTCACTTTCTCTTTTGCTTTCGTAAACGTATCTTGATATAATGCTATAGCATCGGATACGGATGTCTCTACCCCATCACTATCATAGTTACTAATCAAAGTATTCGAAATTCCACCAACTGTCATAGAATCTACATAGGAAGATACATCTTTTAACTGCTCCTTAAACCACTGGGCACTCTTTTTAGGAGTTGCAAAGGAGAAATTTGAAACCGGTACATTTTCAGGTAATACCCATCTCTTATCTAAATCCAAATACCAGGAGTTGATATGTCTAGTCGCATTATTATGGTAGTTTAACATTAACTTGTTGATAGTCGTGTAGTCCCTCGCATAAGAAATATCGATACCTATCTCGGCAAACTCTTTTATTAAATCCTTAAAGTCATGTTTACTTCCGACTTTTCCTAAATATTTTGAAGAGTTTGGTTTCGCTAATGTTTCTCCACCCTTTTGCCAACCATAAAGTCCTGAATTCACATTTGTTATTGCATCATTCTTTGAAATGGTATTTAAAATATTTCGAACATCATCTGTAGTCGTAACTACTACTTCATCTGTTCCTACAATACCTTTTTTAGAGTCTGACATAATAAAATCTAATCTTAATGGAATGTCTGCTTTGGTTGTTGTTTGTTCTGTTAATACACCAGTATCTATTAGATGTTTACGGTACGTAGATGCCATACCAGTATAATCCGCTGCAGGTGTTCCATCAGAACCATCACCAGCTAAAAAGGTATAACTCATTTTAATATCAAAAACATTTGGTTCTTTCATTAAAGTAAAGTAACCTTCACCTTTTTTGTTATATACTTGAAAATAATTGACATTATAAACGAATCTTGGATAAGCCCAGTTATAATAGGTCAGATTTTCCTCTGGCCTCATTACAATTTCCATGTATTCTGCACCACTATCAGCATAAGCTACAAACGCAGCTTGTTTATCACCGTGAGCTATACCAAATACAGGCATAACTGGGTCTTTTAGTGGAATGGCATCCGTTAATGAATTATTGTAATAGGTAGACTGTGCATAATCCATTCCGTATACATTACCGGTATATAACGAAAATGGAGCACTGTTATCAGCGAATCTTATTAAACTTCCGCTACCATCTGGAACAAATACATAACCTGGTATCTTATATTTTTCCACTTCAATGTCATACATTTGGGTATCTTCATTGTATAATTTGAATTTACCACCACTTGCACCTAAAAATGGAGAAATATTAATAGCAAGTAAACTATTTTTACCTTTACCAGTAATGTCTTCGTCTTTAATTTCGTAGGTAATTGTATCTTCACTAAAGGTTAAATAAACTTTTATTTCTAATTCTAAGAAGGTAAAATTAATATCGAGTCGTCTTGTACTTGGATTATCATTTAAGGTAACAAGACTGGATTTTACACCGTCTTTCGATGCACTAGAAACATTTTTTATTGTTTCTGACTCATTGTATTCTACTGTAATCAAAGAGTTAGCAATACCAGTATATGTTGTACTCATTTTTGCTTCTTCCGGTACTGCTTTTTCTAAGATTTCTTCTGGTGTAGTTGCTTCTAATAAACTATCATCAATATCCTTATTAAATGGTATATCAAGTCCAGTCTTCCAGGTATACCCTGTTCTTTTATCTAAGATAGAAAAAACGTCTCTATCTTCTCTAAAGTAATAACATAAGGTATCTGTTTCATAAATTAATTCATAATCATCATACTTAACAATATCATAACTAACCTTATCCGGTGGTAGTTTGGTATCTCTATTTGTAGTTAGGTATGCCGCCTTAACATAGCCAAAGGAGATTATTCCTACAACCACAAGTGCAAAAAATATTATTAAGAACTTTCTCTTTTTAACCAAGAACATTTCGTGTCATCTCCTTTGCTAAGGTTTGTAAGAATTGCCATAATTGCTCCCACATAATTATTACTATAAGTGCCATAATTGCGGCAATTATCATAAATACTACTGTTATAATCATACTAGACACTGTTTCTTTCGTTGTATAATCATGAACCGTTTGAAATCCTAAGAATATGGAAATAACCGACCATATAAGTCCTATGTATAAAATAATTGTTAAAAGAAAAGCTTCATTATTAGTTAAAAAATATGACATTATTGTTATGGCTACCATTGATATCATAATAGGCATTACTCCATAAGCAGGTATCATATATACCTGTTTAAAACTACCATCACCATCTTTTATAGATGTAACTAAGTAATTACAAACAATAAATAAAATCAAGATAGTAAAGAAACCAATTACGATTGCATTAATATCTAAATCTTCAATGGCAACAAACTGATAAATAAAACCTTTACTAGTTTTATACGCCATGTATACTATGAAAAATAAAGCATATAGTATGGTTGCACCTCTTGTGGTGCCTTTTCTATTCACCCGGATATCATAGTAACGATCAATTGGATGTTTTGGTATTTTTAAAGCATATAAAACTTCTCCAAGAATAGGTAAATTATAAAGCTTATTAGAGACATTTCTTTTAAATGTTCTTACTTTTCTCTTCTTATCTAATTTCTTTACTAAGAATGAAACAAACCATAATAGAGCAATAACTCCTGCAAATATCGGCAGATTATCTTGTATCCAAGCATTTCTAACTTCCCAGAAAGCTTCCGAATAATAATCTCTATTACCTGCTACTTTAAAATGTTCCATTGCCTCTTCATATTTACCAGCATGTAAATATGCTTTACCAACACCATTATGAGCAAGTACTGACATCTGGTTAAGTTTAAGAACTTCTGTCCATTTATCTAATGCTTCTTCATATAGACCTTTCTCATATAACCCCATAGAGTTATATACCATAAGAGCATAATCCGTTGGTTTAAAAGATTGTAAATATCCTTTTTGTCCGTCAACCGCCCAAATGTTTCCATTGTTATCTACAGCTATGGTTGGTAGAGATGCAAAAAGACCCGATACATCAACGTCAAATACATAAGAACCAAATTCAAATATTAACTCGCCAGAACTTGAATAAATATCGATGTAACCACTTGTTTCACTGGTATAAATAATTCCTTGGTTGTCGACATAAACATCAGTCATGGAATCATATCCCCAAACAGGATTTTTGAACATATTTCCACCAGCTGTGTTATGTTTCTTTAAACCGTCTGTATGAGTACCCATAGTAGTTGAATAGACAATACCGCTTTTATCAATGAATACATTGGAGAACGTAGTTGGTACTCGGTCAACTAAATTCTCTAACTGTGCTCTTGTAAAAATAGCATTCTGTATCGCTTGTGGTAAGGATAATTTGGTTTTATTCACGGTAAAGTATCCTAAGAATTCACCTGTGTGAGCTAATTGAATAATACCATTGTAAACACCTTCACCAACAATATACATATTACCACTATTATCTACTGCAATACGGATTGGTTCAAATTTTGTGTCTGCAAAAGATGGTGTAGTAGGTTTTGCAAAACCTTCTACAAAGTTAAAATTCTTATCAAAGTGAAATACCTTTTTTGCTCTAGGATCTGCAACATAGATATCACCTTTTTTCGTAACATATACTCCCTTAGGATTCGCAAATTCTTCATAAGTTAATATTCCTGCAACTTTACCATTATTGATATCATATTTTACAATTCTAAGGTTTGCAGAATCTGCTATGTAAAGCATATTATCACTATCAATAAATAAATCTTCTGGAGCAGATAGCCCAAGATCTGTTATTGTTTTATCCGGTAGATAAGCATCTTGTGTTCTAGTATAATACCCTTTTTCGTCCAGGGTATAAGTGTAGCTTGTTGCCTGCGACGCAGATACAGAAAGCGTTGGAATAGCAGAAACAACAAAAGCTATCAGAATAATCAAAACTGCTTTTAATTGTTTATTCATTTCGCGCCTCCTATTTAATACCGGAATGAGTCATAGTATTCATAACTTGAGATTGCATACAGATAAATATAATAATGTTAGGTAATGACAATATTACCGTAGCTGCTGCAACCATACCAGCTGCTGCAACTGCATTATTTGTTGCAATTGAAGTTAAATAGAATGCTAATGTTCTCATGGAATCATTGGTTATAAAATTATTAGATGCTTCTGTTGCATTCCATACAGCTTGGAATGTTAATACAATGGAAGTTGCTATTGCTGGCCTTGTTAACGGTATAATAACTTTTTGTATAATTTTAACATCCTTCGCTCCATCCATTACTGCTGCTTCTATCAATGCATCCGGAATTTGATCAACAAACTGTTTTACTAAAAACAATCCAACTGGCATTGCAAGTAGTGGTAGTATGTGTGCCATCCAAGTATTAATTAACCCAGATTGTACAATTACTATGTATCTTGGAACTGCCACTGCAGTAGCAACAAACATCAAAGCCATTTGGTTAATGTTAAATAAGGTACTCTTTAACCTAAATTTCTTTTTCGAAAATACATAAGCCGCTCCAATTGTAATAATTACATTTAAAACAACGGTTAACAATGCTATCACTAAAGAGTTAAATAAATATCTAGACATTGGTACACCAGTTGTTCCAGATAATGCAAATAAATCAGAAAAATTACGCATAGTAGGATTTCTAACAAATATTCTTGGTGGGTATGCAAAAAGCTCTCCAAGTGGCTTAAAAGCCTGATTTATTATATAAACTACTGGTAAAATCATAAAGATTGCTAAGGGAACTAATATAATATAAAACTTTAACTGTGAAAGCGAGAAACGCTTCGGATTTATTTTTGTTCCTTGAAAATTAGCCATATTTTCTTCCTCCTACTCCTTCTCTCCAAATAGTCCATGGGCAATCTTAGAAAATAGGGTTACAACTAAAAGAAGTACTACGGAAACCGCAGCTGCATAACCCATTTCATAACGAAGGAATCCATAATCATCAATGTGGTTTGTAATTAATTGGCCTGCATAACCTGGTGTTGGATTACCACCTGATAATGTAACACCAATCCATCCCATATTAAATGCATTAACAATAGCCATAACTGCACCAAATAACATCTGCGGTCTCATGGAAGGAATGGTAATATAAAATATTTCTTGGAAACGGTTTCTTAAACCATCTACATATGCTGCTTCATATAACTCTTCGTTAATATTTAATACACCTGATATCATCGCTAAGAATCCAATACCCATTGCTGACCATAACGAAACGAATATCATAATATTCATTAAATAATCAGGAGATAATAAAAATTGGATTGGTTGATCAATTACTCCCAACTGCATAAGTAAGTTATTCATAATACCTCTTTGATCACCTGTAAATACGGCTCTCCAGATAACATCAATGAATACTGGACCTAGCATAGATGGTGTATAAATTGCTAATGCTAATACGGTTCTTGGTATTGGTTGTATTTGAGCTAGCATCCAAGCAAGTATAAAGGATAATGCGTAACCACCAGGACCAACTATTAAAGCATATTTTAATGTGTTAGGTAATACGAATTTTAAAAACACTTCGTCTTGGGTAATTAAAGTAATATAGTTTAACAATCCAACGAATTTAGGTGGATTAATTACATCGAAATAACTAAAGGATAAACCAATCGCAACCGCTACTGGTATTGCAATAAATGTAAAAAATAGCAAAGCATATGGAAGCAATAAGAAAAATATTCGAACGCCATCTTTACGAACTACTTTTTTCTTTGTCTGTTTTAACTTTCGATTCGTATTATCCATTTACTCCACCTCCTGTTTCGCTTTTTGGATTTGATCAATAACCCAATCAATATCACGGATTACATAACCCTTCAGAAGGTTTCCATCTTTATCATAAAATCCTAATTCCTGCATCTTCTTTCGTATTTCACGATTTATCGCAATTACTTTTTCATCCGCAGCAACTTGTGCACTGGTTCCATCAAATACCATAGTATTCCATATATCAGATATAGAACGCTCTAACAAATATTGACCTGGTGTTCTAGGTACGTCTCGTAACCATTTTAACTGCTCTAAGATTACTTGTTTATCTGTTTGCTCAATTGGCGAATCTGCTATAGCTTCTAAGTTAGATGATAACCACATGAATTTTTCACCGTAGGTTGACTGTAATGTATACGTATAATTTACTTGCGTTGCATAATCAGTCCACCATTTTAGGAATTCCCAGCTTTCATCTTTTTTCTTAGAATCCTTAAAGATAATACCACCGGTTCCGTTTGCAACGTACCATCTTTTCACATTGCCGTCATCACCTATTGTACCTGGATAATTTGATAATGCCCATTGTCCTTCTAATTCTGGTGCACCATTTTTAATAAGTATGTAATCATTTAAACCTACAATTCCTATTGGTAAAATTGAATATCTGAAGGAATTGAAGAAGGAATTTACTTGTGTATCTAAAGAATAAGCAATAAATAAATCTCCTAAAGCTTGTAATCCTTTTACAGAGTTTGGTTCATCAATTGCCGTTTTTAATCCATCATCTGTATACAATCTACCACCATTTTGGAAAATGAGTGGTGATGTTTGATAGAACCATTTATATCCAACACCGGATGAAATACTATGATAGAAATTCATACCGTAACGTTGTAAGGTTGGTAACATATCTACTACATCTTGCCATGTATCCGGTGGAGTTAACCCTAAATTATTAAAGATATCAGTTCGATATATAATTGCATTAAAATCTAGTGTTTCAGGTATTGCATAAACACCTTCATTGTATAGGTAAGATACAAACGAACCAGGTGCAAAACGATCTGCAACGGTCCAAAAATCTTTAAACTCTGATAAGTCATAAATAGCACCACGACATGCAAGATCAAAAGGAATATGTGACCCTAACCCTAAAGCAACGTCAGGTGTTTTATTAGCAGATGTTGCAAGTGTTAATTTGTTTGCATCTGGCATAATGGATATCTTTACTTTGATACCTGTCTTTGGTGTAAATTCTGTATCTACCATCTTCTGAAGTAAATCCACATGAGTCATAGCTCTGTTTACCCAAATATTTAATGCCTCTTCATCATTATCTGCTACATATTTTTTTGATATAAAGGAATTTAGAAGTGTTTGAACTCCATTACCAAAAGACTCAAAGAAATTTGGATTTTCCTTTGGTAACTTTTTATTACCATATACATAAATCATATCTAATGCAAAATCTTGTTCTACTAAAGCAGTTGTAAAATTACTCATAGCAGTTAATATAGAATTATCTCTACCAGTTAAATCCTCTTTATATAAAGCGATTTCGTCTGGATACTTTGACATCTTTTTAATAAATGCCAATGATTTATCTAAGTCAGACATGATTGCTGCGTTAGTTCCATTTGGTGTATATTCTTGTAAAGAATATTGAATGTAATTTATTAAAGTTTTATATGCTGATAGATAATCAGCAATCTCAGGAATGTATCTAGTCATTCTCCAAGTACGGTTATTATCTTTCGTAGAACCAGTTATTTTAGATATCTCTAATTCAAATTGTGTTACGTGTTCTGATATTAATCTAGCGTATCTCCAAGATTTCACGACTGGTTCCTGTTCGGAACGTATTGTTATCGTGTGTGTACCTTTTGTCAGATAAATCTCATATGGAGTGCCATCTTCATCACTTAACACTTCATTGGCCCATTTATTACCTGTTGAAGAGAAACCGTAATTAATTAATTCATGGAAAGGTGTAACTCCATCTATTAAAATAGTATTAAATACTTCTAATTCTTCTTTTGTATTTTTATAATGGAATGCTAAATTGTACAAACCATCATTTGGCACTGTCATTTGATATGTAATCTCTGCACCAGGTTCTGTCCAAGATAGAACGTTAAGTAATTTGTAACTGTTACTATGTGGAGTTAGAGCAGGATTATTCTCAGATGAATAGATTGCCTGAGTAGTATTTTTACTTACATAATCAACTGAATTAATAGTAATCATATCTGTTACTAATGATCCATTTTGATTTACTTTATAGTCCTTATATTCAGGTATCGTACCTGTTGGTTCTTTTACCAATAAATTACCTAGTCCTAATCCATTCCCGGATGCATTGGTAATTGTTATTGTATTACTACCCTTAGGCAAATAAAACAATAAAGGTTCGGCAGTATAATGTGTATTATTATATAAATAAAGTGATGACCATTCTTCACTTCTTAACTGATATGGCGCAGTTTGATCTCCATATCTGTCTTTTGGAAATTCTTTTGTTTCATCTGACCAAATTAATGGTAATGCTATATTACGCATTTCTCTATAAGCTTGTTCTCCATTAACTTTAACATCCACGATAAAATCAGCCAAAGATTCACCTATTGGTTTATAATCTAAAACTAAGTTGTATAGTCCTTCTTTCTCTATCACTACTTCATAATTAACTGAATCATTATAGTCAAGTGATACTGTTGAACCATTATAATCATCATTTTTTGTACCAGCATTTGGCTCTACAAGAATTTCTCCTTGCCCCATTTCAGCTGTATCACTATCTAAAAAATCAGTATACATAACTGTCTTTGTTTGTAAGGATTCATTCAACAGATTAAAGGCTGCTTCTACTTCATTTTCATTCACTTCGGTCACATATTCTGCTTTTTTTCCAAAAATAAATACAGATGCTATAATAGCAACTGCAATTATACCTATAAGTACAATGGATATTATGTATCTTGGTTTCTTCATTGTAACTCGCTCCCTTATTATGTAGAAACTGCTGCAAAATAATGTTTCAAATCCTGCCAGATATGTGTTACATATCTGGCTTTACCCTTTGAAAACTTTTATTTTGCAACAGTTCCCCATGAAAAACCGTTGTTATTAATAATTTAGATTATTTTTTAAAGTCTTCTTCTGTATATCCATAATAATTAGTAAGACCTTGTCTTAATTGGTCTTGTGCTAATACAAATCTTTCATTGATTGTTTTATTCCAATCTGGAAGTTTTGCTTTTACTTGATCTAACCAGTTAGCATCTGTTCTAAATGCACCAGCTACTTCTTGTTTATAAATATAAGTCCATTCGTATGTACATTCTTTACGAGTTCCATCTTCATCAATATAGAATGGATATGCTTTGTCTGAAACATCCCAGAACTGTCCTTTTTCCCATAATTCAAGAACTTTTTGGAATCCAGGCATCTTAGCTGTATCTTTGTAACGTTGATGTGTTGTTGTGGAATACCAGATTTCCATTTGTTTATCAAATTCTTTACCAGTTACAAGTGGGAAAGAGTCATTAAGACAAGTTTTTTCTACACCATTGTCTGTAAAGTTTTGATTTGCACGAGCTTGCATAGCATCTGTACTACCAGCCCAGAAAGAACCAAATGTATAAGCTACTTTTAATTGTTGTTTTTCAGCTTCTGACCATTCTGGATTACCATCATCCATAGCATAGTTATGAATTGCCATTGGATCTAGAACGATACCAATTGTGTTTTCTTGATATTTTGTAGATGGTCTTGGATAGATATCCCAATCATTAGACTTAACAGTTCCCCAATGTCCTTCAGTTGGATTTGCAGCATCACCCATCATCCAAGGATCACCGTCATAACTTAAGCAGTAGTTGTTGATGAAGAAGTTATATCCCCACCATCCATTAGCTTCCATGATTTCAGTAGGTACTCCACCGATATCATTTTGAGTCCAGATAGCTGATTTTGACCAAGTTGGAATATAGGAAAGTAAATCATTCACTGCTTCAGAGTTAACATTTACATGGTCACCTGTTCCAGCATAATTAGCTAATGAGTAGTTAATATCTTTTGTTCCAGTATTAATGAAACTCATAGGGATATCCATTGCTCCCCAGAAGTTTTTATTGTCACCAGAAGTAGCAAAAGAAGTATATTCATCAATATTCCAATCAACTGGAGGAACATCAATGTTATTTTGCTCTGCTAATTCTTTATTTACATATACACCCCATGGTTGAATAAATTGTGGTAAACCTGCTTGGAATCCATAATAGTTCATCATCTTCATAACAGAAGTGTTAAAAGATTTATACATAGGATCATCTTTAAATACAGATAAATCTGCAACTAAACCTTTTGCTACATCACCAGCTAAATTAGTTGATGCATAAACATCTGGATATTTGCCGTGTTCTGCTTTAAAGTTCTCAAGTTCTTGAGCCCAAGGAGTTTCATTGGCATTAGGATCACCAACTTTAGCAAAAACATTAATCTTAATGTTTGGATATGTTTTGTTGAATTCTTTTGCCATTGCATAAATTGAAGCTTCATTTTGTCCAGTAAAATCAGCAGCTGTAAGATCTTGATGTCCAATATCCTCCATGTAATTACCGGAACCAGACCAAACCATTACAGTAATATCCCCCGAAATACCTTTGTCCAATGTTTCATATTTCTTTCCACAACCTGTTAGAGCTAATGTACCCATACAAGCGATAAGAGAAAGAACTAACATTGATTTTAATTTTTTCATCTTTCTTACCCTCCAATAAAAATATTTTTATAGCTACAGTTGTATTATAGCTCGAATGCGATATGATTTCAATACATAAAAACATTTTTATTAGTTTTTTTTATTACTAAAATGTACTTTTTGCACATATTTATATTAATTAATAACATTTTTATTGTATCTTTTGATATTTTGTATTGATACTAGTGATTTAGCTAGACCTAAATACTCGATTTTAATAGGAAAAAATAGCGTATAATGTAAGAAAACGTTTTTATTAATATATTTTAATGTAATATACCACAAACAAATCTATTTAATTATGGTTTTTATAGTAATTTTATTTACTGAATTTGCATACATATACTAGTTATAATTTTATTTGTTCTGCTTTAACATCTTAAGCCAAAATATTAATTGTTAATTTTTAACATATTTTTATTAAAAATAGGTCTTTATTCTGACTAACTATAGTTTTTACCTTTTTAAAATAAAAACGTTTTTAAAGCAACTAACAAATCTTAATAAAACAATTTTTATTTCAAGTTAGGAGCAACTCTTTTTTTACTTAATTGTTCATAACTATACGCTATCTTAATTAATTTAGATTCACTAAAAGCCTCTGCTACAAAGGTTATACCAAATGGTTTACCCTTTGTAAGAATACCAGCCGGAACTGTTATTTCTGGGTATCCTGCTTTGTTTACAATCTCAGCACATGATTCACCTATAAATACCAATGCATCTAGATTATAATTCTTTAGTACCACATCTATTCCATTCCTACTTAATTCTATGTCCTTTTTCCTATTTGACACATATTCATTACAAGTTAATTTATATATATCTTTCGAATACTCTGTTAAATATACCTGGCCGTATTTTAACATAGTATCTGCATTCTCTTCATGATACTTTATTAGTTCTGAGACAGAATGTATTGGAATATTAATACTTAGCTTTGCTAAATATGCGTTTAAATCCGCTATAAATTCGCATAAAACTGCTGTTTTGGAGTTCAATTCCTTTGCATGTTCTATTTTTATATTTTCAACTATTTCAATACCAAGTTGCTTCAATATTTTTAACTCTTGATCAAACAGATCTTTTTCTTCTTCTGTTATATTCTCAAAAAAATAATCCCTTGGCACACCAATACGAATATTCGAAAGACCATTTGAGTTTAAGAACTGAGTATAATTTGTTTTATCTTTATCCTTACTATATATAGTAATAGGATCATTTTCATCATATCCTATCATCTCATCTAATAAAATAACAGCATCCTCAACACTTCTACCCATTGGTCCGGCAGTATCCTGCATATGGGATGCAGGAATGATACCATAACGACTAACAAGTCCAATAGTAGGCTTAATTCCTACTAAACTTAAATTGCTCGCTGGATCTATTACAGATCCAGATGTTTCTGTTCCTATCGCTACAGTGCAAAGATTAGCTGTTGCTGCAACGCCAGAACCTGAACTTGACCCACCTGGGCCAAACTCTCCTATTCCATATGGATTTAATACCTGTCCTCCTCTAGAACTATATCCAGCCGGCATACTATCTGTCATAAAATTTGCCCATTCTGTCATATTTGCTTTTCCGAGAATAACAGCACCTGCTTTACGAAGTTGCTTGATTAAAAATGCATCTTCTTTAGAGTATGAATCTTTTAATGCTAAGGAACCTGCGCTAGTATGCATCTTATCAGAGGTGCAGATATTATCTTTCACTAAAATTGGGATTCCGTGTAAATTACTTCTTTTTCCCTGTAGTGACCGCTCATAATCTAGAGCTTCTGCAATTTGAATAGCATCTGGATTGACTTCTAATACCGAATTTAGATTTGGCCCTGCATGGTCAATGTTGGCTATACGATCTAAATACATTATTACAAGCTCCTTTGATGTAATAATGTTCATTTCCATAGCTTTTTGTAATTCTAATATTGATTTTTCCTCTATATTAAATTGATTCACTTTTTTACATCTCCTTTAATAAATAAATAATAAAAATCACCTAATTTTCAGTATTTCAAATTCTATTATGATTATGCAAATCTATATCATAACATCTTATAGTTTTTTGACACATAAAAAAGAGTTGATAAGTTTTTGTAGTTCATACAAAACATTAGCAACTCTTTTTCATTACTTAACCTAAACATTTATTTAGGATTTATCTATCACTCTATTTATTTGCACTTTATTTTTTGCACTTTATTTTTTGCAATTTATTTTTTGCACTATATATATTTAAACTTTATTTATTTGCACTTTATATTAATGCTTTATTTATTTGCACTTTATATATTTACACTTTATTTATTAGCTATTTCTTTTACTACTTTTACCAAACTCTTAATACGTTCTTCTATCTGATTATTTACTTCTTCCGTTGGAGCTCCTAAAAATTCAACTGGCTCCAAGAACTCCCAATTCATAGACAATTTCGTAGTGATATCATCAAGTTCTCTTTGAGCACCACCAGACCATCCATAGGAACCAAAACGGAATGCTTTACGATTTAACACCTTTTTCTTACCCAACTCTTCTAATACAGCCGCCATAGGTGGGAACATTTTGAATTCATATGTTGGCATAGC
Organism: Anaerocolumna sp.; assembly: GCA_029239975.1. Taxonomy (GTDB): domain Bacteria; phylum Bacillota; class Clostridia; order Lachnospirales; family Lachnospiraceae; genus Anaerocolumna. The sequence continues at coordinate 43,041 of JARBTX010000005.1, forward strand.
TAAAATAATACCTGTAGATGTCCAAGCAGATGTTAACACAGTACCCCAAGAATCTTCTGGTACCTTGTGTACATGAACCTTTATATCTTCTTTTTCTAAAATAGACAATGCATGTTTTACAGCTTTTTCTGTCATTCCGTACATTGAACTCCAGATAAATGTTATTTCGGCTCTAGCAGGCCCTTTTGAATAATCAGCATATCTTGAATACGCATCAAAAATATCTTTTGGATTTCTCCACATAAGCCCATGACCAGGTGCAACTAACTTAACCGGTAATGTTTCGCATTTTGCTACCGCTTTTTTCACTTGCATAGAAAATGCAGCAACAATATTAGAATAATATCTTAATGTATCATTTTCATACACTTCTCTTTCATTCTCTGTTAATTCATCACCATACTTTTGATTTTCAACTTTGCCAAAAGAACCAAACGCATCACAGGAAAATAATGTACCTGTTAATGCATCAAACGTTGCTATAGTATCTGGCCAATGAACATTTGGTATTTCATAAAAGCTTAGCACATGGCCATTTCCTAAATCTAATGTATCACCATCTGCTATTGTGGTAATATTCTCTGTATGATAATAAAATGCAGAAAGTAACTCTTTTGCTTTTTTACTACACACAATTTTAAAATTTGAATTAATTTTCTTTAAATTTTCTATCCATCCAGAATGATCTGGTTCCATATGATTTACAACGAGATATTCGATTGATTCCGGTGCAATATCCAATTGATCTAATAAAGAATAAAAAGTTTCAGGAACTCCATCCCATCCACAAACTCCATCTATAATCGCAGTCTTTTCACCTTTCACTATATATGAATTTAGTGAAACTCCATTTGGCATCTCCCATAAACCTTCAAATAATATATTCTCTACATTAACAGACAACTGATAAGTTCCTTCAGATATATTTGTAACCTGCATAATAACCTCCTAAATACTAAATATTTATTACAATTCATTATTCCTATTTTATCTTTATTTGAAAACATAGTCAACCTAAAATAATAACGATTACTGTTTTATTAGAGAATAAAATATAATTATATAGAACTTTTAATAAATAACTAGTTCATAAGGTTTACTATATATGTAACTTTGTTTTTTTTATGTAACTCTTACAAATTATATACCTCTTCTATCATTTTATACTGGCTACTGTTTTTACTGGATATTGTTTTCTTGCTATTGTTTATCTGGCTATTGTTTTTCTGGCTATTATTTTCTGGCTATTGTTTTTCTGGATATTGTTTTCTTGCTACTGTTTTTCTGGCTATTTTTTTGGCTATTGTTTTTCTGGCTATTATTTTCTTGTTTTTGTTTTCGGCTATTGTTATTCTGTAATTTATATTAAACAGACTATTATCTTCTTCTGCATTTTTTTAAAAGTTTAATATTATACTGGCTTTTATTTTTAACTGGTGTTCATATTTTTGGCACTTATTTTTTTACTAACGTTTATATTTCATTAGCTTTTATTTTTATTAATGTTATGTTAACAAGCTAAAATTTTTGTATCCTTTTATTTTTTGATAATTTTATAATTTTTGATATAATATATAGTATATATTGAATTTTATAATTAATTTTAAATATAGACGAAAGAAGGTAGTCTTCATGCAATCCATAACTGTATTCGAAACTAGCTGGTGCCCTTATTGCAAAAGAGCAAGAGAATATATGGATGAACTTCTAAAAGAATATCCTAAGTATGCTAATATTAATCTAAACTTAGTTGATGAAGAAGTTGAAAGAGAACTCGCGAATCAATATGATTATTATTATGTCCCAACATTTTACATAGGCGATGACAAGCAATATGAGGGTGTTGTGACGAAAGAAATCATTCAAACTATTTTTGATAAAGCCATTATTTAGTAACTTAGTCACTGATAACTCTTTTTATGTAGTGTATAGTATAACTATAATAAATGAAAGGAGATATATTATGAGTGTACTTAAAATAACTAAGGATAATTTTCATACCGAGGTGTTAAAATCCGATAAACCAGTTTTACTTGACTTTTGGGCTTCTTGGTGTGGACCTTGTAGAATGGTCTCCCCTATAATTGATGAAATTGCAGATGAATATACAGATATAAAAGTAGGGAAAATTAATATTGACGAAGAATTTGAATTGGCAGAAAACTTTAGAGTAATGTCAATCCCAACACTAGTTGTAATGAAACAAGGTAAAATATCAAATTTGACAATGGGCGTACAATCAAAGCAGGCCATATTAAAACTTTTATAATTACCTATTGTTTTAATTAGATATGTTTTATACATTAGAATTTACAATGGATATATATTTTAAATATAAACCAAATTTTATAATAGGATGCGGCATTTGTAATTTTAAGAAACTCTTTACTACTTAAATTACTTCTGCTGCATCCTATTCTAATGTTAATTCTTTCAGTCTTTTTTTGTTAATTATCCGTACACCACCTCTTGATAGTTCTACGATACCTTCTCTCGAAAAATATTTTAACATTCTTGTTACTACTTCACGTGCACTTCCTATATATTTTGCTATTTGTTCATGTGTTAGTTCAATTACTTCTGTTTGGTTTCTTGTCATTTCATCTGAAAGAAAAATGGCTAACCTTCTGTCAAAGCTCATAAATAATATTTGTTCCATTGCCCACATAACTTCTGAAAAATGATCAATGATCTTCTTATCGGTAAAACCATCTGCATAAATATTTTGTTTACATAGTTGTTTATAAAATCCCGCATTGATTAGCAATATATCACTGTCTTGCTCAGCGTCAATATTTACATCAAACGTAATATTATCTAATATACAAGATGCAGATAAAACACAAACATCATTACTTCGTAATCTTGACAAGGTAATTTCCTTGCCTTCGTTCGATGATATATAGATTCTAAGTTCGCCACTTTTTATAAGAAGAACACCAATGCAATCATATTCACCATTATGAATGTTCGTTCCTTTTAAATATTGAACTGGCGTAATGTTGTCTAAAGTAAGCTTTTTTTCATTTTCACTTAATCTATCCCAAAAAGTCAAAACACTTTGCACAAATTCATAATCTATCGATGTTAACATTAAATCCTCCAATTAATCAAACTAAGGAATGAGCTGCCGCAAAAAGCAGCAGCTCCAAATTTATTATTTCACTTCTGTTTTCCATAATCCATGAAGATTACAGTATTCATAAGCAGATACAACTTTTTCATCTTTTAATTCAAATACTACTTTTGGAATTTGACCTGGTTCAAGATATTTCATTTGGAAACCTTTATCTGTCTCTAAGTAAATCCATTGGATGTAGTGTTCAGGAACCATTGGATGCTCTATGCTACCAATTTCAACAGTAACTGTATTGCCATCTACTGTTACTACTGGTAAATGTTTTTCAACTACTGCTTCTACAGTATTAGGTGTAACTTCTTCCATTTCTTGTCCGCAACAAGTTAAAGGTGCTCCTGATTCATGAATAAAAGTTACTAAGTTTCCACATTGTTTACATACAAAAAATTTTGGTTCTTTTTTCATAGCAAAATCTCCTTATATTAGTAATTTTGTGCTAAAACTCTAAAATACGCTTGTGGATGATCACACACTGGACATTTTTCTGGAGCCTTTTTGCCTACATGAATATGTCCACAGTTCCCACACTGCCATATAGTATCTCCATCTTTAGAAAATACTAATCCGTCTTCAAGATTAGATAATAATTTTCTATATCTTTCTTCATGTTCTTTTTCAATTTTTGCAACACCTTCAAATAAATAAGCTATCTTTGTAAAGCCTTCTTCTCTTGCTTCTTTTGCAAATGTTGCATACATATCTGTCCACTCATAGTTTTCACCCATTGCTGCATCTAATAGGTTTTCTTTGGTATCTGGCATACCATCATGTAGTAATTTAAACCATAGTTTTGCGTGTTCTTTTTCATTGTTTGCAGTTTCAAGAAATAGTTCTGCAATTTGTTCATATCCTTCTTTTTTTGCTTTGGATGCATAATATGTATATTTATTTCTTGCCTCAGATTCACCAGCAAATGCTTTTCTTAGATTCACTTCCGTTTTTGTTCCTTTTAATTCGCTCATATAAATCCTCCATTTCGTAACTTAACAAGTACATTCTTGTAGAAAAAGAGCATGCACTGTGTTAAGTACCCGCTCTTTTTCTATTATGTAAAGTAATTAAATTTCAGTAAAAGCATCTTTTTCTAATCCACATACTGGACAAGTCCAATCTTCTGGAAGATCTTCCCAAGCAGTACCTGGTTCTATTCCATTATCTGGATCACCTAATTCTGGGTCATATACATAACCACAAGGACATTCATATTTCATAATCTCACATTCCTCCTTTAGTTTGAATTCATTATTAATAATAACAAGAAAATTATAACAAAAAATCCACCATTTAGCAACTAAAAACATCTCTTATGTTCATTCTTATTGCATTTATTTTGTTTTGTACATTGGTAACAGATTTCATTTACTAAAGGTTTGTCGTCAAAATAATCCTGTAAATTTTGTAGTGTTATTTCTGCAATATTGTTTAAAGCTTCTTTTGTTAAAAAGGCTTGATGTGATGTTACAATCACATTTGGCATAGAAATTAAACCAGACAACACATCATCTTGAATAATTGAAGTAGACAAATCTTCATAGAAGAATTCGGACTCTTCTTCATATACATCAAGACCTGCACCACCAATTTTTTCTTCTTTAATTGCATTCAACAAATCTTCACTGTGAATTAATGCACCTCTCGATGTATTAATGATAATTACACCAGGTTTCATTTGGTTTATTCTATTTTTATCGATAATGTATTGTGTTTCTTTTGTAAGTGGACAATGCAATGAAATTATATCAGCTTCTTTACATAATTCATCTAATGATACATAAGGAAAATCTGCATCCTTAGCTGGGTATGGGTCATACGCAATTACATTCATACCAAATCCTTTACAAATGTCAATAAAAATCCTACCAATTTTACCTGTTCCAATTACGCCTATGGTTTTTCCATGTAAATCAAATCCGATTAATCCATTCAAACTAAAGTTATGCTCTTTCGTACGATTATATGCACGGTGTATTTTTCTATTAAGAGTAAGTAATAAAGCCATGGCATGTTCAGCAACAGAGTATGGTGAATAAGCCGGTACCCGTACCACATGAATTTTATTATAGGTTGCTTTAAAATCAATGTTATTATAACCTGCACATCTCATAGCTATGATTTTTACACCATTTTCATACAAAATATCGATTGTTTTTGCATCAATATCATCATTTACAAACGCAACTACAGCTTCATAACCTTTGGACATAATCGCAGTATTGGAATTTAATTTTGTTTCAAAATAATTAATATCAAATCCAAATTTATCTTTATACAAATCAAAATAAACCTTATCATAAGGTTTTGTATCATAAAAGCAAATCTTTCTCATAGTGAGCCTCCTTTTCAAATTTAAATCAAACAGGAACTGCTACTAAAAGTATCTACTCTAAAATGATCTATTCAGGATTTGAAAACTTTTCAATTCGTGCAAGCATGTTTTTATTAAAATTTTCTACTTTACGATCATATTCTTCGTTCATTAATTTTGATGAAAGTAAAAAATCTGCTGTTGCTAAGTTATTAGCAATTGGTATATCGTAAACTACTGCAATACGAAGTAAAGCTTTCACATCTGGATCATGCGGTTGTGATTCTAATGGATCCCATAAAAATACAACGAAATCAATATTGCCTTCTACAATTCTTGATCCAATCTGTTGATCTCCGCCTAATGGACCACTATTGTACCCTTTCACTGGTAAACCAGTTTGTTCAGAAATAAGACGTGCGGTCGTTCCAGTGCCACATAGAAAATGATGTTTTAAAATCTCTTTATTTCTATCTGCCCACTTTACCAATTCTTGTTTCTTTCCGTCATGAGCAATTAAAGCAATATGTTTTTTCTTATCCATTTTAAAATAGATATAATCATCTAATAACATGTATCCTCCTACTAATAACATAAGTTTAATCCTAGGTTATTAAAATATATAATTTGGGTATTACTATCTTTTACAGTATATTATTTCGTTTATCAAGAAATTAAAATCAAGTAAATAACTAGTAAAAACTAGTAAATTTATATTACAAATTGAGATAATTAATCTTGATAGTTACATCATAATAGTTTTAGCAAAAAAAAGCAATCCTAATTCATGTCTAATAAAACATGAATTTAAATTTCATTTAGATTTTTGTCATAAAATAAAATGTATAATTATAAAATATAGTATTGATTTCATTCTAAACTTGTTTCACATGAAATACTATGATAAACTATATATCATCAGAAAATATCGTATGAAATTAATTTCTTAAGCTTATAAAAATTATTTAATATCAATTTTTTATAATTTAACATGTAATTTCATACATACTTCAACATGATTATTTATGAAACTATTAACCAACACAGTTAACAATTTTAACTGAACCAACTTTAAGGAGGCAGTGTGAAAAATAGAGATTTTTCACGTGCTGAATTTATGCTGACGCTGGATTTACGGTGTTCTAGCAGAATGGAGGATAATTATGAGCAAAAACAATTTTTCTAACATTACACCAGAAATAATGGCATTAACAGATTTGTGTAAAAATAATAGTGCCATTGATCCTTCTCTTTATACCAAATATGATGTAAAACGTGGCTTAAGAGATGTAAGTGGTAAAGGTGTATTAACTGGTTTAACTGAAATTGCAGAAGTAAGATCTTACACCATAGTTGATTCTGAATATGTACCCTGTGAAGGAAAATTATTTTATCGTGGAATTGATATTGAACATATTGTAGACGGTTTTATTAAAGAAAATCGTTTTGGTTTTGAAGAAATAACCTATCTTTTATTATTTGGACAATTACCGAATAAAGATGAGTTACAAAACTTTCAACATTTACTTAATGAATATCGTTCTCTTCCAACATCCTTTGTTCGTGATATTATAATGAAAGCACCTAGTAGAGATATGATGAATACCTTAGCTAGAAGTGTTTTAACTCTTTACTCTTATGATGATAAAGCAGATGATATTACTCTACCAAATGTAATGCGCCAATCATTACAATTAATTTCATTATTTCCTTTATTATCTGTATATGGATATCAAGCTTACCGTCACTATCATGATGGTCAAAGTTTATTTATTCATACTCCAGATCCATCTCTGTCAACAGCTGAATTAATTTTGCACCTTTTAAGGCCTGATAGCAAATATACTCCTTTAGAAGCAAAAATATTAGACGTTGCCTTAGTCTTACATGCGGAACATGGTGGTGGTAATAACTCCAGCTTTACAACTCATGTTGTTACTTCAACTGGTACTGATACTTACTCCTCTGTAGCAGCATCACTAGGTTCATTAAAAGGGCCGAAACATGGTGGTGCAAATATTAAGGTTGTACAAATGTTTGAAGATATGAAGACTACTCTAACTAATTGGGAAGATGAAGATGAAATAAAAAATTATTTAACAGCTCTTTTAAATAAACAAGCATTTGATAAAGCAGGTTTAATTTATGGCATGGGGCATGCTGTATACTCCATATCAGATCCTAGAGCCAATATCTTTAAAAACTTTGTACTGAAACTATCAGAAGAAAAGGGTAGAACAAAAGAATTTAAGCTATATAGTATGGTTGAACAACTTGCTCCTGAGATTATTGCGAAAGAAAGACAAATCTATAAGGGTGTTAGTGCTAATGTGGATTTTTACAGTGGATTTGTATATAGCATGCTAGACTTACCTATTGAATTATATACACCTATCTTTGCTATTGCACGTATATCAGGTTGGAGTGCACATAGAATTGAAGAATTGATTAACGCAGGTAAAATAATTCGTCCTGCTTATAAAAGTGTTGCGAAACATAAAGAGTACGTTGAGATTAGTAATCGATAATTTTATAGACTAATATAGGGTTGAGATACATTAATATCTCAACCCTATTCCTATCTTTTGATTAAAAAAATCTAGAATTTTCTTAAACCTTTCATTGCTTTTGGAAGCTTAGGTTGATAAGCAAACCAAATACAAGCTGAATTTGCCGATTTTTCAGCATTACTATAAGCTGATTTTGCTACTGCCTTCAATACCTTTTCACTAACATTCTTTAACATAAGAATTCCTCCTTTAATATAAGTAAGTTAATGTGGTTAAGTTACTGTAACAAATTGCTTTACAATTTTTATTATAAGGCATTTCCATATTTTATCAATATCACCTGCATAAAACACAATATTTTATGTCTGAAACACAGTTTGTATTATTTATCAGACATATTTATATTTACTTCAAATCGATTCCCTTCAAAATATATATTTAGATCACCATTATATCTCTCTACTGTTTTTCTAACATTGGATAAACCTATCCCACTATGACCATTTTTTGTTGTTTCTAATTTTCCGTTATGTAGGTTTGGGTGTTTATTTAACGTATTTGCTATATTTATTATGATAAAATTATGAAACTGATTGATTCTTACTCGTACTATTTTATTATTTTCTAAGTCTTTACAAGCTTCAATTGCATTATCTAATAGATTTCCAAATATAGTAGTCATATCAAAATCCGTAATAAAATTAAGATTTACATCATCAATATCTGTCTTAAATTCGATTCCTAATTGATTGGCCAATTGAATTTTATCATTTAATATTAGATTTAATATTTTATTACTTATGTATTTTTTATATCCCAGTTCATCAATCATATGGAAGATCTCAGACGTATATTTTTTCGCCTCATTATCTCCAGATGTTTTGTACAAACTTTCGATTGCTTGAATATGATTTTTCATATCATGTAGAATTTTTCGTGATTGTATGTATTTATTTTCTATGTTTTCATAATATCGATACTGCATAGCAGATTGTTGTTCAAAAAGTTTTAATTTATTCTTCATTTTGTTGCTTTTTGATATATACTCTAATACTTCCATAACAAAGATGTTGAGAATGATTAGACCAAATATACTTAGTAAAACTAAGATATTTTCATTATATCCATTATTACCTTCTAGAAGTACTAGTAAGGTATATGTATAGATTATACTAAATACTGGTAATATAAAATAAAGAATTCCTTGCCTTTTTTCCAAATCACTAAATGCAGTTTTTTTAAAGAAATACAATACAATTCGATATCCAAAAATCATAAGAATTCTGGACACCATTATATTTAATACATCAATTAGAATTATCTGATGAAATTTTACACCAAAAAATTTATATAAAATATTTAAACCTATAATTGCAACTACTTCTAAAAAAGCAGCAACTAATATAAATGCAATGTTATAAAGGGTATGCCATTTTTTATCGGTAACATACATAATCTCACCAATGGCATTCACCATAAGTATAGATATAATTAGATTTAATAATGGTATTTGAAGTGAATTAACAGCACTTAATAAAATGATACAAAAGATATAGGTTAATAGATAAATTCGTTTACTCCAAATTCTTTCGTACATTTTATCCATAAAGTTGAATACCAGATAAAATAATATAGAACAAGATAATAAATATCCAATTATCAAAATGAACTGATCCATTTGATTACTTAGCTCCCATCTGCGTATTTCATTTTTATAATAATCTTTTCATTATAATAATCTTTTCAAAAAAGCATCTACTTTTTTTCGGAAAATTTTTGAGTTACTTTGTGATAAGGGAATCACTGTACCATCCACAAGAAATACATCATAACCTTTGATATAGTCTACTTGCAATAAATTTACTGCAAAGCTCTTATGGGGGACTGCAAAATTATAGATCTCCATTCGTTTAGCAATATTTGATATTTTCTCACTTGGGAGCCATATAATCTCACCTGTATTAGTATGTAATGCAACTTTCCGATTGGTATATTCAAAATAAAGTATTTCCTTTACTTTAAAGGTTTTCACTCCTTCTCTAAAAGAAAACTTTATTTCTTGAATGTCTTCATCGTGTGGTTCAGAATAATGAATGACTTCATCCATAATGTGAAAGATTGCTTCTTTGCTAATTGGTTTATCAATGTAATCAAACGCGTGAACAGAAAAGGCAATATTTCTATATTCAGAATAACCGGTAACATATACAATTTTTACTGATGTATCAGATTTTCTTATTTCTTTTGCTATTTCAAGTCCATTCATTCCAACCATATCAATATCAAGGAAAATCACATGAAAAACTTTTTTACAAGATACCAGCAATTTTCCATTGGTATACATCGTGGTCTGTATCCTTATTTTTTTGTTTTCTGAATATTCCTTAATAAAATCTCTTAAAGCTTCAACACATGTTTTATCATCATCACAGATGGCTATTTTAAGCATACAAGGAAACCCCTTTCCGCATTTTCTATCCACCTTATCCCTCATTTAAGATGGATATACTAAAATAATTATACAACATTTCCTTATTTTTACAATCTTTTATGTCTAAAACATGGTTATACTTGTCTAAATTACAGTTTCATAAACAAAAAATGGCCTGTTGCATTTATATAAAGCATTTGTACGGGCAAATACTCTATATGAAGCAACAAACCTAGCAATTTAACACTTATTTTATATCTGTTTTATCTATATCTTTATTTAAACTTATGTTTAACTTTTTTAGTCTTGTATTTTATAAATTACATGTTACGGAATCTTTCATAGCGTTCGGCAACTATTTGATCTTTGGTTTTTGTTTTATAACGGTTAATAAAGTCAACAATTTCTGCTCGAAGGTTACAAGCCACTGAATCCATATTATCCAAACAAAGGGTTTCTTCTTCTGGTACTACTTGCTCTATAATATTCATATTCTTTAGATCATTTGCTGTTATTTTCATTACTTCCGCAGCTTCATTGGCTCTTTTACTATCTTTCCAAAGAATAGATGCAAAACCTTCTGGTGAAAGAACGGAATACGTAGCATTTTCTAGCATCCATACTTCATTGGCAACACCAAGTGCTAGTGCACCACCACTGCCACCTTCACCTATAACAATGGATAAAATAGGTACCTTTATGCCTGACATTTCAAACAGATTTCTGGCTATTGCTTCCCCTTGACCACGCTCTTCTGCTTCAATGCCACAAAAGGCGCCAGGCGTATCAATAAAGCATATAATAGGTCGGTTAAATTTTTCAGCCTGCTTCATAAGTCTTAACGCTTTACGATATCCATCTGGATTTGGCATGCCATAGTTTCTTTTCATGTTTTGCTTCATATTACGACCTTTTTGTTGGCCAATTACTGTTACACTGATATCATCGATAGATGCCAAACCAGCTACTATTGCCCCATCATCGCGACAAACTCTATCACCATGTAACTCCATGAATCTACTAAAGATAGAACTGATAAAATCTAAACTTGTTGGTCTTTCGTTTCCACGAGCTATTTGAACTCTTTCCCATGCAGTTAATTCTATTGCCATTTTACCGTCTCCTATCTTCATTAACTTTTTAAAATTATTGATAATGTATATTTCATTTTATTTCGTTCTACTATTTTATCAACAAAGCCATGTTCTAATAAGAATTCAGCTCGTTGAAATCCTTCTGGAAGTCGTTGTCCAATTGTTTGTTCAATTACCCTTGGACCAGCAAATCCAACCAAAGCTCCAGGTTCAGCTAAGATAATGTCACCTAGCATTGCAAAACTGGCCATTACACCACCAGTTGTTGGATCTGTTAGAACAGATACGTACAATAAACCGGCTTCATCGTGTTTTTTTATGGCCTGTGATGTTTTTGCCATTTGCATTAAGGATACAATACCTTCTTGCATTCTAGCTCCGCCAGAACAACAGAATAAAATAACAGGTAATTTACTCTCTGTGGCTTTTTCAATCATTCTAGTAATTTTTTCACCCACTACTTTACCCATACTTCCCATAAGGAAGTTTGATGCCATAACGCCAATTGCAACAGGAGTATCATCAATTTTACCTTCACCAGTGATAACCGCTTCATCTAAATTTGTAACAACTTTCATATGCTCTAATTTTAGTTTATAGCCAGGAAAATTAAGTGGATCACTGACTGGAAGTTCAGAATCCCATTCGATAAAACTTCCTTTATCCAAAACCATGCTAAGTCTTGTTCTTGGACTGATACGAAAATAATTTCCGCAGTTAGGACATGTAAAATAGTTGGATATTACATCATCGGTATATATAATCTCGTTACATTTCTCACATTTTTGAAATAATCCATCAGGAATCTGAGCAGCATCCAGAGATTCTTTAATTTTCCCACTAAGTTGGACTTGCTTTTTATCAGCGGGTGAACAGGAATTTTTTTTGAATGTTTCTTTTAACATCTTAACCTCCATTTGCCTAACAACTACTTTAGTAGCTTTGGATATAAATCAATTACTCATTATTTTTAGGTTCTGCAAGAATTCTCTCGACAAATCCTGTATCAATATTACCTTTGATAAAATCATTATGGTTAATGATTTTGTACTGAAAATCGATATTGGTATCTATACCTTCGATAACAAGCTCACCTAAAACACCGCGCATTTTTTGAATAGCTAATTCACGGTTGGAATCGTGTACCATAAGTTTAACAACTAAAGAGTCATAATTTGCTGGTATGCGATATCCTGCAAATAACGCAGAATCAATACGTACTCCGTTTCCACCTGGAAAATGCAAAGCTGTAACTAACCCAGGAGATGGCATAAAATTCTTTGCTGGATTCTCTGCATTAATTCTACATTCAATGGAGTGTCCTGTAATTTTTACATCCTCTTGTGTGATGTTTAATTTCTCACCATTGGCTACTCTAATCTGTTCACGAATTAAATCAATTCCGGTTACCATTTCAGTAACACCATGTTCTACTTGAATTCTTGTATTCATTTCTATAAAATAAAAATTATTATCTTGATCTAATATAAATTCAATGGTTCCAGCATTGCAATAATTAGCTGCTTTTGCAGCACTGATTGCTGTTTCACCCATTTTCTTTCTTAATTCATCATCAATTGCAAAAGATGGGGATTCTTCTATCATCTTTTGATGACGTCTTTGTATGGAACAATCTCTTTCTCCAAGGTGAATTACATTACCATAATTGTCAGCAAGTATTTGAAATTCAATGTGTTTAGCACTTTTAATATATTTTTCAATATACATTGTGTCATCACCAAAAGAATTTTTTGCTTCTCTACTTGCTGTTTCAAATTGGTTAATAAAATCTTCACCTGATTCAACAATTCTCATCCCTTTGCCACCGCCACCAGCAGAGGCCTTAATCATGACTGGATATCCCATCTCATCTGCTAATTTCTTAGCATAATCAGCTTGAAATACGGGCTCTTTAGTACCAGGAACTACAGGTACGCCTGCATCCATCATGGTTTTTCTAGCTTCCGACTTATTACCCATTTTATCAATAACTTCAGCGCTTGGTCCGATAAAAGTGATATTACACTTTTTACATAATGCTGCAAACTTACTATTTTCAGATAAGAATCCAAATCCAGGATGGATGGCATCTGCTCCGGTAGCAAGTGTTGCACTAAGTATACGATCCATTCTTAAGTAACTATCTTTTGAAGACGCTGGTCCAATACATACTGTTTCATCAGCTAACTGTGCATGTAGGGCGTCTTTATCTATATCAGAGCATATAGCTACGGTGTTAATGCCCATTTCTCTACATGCACGGATGATTCGAACAGCAATCTCACCACGATTCGCTATTAATACTTTTTTTATCATTACGGGCTCCCATCTGCCTGCATATCACCTATAAGTTATACAAGCTTTTGTCATTTCAGGAACTTCTAACCTAGTTCCAAATTTTAACCAATAACAAAGGTTAGCTCAGCTTCCGCATAAATCTTATCTCCATCATATGCTTTTGCATTTGCTACTCCTACATTGCCTTTTTGTTTTACCAATTCAACTTCTAACGTTAAAACATCACCTGGTACTATTTTGTTACGAAATCTTGCTTTATTGATTCCCCCAAAATAAGAATTTTTTCCCTTATTTTCTTCTAGTGATAGGCAAATTACTGCACCCACTTGAGCTAGTGCCTCGATAACTAAAACACCTGGAACAACAGGTTCATCCGGAAAATGCCCAGCAAAATAAGGTTCATTATAGGATACGCATTTACGTCCAACTGCTCGCTTACCAGGGATTAGTTCTTCAATTCGGTCTATTAGTAAAAAGGGACTTCTCTGCGGAATTATTTTCTTTATATCATTAATATTTAACATTTTATCCTCCAAATCGCATATCTAAATATATAATTTGATATGCCATAAATCCTATATCAGGGTACTATTTTTACAATACATTAAAGTGGTCTTATGCTAACTAGCGTTTGACCGTATTCTACCATATCTTTGTTTTTCACTAAGATTGCTTCTACAACGCCATCGTATTCAGATTCAATTTCATTCATTAACTTCATGGCTTCCACAATTCCAATTACTTGCCCTTTCTTCACTGTGTCACCCACAGAAATAAAAGGTTCACTATCTTCTGATTTAGCACAATAGAAAGTACCAACCATAGGAGAAGTTATGGTAAGATTATTTGTTTTTGCATTTTCTTTTACCATGTTTGTATCAACATAAACATGACTAGTTTTTATCTCTGGCGCTTCACTATATACTACATTTCGATTTATCTCTAGTGTAAGACTGCTATCACCTTCTACGTATCTAAAAGAAGTTAGAGCAGAATCGGATACGGTTTGAATTAGTTTTATAATATTTTCCATTTCCATTGTTTATTCGCCTCCTAGCCAATATATTTTTTCACTAATAAACTTCCATTATGTCCACCAAAGCCAAGAGAATTACTAATTGCATAATTCACTTCCTTATTAGCCTCTGGAGTCTTTGTATAATTTAAGTCTAACTCTTCATCTGGTATTTCATAACCAACAGTAGCATGAATATAGTTTTCCATAACGGATTTTACACAGGTAATAAATTCAACTGCTCCGGCAGCACCTAATAAATGCCCTGTCATAGATTTAGTTGAGTTTACATTTAAATTATACGCATGATCTTTAAATGCCATCTTTATGGATCTAGTTTCAAATAAATCGTTATGATGAGTACTTGTTCCGTGAGCATTTACATAATTTACATCTTCTGGTTTGATACCAGCTTCATTGATTGCAAATAACATTGCTCTAGCAGCTCCTTCGCCGTCTTCAGATGGACTAGTGATATGGTAAGCATCACAAGTTGCACCATAACCAACTAATTCCGCAAGGATATTTGCTCCTCTTGCAATTGCATGTTCATATGATTCTAAGACTACAACACCTGCGCCTTCACCCATAACAAATCCACTTCTCTCTTTATCGAATGGAATGGACGCTCTTTTAGGGTCTGTTTCTGTAGTCATTGCAGTTAATGCAGAAAAACCTGCAATTCCAAGTGGTGTGATAGCAGCTTCTGTTCCACCAGCTACCATAACATCTGCTTCATTACATTGAATATAACGGTATGCATCACCAATGGAATGGGTACCAGTAGCACAAGCTGTTACGATATTGGTACATTTTCCTTTTAAACCAAAAGCAAGAGCAACATTACCAGCTGCCATATTGGAAATCATAGTTGGTACAAGTAATGTAGCGATTCTCTTTGGTCCTTTTTCTAAAAGCTTTGCGTGTTCTCTTTCAATCGCTTGTAAACTTCCAATACCAGAACCTACTGATACACCAATTCTTGTTACATCTTCTTTTTCAAGGTCTAATTTAGCATCTTTAATCGCTTGACCTGCAGCTGCTACAGCAAACTGACAGAAGGATTCCATTCTTTTTGCTGCTTTTGCATCCATAAAATCTGCTGGATTAAAATTTTCTACTTGAGCTGCTAATTTTACTTTATATTCTGTTGTATCAAAATACGTAATTGGCTTAAAATTTGTTTTTTGCTCTTTAATACTATTCCAAAAAGTATCTATATCATTTCCAATTGGGGAAATAATGCCCATTCCTGTAATAACTACTCTCTTCATATAATCCTCCATTCTAAAAGAACACTGTATATCCCAGCGTCAATACAATTTCTCACAATGGAAACGTAATACACTTCCATTATGGAAAATCTTGATTTTAACACTATCTAATCTTCGTCTAACTCATATCATTATGAGTCAGTTTCTTTATATAATAAAAGCTCTATGATGAAATTATATTCCCATTCCACCATCAATCTGTATTGTCTGTCCTGTGATGTATGAAGCTTTATCAGAAGCTAAGAACGCTGCCATTTCAGCAATATCTTCTACTTCACCTAATCTTTTTAATGGTATCAATTCAGTAACCTTTTCTTTTAATTCATCTTTTAATACAGCTGTCATATCAGTATTAATGTAGCCAGGCGCAATTGCATTCACAGTAATTCCTCTAGATCCTAGTTCTTTTGCCAAGGATTTCGTCATGCCAATAACCCCTGCTTTTGCTGCACTATAATTTACTTGACCTACGTTTCCAATTACCCCTGATATGGAAGAGATATTAATAATTCTTCCACCTTTTTGTTTCAACATAATGCGAGATGCTTGTTTAAGACAATTGAATACACCTTTTAAATTTGTATCTATTACTGCATCAAATTCTTCATCTGTCATTTTTAATATCAAATTGTCTCTTGTAATGCCTGCGTTATTTACTAATATATCTATTTTTCCTAATTCTTTTATTATATCAGCAAACATATTTTTTACTGCAGTAGAATCAGCAACATCAGCTTGATATGCTATGGCTGTTCCACCATTTTGTTTTATTTCATTTACTACTTCTTCCGCTTTTTCTTTTGATCCACAGTAGTTTACTACTACAATAGCTCCATACTTTGATAGGGAAAGAGCAATTGATCTTCCTATACCTCTGCTAGCACCAGTTACGATAGCCACTTTATTATTAAGCATCATTACACCTCCTGTAATTTATCCAAATCTTCAACTTTTTCTATATTAAGAACTTTTAAAGATTTATCTATCTTTTTCACAAATGCAGATAGTGTTTTTCCTGGACCTATTTCAATGAAGGTATCTACTCCTAAAGCTATCATAGTTTCTACACTTTGCTGCCATTTTACAGATGAATATACCTGTTTGGCTAATAGATCTCTTATATTAACTTTTTGATTAATAGATTCAGCTGTTACGTTAGCAATATAAGGTACCACTGGATCTGTTATATTAATATCCTTCAAGGATTCATACAACTTTTCGCCAGCTTCTTGTAACATTGGTGAATGAAATGGCCCACTAACATTGAGCTTAATTACTCTTTTAGCTCCAAGTTTTGTAAGCGTCTCACTAGCATGATCAACTGCCTTTGCTTCCCCTGAGATAACTACCTGACCTGGGCAATTATAATTAGCGATAATTACAACACCTTCTGTTTCTTCACATACTTTTTCAATCACTTCATTATCCATACCAAGAACAGCTGCCATTGCGCCCGCACCTGGTTGCACAGCTTCTTGCATTAACAGTCCACGAGTACGTACTATTTTTATACCTTCATCAAAACTCATAACACCACTTGCAATCATAGCTGGGTATTCACCCAGACTTAAGCCTGCACATATATCTGGTTTGATGCCTAACTTTTGTACCTGTGTTAATAATGCAACACAAGTTGTAACCATAGCAATTTGTGTATATTCTGTAATGTTTATTTTATCATTCTCCTGAAAAATGAGCTCAGTCATATTAATATTTAAAATATCAGAAGCTTTATCAAAAATTTCTTTTGACTCTTCAAACTTCTCGTAAAAATCTTTACCCATTCCGATATATTGAGCTCCTTGCCCAGGAAATATGAATGCGATTTTTCCCATGTTAATCTCCATTCTGCCGCAACAACGTAAATTTTACACAAGCATAAATTAACTGTGTAACTTCCCTTTATGGTTACAGGCATCACTACGTTGTCACGTTAATTTGCGAAACATTTGAGCGTATTATAGTCTCATTAATTTATCAGCTTCTGTTACAATTTCAGTAATAATCTCTTTACATGATTGTTGTTTTGATATAAGTCCAGCAATCTGACCTGCCATAATGGAACCTTCACTCATATCACCTTCCATAACAGCTTTTCTTAATGAACCAAGCGTTAATAATTCTAACTCCTCAAAACTCTTTCCTTCTTTTTCAAGTTTTAAGTAATTTCTAGTCATATTGTTTCGGATGGAACGTACTGGATGACCTGTAGAACGACCTGTTACAGTTGAATCAATATCTTTTGAGTCAATGATTCTTTTCTTATAGTTTTCATGTACAATTGATTCATGTGAAACAACGAATCTTGTTCCGATTTGCCCTGCTTCTGCACCTAACATAAATACTGCTGCAAGACCTCTACCATCTCCAATACCACCAGCTGCAATAACTGGAATAGAAACAGCGTCAACTATTTGTGGAATTAAGGTCATTGTTGTTAATTCTCCAATATGTCCACCAGCTTCACAACCTTCTGCAACAACTGCATCAGCCCCGTACTTCTCCATTCTCTTTGCAAGTGCTACTGATGCGACCACAGGAATGATTATAATTCCTGCTTCCTTCCACATTGATATGTAGCTTTCTGGATTTCCTGCTCCTGTTGTAACTACGGGAACCTTTTCTTCTACTACTAACTTTGCTATTTCCGAAGCATGTGGACTTAATAACATAATATTTACACCAAATGGTTTATCTGTTAGTTCTTTTGCTTTTCTTATTTCTTCTCGTATAACTTCAGCAGGAGCATTTCCTGCTGCAATTATACCAAGACCACCAGCGTTTGACACGGCTGCAGCCAAATGATGCTCTGCAACCCAAGCCATACCACCTTGCACGATGGGATATTCTATTTTTAACAAATCACATATCCTAGTCTTCATAATGGTTCCCCTTTATATTATTCAACACCTTTTTCTTTCAAATAATTAATTACATCATCAACTGTTGCAATACTGTTTAAATCTTCAGACGGAATCTCAACATCGAAATCTTCTTCTAGAGCCATTACTAACTCGAATAAATCTAGTGAATCAGCTCCTAAATCATCTTTAAAAGAAGAGCTTTCTGTAATTTCGCTTTCATCTACGTTTAATTGTTCTGCTATGATTCCTTTGATTTTTTCTAACATGTCTTTAATCTCCTTAATTGTATAATTTTTTATATTATTTATTATGTTCCAAAATAATGAAATTTTATTTCATTTTAGCAACAAATAATATTATTTCCATTATTTGAATTTAATTCTAATCTATTGAATAACTTAATAAATTATTTGAACTTTCTTTTTAACCACTTTAATTCCACTTTTATTTCTTCTAATAATAATTACAACAATCCCTATAACAACAAGAGAAGTTGCCGCAACTCCAGAAGCAATTTTAATTAAGTTACGGAATTTTCTTTCAAATATACTAATGCTAAATCCACGATCATTCATTTCATTCGTTTCATTATCTTCTAATTCAAGTACTTCATTTACCTGGCTAGCACTTAACTGTTCTATTTCTGTATTAATATCTGAATTATTGTTTAATTCCACACTTGGCTTACCAATTTCATCTGTTGGAGAATGATCCATTGGGAACTCATATGTTTTTTTAGATTTAAAAGGAAAAATATACTTAAAAAATGATTTGACTCCTCGTTTCATATCTTTCTCGATGTAATCATCTTCAAGCAATTCTGGATTCAACTCACTCATCATATCTATTAGTACTAATTCATTCATACATGGCTCCCTTCAGCGTTTAATTTATACGCGTTTGTTTCCTTCTCAAACTCTTGTTTCATTTTACTTCTAAGTCTAGATAATCTGCTATCAATTGCAGTGACCGTCATTTTCATAGCCTTTGCTATATCCTTCGAAGATTGTAAATAAAAATATTTTCGTATTACTAGTTCTTGATCTTTCTTATTTAATTGACCAATGATCTCGTTTAACTTACTAATATTTTCTTTACGAAACACCTGCCCTTCTATATTCTGACTATGATCCACATAATATTTAGCAATATCAGATATATCATCAGGAAGCTCACGTTCTTCTCTTTTGCTTAAATCACGAAGCTTATTAATCGCGGTATTTCTAACTATAACCTTCAGATATGTTTTCAAAGAAGCTTTTTCCATATCATATCGTTCAATATGTTTCCATAATTTCAAATAGGTATCATTCACACATTCTTCTATATCTCTTGAACGATTTCCTAAAATACTACCAGCGATATGGATAAGCAACTTTTCATACTTTTCAGCTAACTTTTGTAAACCTACTTCATCTTTTTCATAAATTAGGTTTACTATTGCTTCATCCTTCAAGTTATAAGCCTCCTTCCTATATGCTCCTATACTTATACACAGTAATTTTAAAAACCTTGCAAAAATAAAAAAATATTTTTTAATTATTAATCTGATTGTATTAATCCAGCTTGTGTGTAAGTATTATTACCATTCCATAATATCCATTCTTCATAGCCTGAATCATATACCGCTCTAATTTGATCACGTATTTCGTCAGGACCGTATACTTTATGATTTGTTAACCAAGTTGCCGTAAAATCTTGAAGCCAGGAACGTACTATAGCTTTATTTGTATTTGAGTTAATTTCATTTTCACTATTACTAGTACTATTGTTGTTAATTTCACTATTAATCACTTCAATACTATTAGTATCCGTTGTACTTAATACTTCTCTAGACTTTTCTAAAGCTTTTCTTATTAAATTATATGGTTCAAGATCTGGATGTTCTATACCATATGATCCATCCGCATAATGAGATGGATATATCATAGGACAGATATAATCTAAATAATTAGCCATCATAGCATAATCTTGTCCAACAATTTCTGCGTCAACCTTACTATCAATAATTGCACCATAAACATCTGCAGACACAAAAACACCTAATGGTTGTAGTTCATCGCAGGCATATTTCGTGAATTCTGTTATAATATCTTTTTTTGTTTTCGCTTTTGCTTCTTCACCAAAATTAACATTTTTCATTTCTGAATCAGTCGAAAAACGGATATAATCAAATTGTATCTCATCAAACCCTAATTTAACGGCTTCTTTTGCTACAGATATCAAGTAATCCCACACTTCTCTTTTATACGGATTAACCCAACTGTTCCCCGCTTTGTCATGAAAAATGGTACCATCCATTTTTCTAAGACTAAGTTCTTCTCTTCCTAAAGCAAGCTTTGGATCTTTAAAAGCTACAATTCTTGCAATTAGGTAAATATCCTTTTTCTTTAAATCATACACAAGTTGTTTTATATTACTAATATAATTAACAGTGGCACCTATTTGTTTCGCTGCTTCCAACTCCATATTATAAGTAATTTCACCTTCATCATTTTTAACATCAATTACCATAGCATTTAACTCAGTCGTATCTACTAAATCAATTAAATCAGCCATATAACTTTCTGAGCCAGCTCTAGGTCCTGATACATAAATTCCCCTTACCTTAACTCTTTTGCGATTTTCTACCTTATTATTTCCATTTGCTTCTATGGCTTCAGGTTCATTATTTTCTGTAACATTTATCTTTTCTTGTTCTAAACTTTCATTATTTCTTATAGTTGTTATATTTGGAAATGGAATAATCGCTTTGAAAGCAAAATAATTGTTTGTATCATTACCTACTTTTTTAGTGTTATCTATTTTATTGGTGCTGCCTGTATTTTTCAATATGTCTACTCGATATGGTCTGTCATTGTCAATTACATTATGTTTATAATATAAAGTACCGTACGAGGCCATACCTATTACGAATAGAATTAAAATACTAAGCATTACTTTACTTGTTTTATTCCTATTTATTGCTCTTCTGCTTCTATTTCCGTATAATGAATTGCTATAATCAATATATAAATCTCTTTTGTGTCTCATAATAACCTCCATGTTACTGATCAAAATCCCAGTTTCAGCATAATATTTGTTATTGAAGTATAAAATAATTCAATTAATAATCCTTGTTAGTTTGTATAATATAATGATTATTATAAATTATTATTGGTGTTATTAGTCATTTTTTTATTAAATTACAAATTATGTAACCTACTTTATCTTATGGTATTTCTCAAAAATCAATTTGTCAAGTATTATGTAGACAACTTTTGTAAATTATATCCATATTTTTCTTGGAAATATGCTTATTTAGCCACTGAAAGCAGACTCTACTTTTTAATTGACACTATTAGAAAAACCGTTATATAATAATTTTTGTAAATATTCTCATTGGCGTTACACTAGATAAAATAGGAGGATTGTATGGATTTTAGTGTTCGGTTAAGGCTATTAAGGCATAAACACAAACTAACGCAAGGTGATTTAGCAACCATTTTAGGAGTAAAATCTACAGCAATTTCAAATTATGAATCTAAAAGAAATGAACCATCATATGAAAAGCTAATTGCACTATGTGATTATTTCAAAGTGTCGTGTGATTACCTATTAGGAATTTCCGATACTAACTTACGTTTTGATAATGAAGACATTGATTATGAGACGATACAATTATACCTTACTTATCAGCGTTTAAGTGATGAACACAAGAATGAAGTAAGTAAGTATATGTCATATTTATTATATAAACAACATGATTTAGATAATTCCAAGAATAATTATATGCCTTAAGAAAGAAACTGTAAAATTACATAAAAAAAGCCTGTTTCATATAAATATGAAACAGGCTTTTTTTAATCTAATCTAAAAGGATATGTGCTTTTATAACTTACTCAATATTAAGCATTAACTCCGCAACATTTTTTGTATTTCTTTCCACTTCCGCAAGGACATGGATCGTTTCTTCCAACTTTCTTTTCTTTCACAATTGTGTTGGATTTCTTTTGTTCCCAGAAAAGTTCTTTTCTTTTTTCTTCTGATAAAAGGTTGTTCCAAGCTGGAATTTCATATAACCAATCTGCTTTTGCTTCAACCATATTATAATATAATTTTTCTTTATCAAATCCTAAATTAACCTTTGTATTAAGGTCCATTTCTTCAATCGGATTTTCAACTTTTAAGCTTTCATTGATTCCATCAAGAAAACCTACCATAAAAGATACATTCGTATTATATTTTTGTGCTAATTCTTCTACTGTTCCTTCAACTACTACATCTGGATTTGCTAGAAGTTGTTCATAAATCCCTTTTTCTACGTTGAAATAATTAGCCCAAAATTGTTGACCTTCTTTTTGATTTGTATCTAGAGAATATGCATATTCTCTCCATTCTTGTAATAAGCTCATTCTATTCATCCTTTCTATGTTTAGTATTTACAAAATAAACCTAAACTTTCACCAAAAAAAAAATATTTTATGTATAATACCCAAAAATTTGTATCATACTATAGTTAATCTAATTCAATTAATTAGATTACAAGGCGTAATCTATAAAACGTTGGATCCCCCCTCCAACAATGAGATGTACGCTTGGCCAACACCAAAGAAAAGTTAAATACTTATCCTCCCCTTTTTAGCAACAACTCACTGCAAAGGCGTAGTGGGTTGTTTGCTTTGTACTTAAGTGAGTTGTATATTCTCCATAGTAAAGGCATCATGAGGGGTCATTTTCTCAGAAACCCTTATATTTCAAGGCTTTCAGCGTTTTTTACCTTTTACGGCACAGAGACTATTTTAACATAAAAAAAGTTTATACGCAACTTATACGTAATTTTTATTTTTTACGCATATCTTCTATGAATAAAGATCAATTACATAAGCGTAAGTATCTCTTAAAGTCTCAATTTATCTATAATATCATAAATCCAAATTTTTATATAGCCACTATTATACGTTACACTGACTTTCTGTCTTACGATTGCTTTTTCTTTCTTATTCCGATATAATATCATTATTATATTGCAAATATTCCCATGTAAATGGAGGAGATTATGAAAAAAACAAAACGTATCTTAGCATTAGTTTGCGTCGTTTTATTATTGTTTTTTATTGTCGTAACTATTGTCGGTGCTTTTACCGCAACGCCAAACTCAGCAGCACTATTTCAAGCTGGTTTATATTCTATTATCGTAGTTCCTATTATGATTTATGGTTATATATTAATTTATCGCTTAGTAAAAAAGAATTCCAAGGATAATGATAACTTAGATGATAAATAATAGGATATAAATTTATAATATTTCTTATCTGATAGAATAATGAAAGTACACATATAGAATTCTTTCGTGCGCTATGTGTACTCTCTTTTATTCTTGTGCCTCTTCCCGTATTCTAATTAAGTGTTCCTTAATCACCTTTTCATATCCTTGTTCTGTTGGTTCATAAAAAACGCGATCTTTTAGTTCATCTGGAAGATATTGTTGTTTTACATAATGATTTTTATAATTATGAGCGTATTTATATCCTAAACCATGGCCTAATTTAGCGGCACCTTTATAATGTGCATCCATTAGGTATGAAGGAATTGTTGCTGTTTTTTCATGAGCAACCACATCCATTGCAGCACCAATCGCAGATACTGATGAATTACTTTTTGGTGCACATGCCACATAGGATGCTGCTTGTGCCAAAATAATTTGTGACTCAGGCATACCAACTCTTTCAACCGCTTGAGCCGCTGCAGTTGCAACTACTAATGCATTTGGATCTGCATTGGAAACATCTTCTGATGCACATATCATAATACGCCTTGCTATAAATGTTACACTTTCTCCTGCATATAACATTCTTGCTAAATAATAAATTGCAGCACTAGGGTCTGACCCTCTCATACTTTTAATAAAAGCGGATATGGTATCATAATGATTATCTCCGGATTTATCGTATTGAACAACTCTCTTTTGTATACATTCACTAGCAACAGAAAGTGTAATATGAATTTTATCATCATTAGACCGTTCGGTTGTTAATATACCTAGTTCTATGGCATTTAAAGCTGATCTTGCATCTCCGTTTGCCATGTCAGATAGAAACTCTAGGGCATCTGAATCAATTTCAGCTTGGTAAGCACCCATACCCTTTTCTTTGTCGTAAACAGCTCGTAATAACAGTTGTTTTATATCTTCTTTATCCAGTGGTTTTAATTCAAATATGATGGATCTTGATAATAACGCACCATTTACCTCAAAATACGGATTTTCTGTTGTAGCACCTATTAAAATTATGGTTCCATCTTCTACAAAGGGTAGTAAATAATCTTGCTGGCCTTTGTTAAAGCGATGTATTTCGTCGATAAAAAGTATTGTCTTTTTTCCATACATTCCAGCACTATCTTTTGCTTGTGCAACAACCTCTTCCATATCTTTCTTTCCCGCTACAGTAGCATTTATTTGCTTAAACTCTGCACTGGTTGTACCGGCAATAACTTTAGCCAAAGTGGTTTTTCCAGTACCAGGAGGGCCATAAAATATAATTGAACTTATCTTATCTGCCTTAATTGCTCTATACAGTAATTTATCTTTTCCAATAATATGACCTTGTCCCACAACTTCATCTAATGTTGTTGGTCTTAGTCTTGAAGCTAATGGAGATTCTTTTTCCATATTATTGCTTCTCATATATTCAAATAAATCCATATGTCTTATTACCTCCTATCATTATTTAAATCATTATCTAGTTCGTCCTTAAAATTTAACTTATGACTAATTTTATCATATAATTATACATTATTAATTTCATTTTATATAAAAAATTAATACTCGTCAACTGCTATAAATACTCTATTACTTGTCTTAATAAATATTATAAGTTATAATATCAAAGACTTTGATTATTTATTATAAAGAACATAAAGCTATTAAAAATAAATCTATGACAGGAGCTAACAATGAATATTCCACAGGACCCAGTAATGTTACTAAGCTACATAAATACTCAATTAAGAGATTTTTATCACTCCCTTGAAGAACTATGTTCAGCTTTAGATATTAATCAGGAAGATTTGATCCAAAAATTAAAAATCATCCAATATGAATATGACCCAAATCAAAATCAGTTTAAATAGATGATCTTTGCTTACGTTTCTTAGTTATAAATGTAAATATACCGATTGCTAGAATTGCTCCCACAAGGGCCCCAAATGTATCAATACAAACATCTGTTATCCGACCACTTCTTCCCTCAATAAAAAGTTGATGGAATTCATCTGTTGCTGCATACATACCACTTATCGCTACAGATACTAAGAATATTTTCTTTGGAGCAAACCCTACAACCCACAAATGAAATACAATGCTTGCAGCTAATAATGCATATTCCATCCCATGAGCTATCTTTCTTACGATATGATCTAATTTAGGTAACACATCTTGCTTTTCAAATTCATCAAGACTTTTATCTGTTGTATACTCGTAGGCAGATACTAGTGCATTTGCTATTTGCATGCTACTTTCGCCTGATACTGTCGCTGTTTTTGAAGAAAATATAAATATAATACACATAATAATAACAGCCGGTAACCATGATATATATTTTAGTTTCATATTACTCCTCCTTGCTGCGGTTATTACATTTTAACAATGCCTGAAATAAAAAGCAACTAAACTTATTGCTTAACAAAAATTGTACTGTTATAATATTTAAGTCATTTTATTCAACAATATATTAAATTGTGTTATTGATTTAAAATATTTGAGATAGGAGATATTTTATGGTTGAATCTTATCGATGCGTCTACACAGGGGGCGTTGGTGAAATAATAGAAAAAAAATCACGTTTTATTGCGACTGTAAGACCAATAGAATCTGAAGAATCTGCATTAGAAATTATAGAATCTTTAAAAAAACAATATTGGGATGCTGCTCATAACTGTACAGCATACGTACTTGGTATAAATGATGAAATCCAACGCTGTAGTGATGATGGTGAGCCAGCTAAAACAGCAGGAAGACCAATGCTTGATGTATTATTAGGTGAAGGAATTCATAATGTATTAGTTGTGGTTACAAGATATTTTGGCGGAACACTACTTGGAACTGGTGGTTTAGTACGAGCATATCAAAGTGCTGTAAAAGAGGGATTAAATCAAAGTACCATAATTAATAAATGTTTTGGAAAAAAAATGAAAATAACAACAGATTATAATGGTATTGGTAAATTACAGTATATAATTAATCAGCTGGAAATAACAACAATAAATACGAATTATACGGAAATAGTAGTTATCATGGTATTAGTACCATTCTCTGTAATAAATGCATTTAAAGATAAAATAATAGAAGCGACATTGGGAAAAGCGCTTATAGAAGATGTTCAAGATGTTTATTATGCCAATATAACAGGTGAAATTGTAATATTTGATTAAAAAAAGGTAAAGACTCTCCCCCTAGTTACCCTTAAGATTCTTTACCTTTTTTAACTCTTGTTTTTTAACCTACTTATGATTATAAATGAATTTAATATGTTACAGTACACAATCACTAACCATGTCATCAACAATTTCTAGCATTGATGTAAGCGTTACATCATAATACCATAATTTATGTACCATTTCTTTAACTAAATCTTTTGAATAGGAAATGGGATCAGTATATTCTGACTCTGAGTTATTTTCCATGTGTTGAACTATTTTAATACCGTATAACATAGCATTTTGTTCGTGACCTTTTTGATCTTCAACTAAATAGTAATCCAACTTTAGCTCTTTATTGTTTTCTAACAACATTGTTTTTGTACCCTCTAAATATAGTTTTTCCATGGCCCCTCCAATATTACAATAAGTTTGAAACATTTATTCATAAGTAAGTATAAATACCATCTTAGTACATTATACTTGTCTTAGATGTTAATGAAAAGTATAAACATACGCACAAAACGCCATCGTTCGACATTTTCTAGTTTTTTCTCACGATAAGTAAAAAAAAAATTAAATAATACTATTATAATGTTCGTAAGTGTGAATTTTCCGACAATTGCATTCAATCCATAAGGGCAACATTTTGTTGCCATCTTAAGAATTTCTTAAGACTTTATAAAATCTTTTTCCATTATTTGTTTACAGATAAAATATTTCTTTATTTTACATATGAAATTTGGTATAATAGCTGGATAAAGGAGGTTTATCATGGACTTTAGCAAAAAAGGAACTTTGAAAAAGCAACAGCAGATAAAATCCACTTCAAGAAGAGTTGCGACAAAAGCAGGAGTTTCTCTTTTTAGAGTATTTTTAATAGGCATCGTTTTTCTTGTAATAGTAGGCTCATTTGCTGGTTTTGGGATTTTGAAGGGCTTAGCAGATAGTGCTCCAAGTATAGATCAGATTAATGTTATCCCAACCGGTTATACAACCAATATATATGATAAAGATGGAAACTTAATTGAGTCTTTAATTGGTGCTGAATCAAATCGTGTGTATGTTACCATAGATGAAATACCAGAAGTGGTTCGTAATAGTTTTATTAGTATTGAGGATGAAAGATTTTATGAACATGATGGAATCGATTTACGTGGTATCTTCCGTGCAGGACTCACTGTATTTAAAGGTGGAATTGACAGCGCTGAAGGAGCAAGTACAATCACACAACAGTTATTAAAAAATCAAGTATTTAATGGTGGTGTTGAAGATAATGATATTGATCGTATTATCCGAAAAATCCAAGAACAATATTTGGCTATTCAACTTGAAGATAAGTTAGACAAGGATTCTATTTTAGAATATTATTTAAATTATATTAATTTAGGTGCTGGAACCTACGGTGTTCAAACAGCTTCGAAGCGCTATTTTAACAAGGATGTCAGTGAACTGAATTTATCAGAGGCAGCAGTTATTGCTTCTATTGCAAAATCGCCTACGAAAATGAATCCAATAAATAATCCTGAGGCAAATGCTGAACGTCGTATGCTAGTTCTAGGTAATATGAAAAGGTTAGGATTTTGCACAGAAGAAGAATATAACGAAGCAGTTAATGATGATGTTTACAAAAGAATTCAAAATGTTAATGATGAATTAGGCGAAACATCTTTTTATAGCTATTTTGTCGATGAGTTAATCGAGCAAGTAATAGATGATCTACAAAAAGAAAAAGGTTACACTTATACGCAAGCTAGCAATGCACTTTATAGTGGTGGATTAAGTATATATACCACTCAAGATTCAAAAGTACAGTCAATTGTAAATGATGTGTATTCCGATGAATCCTTCTTCCCTGAGATTGGGAAAACATCATTCTGGGAATTAACCTATGCGTTATCCATTAAGAAAGAAGATGGTACAGAAATTCATTATCATACCAATGATTTAGAAGATTATTATAAAGCAGACCCAACTTTCTCAACTTATTTTACCAACAAAGAAGATGCTCTCTCTCGTGTAGCTAAGTTTAGAGAAGCCAAAGTAGTTGATGGTGTTACCATACTTGCTGAAAATACTAGTTTAATTATTCAGCCACAATCTTCTATGGTTATTATGGACCAGACAAATGGTCAAGTAGTTGCTCTAGTTGGTGGCCGTGGTGAAAAGACCGGTAATAGAACTTTAAATCGTGCGACTAATACCAAAAGACAACCTGGCTCAACATTTAAAGTGTTATCTACCTATATGCCAGCCCTTGACTCTGCAGGAATGACATTAGCATCTGTAGTAGATGATGCACCATATAAATACCCTGGTACTGATAAATTCGTTAATAACTGGGATGGTGAATCTTATAAAGGATTAACAACATTACGTGAAGCAATTACAAACTCCATGAATATTGTTACCGTAAAAACTTTAGCTACAGTAACACCACAGATTGGATTTGATTATTTAACGAAATTAGGTTTTACAACTTTAGTTGATAATAAAACGAGTGATAATGGTAAGGTTTATTCAGATATTAACTTATCCATGGCACTTGGTGGTATTACAGATGGTGTTACCAATCTTGAATTAACCGCTGCATTTGCTGCTGTAGCAAATGATGGTGTTTATACAAAACCAACATTTTATACTAAAATATTAGATCATGATGGTAAAGTATTATTAAAGAATGAAACAACGACAAGACAAGTCATGAAAGAATCTACATCTTATCTATTAACTAGTGCAATGGAAGATGTAGTCACAAAAGGTACTGGTAAATTAATTAAATTCCTTCATTCTAATATGCCGGTGGCAGGAAAAACAGGTACTACGTCCGATGATAAGGACCTTTGGTTTGCAGGATATACACCTTACTATACAGCTAGTATCTGGTCTGGATATGATAGTAATAAATCACAAACTGATAAAACGTATCACAAAAAGTTATGGCGTGAAATAATGGAGCGAATTCATACCGAATTAGAGTTAGAATCTATTCCATTTACAATACCAGACTCTATCGTAACTGCTAAAATATGTACAAAGAGTGGTAAATTAGCTGTTGATGGATTATGTGATAAATATATTGGTGGCTCAACGGTTAAAACAGAGTATTTTGCAAAAGGTTCTGTACCTACTGAAAAGTGTGACAGTCACGTGAAAGTTACAATTGATAAGAGTACAAAACAAATAGCAGGTAAATATTGTCCAGAATCATTATTAGAAGAAGTTGTTTATTTAATAAAAGAAGAAACAAATAAAACCAAGGATACACCTTTTATATTACCAACTGATACTTGTAAAGTCCACAAATCTGGTGGTAGTGTTATTCCTAATAATAATGATAAAAGTAACAATGGCATTGACCAAGAAGATATCGATAATACTACAGGTGCCCCTAATACAGGTAACGGTAATAATGGAACAGGTAATAATGGTGCAGGTAATAATGGAGCAGGTAATAACACAACACCTGAAGACCCAACAACTACTACTCCTGATGAAGATATTGATATAGAATTCTACTATGATTATGATCAATAAATATTTAGATTTCATTAATATTTAATTCAACATTAAAATAATACACCTAAACTACAAAGAAGCTGCCTACTACTAGGCAGCTTCTTAATCTATATTAAAAGCAGTTATATACCCTTCTCTTGTAAAATATAACAATATTCTTCAATATTATCCTATTTAAATCATTCGATTAACCAAATATTAAAGGTATATAATTCTGCTTGAAATATAACTTATTCAATTTATTTTTTCATCTTAGGACTAAAAATCCAAGATGCAATATAGCTAAATATTAACGCCGCTGATATACCAACAGCAGACGCAGTAAAGCCGCCTTTAAATAATCCTATAAATCCCTCTTTATCAACAGCTTCTTTAATTCCCTTAAATAATAAACTTCCAAAACCTACAAGTGGTACACTAGCTCCTGCGCCTGCCCATTTTATAAATGGTTGATATACTCCAATGGCACCTAGTAATGAACCCAAACAAACAAGTATAACCATGATTCTTCCTGGCATTAACTTGGTATTATCCATAAAAATCTGAACAACCGCACAAATAGCTCCACCGATTAAAAATGCTTTTAAATAATCCATAGTAACCTCCTTTTAACATACTTCCAAAATGATTGCATGAGCAATACCAGGTACTGAATTACCTTCATTAAAACTTACTTGAGAAAGTAAAGCTCCTGTAGGAACAAATAAAACCCTGCTCCATTCATGCTTTCGCATCTTTTGAAAAATGTATCCAGTTAATGTGATAGCACTACATCCACATCCACTACCACCAGAATGGGTATCTTGTGATTCTTTATCAAATATTTCAATACCACAATCCATATGGTTACTGCTTATATCATAACCATCTTGTTTTAACAAGTCAATCAAAATATCTTTACCTACATATCCTAAATCTCCAGTTATGATACGATCATAATGATTTGGTAAAATACCTAAATCTTTTAAATTCTGTGATATAGTATTATATGCAGCTGGAGCCATACAAGCTCCCATATTCATAGAATCTTTTAATCCATAATCAACAATTTTACCAACTGTTATACCTTTTATAATTATGGAAGGATTCTCCTCATTAGTTTGCTCATTTTTTGAATTATTATTACTATTACCAATAACTACTGCACCACTTCCTGTTACAGTCCAGGACGAAGCCATTGGTCTTTGATTACCATAACCTAATGGAAAACGAAATTGCTTTTCAGCGCCAGCAAAATGACTAGAAGTTAATGCTAATACTTTATCCGCATAACCACCGTCGACTAATATTGCACCTAATGCCATCGATTCACCCATTGTTGAACAAGCACCATATACACCAAATAAAGGTATTTGTAAATCCACTATACCAAAAGAAGTTGCAATTAACTGGCCTAATAAATCGCCACCAATTAAAAATCTTATATCGTCATTTTTTAATCCCGCTTTTTCAATAGCAATTTCAGCTGCCCTTTTCATAAGACGACTTTCTGCATCTTCCCATGTTGTACCACCAAACATTGGATCTTCTTCTACCTGATCAAAAAAACTGCCTAATGGACCTTCCCCTTCTTTTTTACCAGCAACAGATGATCCAGATAAAATCTCAGGCGGATTAGTAAAAATAATGCTTTGTTTACCAACAATCTTACTTGATTTATTGTTTTGATTTTGCATAATAGCCTCCAATCTACTTAAAACACTACCAATCTCAGTGTTAGCCCAATATACACTACACTACTCCTAATTGCTTTAGAACATAATAAATTACACCTAGAACCCAAGAAGAAAAAATACCGTAAAGTATAACCGGTCCAGCAATGGTAAATATTTTACATCCGATACCAAATACTTGTCCTTCTTTTTTAAATTCTACTGCAGGTGCAGCTACTGAGTTTGCAAATCCTGTGATCGGAACAACACTTCCTGCTCCTGCAAATTTCGCTAACGTTGGGTAGATGTTTAATCCAGTTAATATAACCGCTATAAGTACCAGTGTAAGTGAAGTGTAAGAAGATGCTAGTTCTTCTTTTGCGCCCCAAGATTGATACAGATTCATAAATCCTTGGCCAATAGTACAGATAATCCCACCTACTAAAAATGCTTTGCACATATCACCAATTGTGCTATGTTTTGGTGTCATATCTTTTACATATTTGTTATACTTTTGCTCTTTCGCATTTTTGTCAGTCTCACGAACAACATCAGAGGCGGTGACTTTTTGTTTGTTATTATTTGCCATACATATTAACTCCTTTTTAACTTATATTTTAATAAGCAATTACGAAACATCAAAGATGTCCTTATTGCTTATACAATACAAACAATTTTATAGTCAAATCATGCCCTTTACGGCAACTGAAGCTAGAGAATTCGTATATATTGTATAATCTATGCAATAAACTATATAGTTTCGTTTTTGCCTATCATTTTTTTACCATAATAAATAGTTGAATAAATGCACCAATTCCTTTTCCTAAAGCTAAACATAATACTATAATTGGCATTCCAAATTTTAACTTAAATTTATGAGTTATAATTGGAAAAACCTGAAGAGTCTCTTCTAAGGCCACTGCCAAACAACCTACAAATGCACCTGCAAATAAACCAAAGATGATTAACCCTATATAGCCAACTGGTACTTTAATTTCAAATAGTAAAATAGCATTTCCAATGCCTGCACCTAATGTAACTAAATCTTCATAAAGTAATATACGATTGGCAGTTTTTGTACGAACTGCAAGACGAATTAAAACACCAATCTTTGTAATAAAAGCAAATACTCCTGCTGCAACTATAAAACCACCGGTAAAACCAATGATTGCGAGTAAGATGGTTTTAATCGATATCAATTATTTTATCCTCCCTACTAGCATTCTCTATCAGGGTTTTATCCAAATCTTCTTCATACAATCGCATTTGGACTTGCAACGGAGTTGGATCACTACTTACAGTCACTTTAGAAAAATGATTAAAGAATACGATGATACCAAGTGGCAAACCGATCGAATAGGAAATTTCTAGTATTGATGTTCCGCTCTTTTTCCTTCCAACAATTAATTCAAACATTGTGTCGAAAACCACTTTTACATTTGCATCTTCGTTAAAAGTCATGATAGTAAACGCTGCTCCAAAAAATACCATAAGCGAAACAAGAATGACTTTTAAAATTTCTATCAATTTATATTTTTTCTTCGGTGGATCATAATGAATAATAAAATCTTTCTCACCTAAATTAATAACTTCAATACCAGGATATAATTGATCTATTTGCTCTATTAATTTTAATATTGAAAATATATAATTTTCTTTCTTATCAGATTTTACAGTGAGTACTGTTACTCGGTTAATATCATTTACCATTTTTTTATCTGCACCATATATTTGGGCGATATCTTGCATATGAACATTCTTTTTTTCAACTAAGTTATTTTTGTCGATTTTAAGATAAATGCAGCCATCCTTCATGTCAGATTAACGCCTCCTGACTATAACCTTTTACTAAAGTCCCCTTGTAATCACTTTTTGTATCAGTATTTACAAAAAAGACAATCATAATTGTAGCGAAGAAAACAACTAATAAAATTGCCAGAAGATAAATTCTTTTTTTACTTAACATAACTATCACCTTCTTTTTTACTAAATATATGGAACAGATTAGTTACTAATATTAACGGACCGTACAAAGTAAACCAACTAATGTAAAAAAAAGCATCCATTATCAAAAACGGATGCTTTTTTCTTATTTACCAATATTATATTATTTGTTTGAAAC
>JARBTX010000172.1 GCA_029239975.1 Anaerocolumna sp.
TCATCTGTAAAAAACGACCAACTGTCGCTAACAAAGCGAGCCATAGCCTTTTTAGGAGTATTAAGTCTCATAAGTTTTAACCTTGGTACTTAATCACAGAGTGGAGAACATAAAGTTCGTTAACGTTGCAATCTGAGAAATCTTCTTTTAATATCATTCCCCCGACTACATTAAATACACTATCTTCAAGATTACTCCTATATCTAAATCTATATGATTTTAACTGTAATCATTTATGTCCAACATTTTTCATTATGTTCAATATAATTTTAAAGAAAAAAATAAAACATTCAATCTTTATGGATTAAATGCTTTATTTTAGATGAAAAAGTATATATAGGCTAATTGTTTACTAAACAGTATTAATATTGTTTATTTCTTTCCTTAGAAATATCAAAAACCTGATACCAAGGATATGATAGTTGGTGACAATTTATGATACTTTTGATTTTCTACAAAATACCTCTGACATTGGTATATAAAGGTATTTTAGAGTTCATAAGGAGTTACCTGATATACATAATAATTCAACCAATTAGTATACATAGCATTTGCATGTGCTCTCCAAATTAGATTTGGTCTATTCTCATCATTGTCATTCGGATAATAATTCTTCGGTAATTGTATATCTAACCCTTTATCTTTATCCCTTTTATATTCTTTGTCTAAAGTAATTCTATCGTATTCCGGATGACCCATAACAAATATTTGTCTTCCTTCATCTGCTATTGTTATGAAAACACCAGCTTCATCGGATTCTGCTAAAACTGTTAAATTAGGATTATTTACAATATCATCTTTTGAAACGGTTGTATGTCTGGAATGTGGTGCGTAGAATACATCATCAAAACCACGTACAAACGGCTCTTTACGATTTAATACTTTATGTGGAAATACTCCAAACATCTTTTGATCTAGTGGCATTTTGCGTATTCCAAAGTGATGATATAATCCAGCTTGAGCTCCCCAACAAATATGTAATGTAGATGTTACATTACGTTTTGACCAATCCATGATATCAATTAATTCATTCCAGTAGTTTACCTCTTCAAATTCCATTTGCTCTACTGGTGCACCTGTTATAATCAAACCGTCGAATTTTTTGTTTTTAATATCATCATAAGTTTGATAAAATTGGTCTAAATGACTTGCTGCAGTATTCTTTCCAACGTAAGAACCAGTTGTTAAAAATGTAATATCAACCTGAAGAGGAGTATTGGATAAACTTCTAAGTAATTGCACTTCAGTATCTTCCTTTAAAGGCATTAGATTTAAAATTACGATACGAAGTGGACGTATATCCTGTTGCATGGCTCTTTTCTCATCCATGATAAATATATTCTCATCTTCTAGTATTTTTTTAGCCGGTAAATCACTTTGTACTCTAATCGGCATACCATCACCTGCTTTCAATTTTTTTATATATATTTTATCTTAATACACTATAACTTTATTATCAAATGAAATGGTTAAAGAATTTATTGTAATATATTAAATTATTAATTGAGATTAATAAAAATTAATTCATTTTACTAAAACAATATTATTAATTAAGAAACATATAGAATTATATTCTCTACTCTAATGCCACCTATACATTATAAGAAAATCGTTATAACATAGTATCGTTAAGACTCTTTATTTAAGTATATTTATTCTATTTCACTTTAATATAAAGAACAGCAAAAAATATTAGGAAGTCAAAAGTTAAATTATTATTTAAAGTATAAATTACTTGTAAATAATTCATATCCATGAAAAAAAAACTTTTGACTACCCCAAAAATTATCTAATCTCCATTGACTATTATATATTACACAACTTTATACTATCTTTAAACTCTATCTTTTGTTCCCTATTATTCCCCTATCCTTTATTCCTTTATCTTCTATTCTATATCTTTTATTCTATATCTTTTATTCTATATCTTTTATTCCTTATCCTTTATTCTCTATCTTTTGTTCTCTATCTTTTGTTCCCTATCCTTTATTCCCTATCCTTTATTCCCTATCTTTTATTCCCTATCCTTTACTCCTTTATCAACTGCATAAATTCTTCTTCCGTAATAACCGGAATGCCTAATTCTTTTGCTTTTTTATTCTTCGAAGAATTGGATAAATTATCGTTATTGATGAGATAATCCGTCTTATTTGTTACAGAACCAGTTACTTTTCCGCCACGTGACTCTATTACATCCTTTAATTCATTACGGTTAGAAAAATGAATGACAGAACCTGTAATTACAAATGTTTTACCACTTAAAGTTTGGCTCTCTTCATTTACTTCTTGTTTTTCTAAGGTTATCTCTTCTAATAAGTCATCCACTATATTTTGATTTTCTTTGTTTAAGAAAAATTCAATAAAGGAATCTGCAATCACATCACCAATTCCAGGGATTGTTAGAAGTGTCTCTTTGTCTACATTTCTAACCTTATCAAAGTCATTACGTAACTCTTTACAGATTAATTTTGCGTTGGATAGTCCAATATTTTGGATTCCTAAACTATATAAGAATTTAGCTGTATTGGTATTACGAGCTTTTTCTGTGGATTTTATTAGGTTTTTATAAGACTTTTCACCAAAGCCTTCCATTACTACTATTTTATCTTTGTAACGATCTAGTTTAAAGATATCGGCTAATTCTGTTATCATACCTTCAGCAATGAATTTTTCAATGGTTGCTTCGGATAGCCCTTCTATATTCATTGCATCACGGCTTACAAAATGATTAAATAATTTAATTTTTTTTGCTAAACAATTTGGATTGGTACAATAAAGTGATTTCACATCATTATCTTGTTTTATCTTGGTTGGTTCATGACAAACTGGACAGGCATCCGGTATGTCTATGTGTCCGCTTCTTGTTAAGTTATCTGCTATTTGTGGAATAATCATATTGGCTTTATATACTTGAATGGTATCACCAACTCCAAGTTCTAAGGATTCCATTATACTAATATTATGGATACTTGCTCGACTTACTGTAGTACCTTCTAATTCAACTGGGTCAAATACTGCGATTGGGTTGATTAAACCAGTTCTTGATGCACTCCACTCAATCTCTTTTAGTGTGGTTTCTTTGATTTCATCTGCCCATTTAAATGCTATAGAATCTCTTGGGAATTTTGCAGTAGAACCAAGGGACCTACTGTAGGTAATATCATCAAGTGTTAATACTAATCCATCGGATGGGAAATCGTTTGATGTAATCTCTTCAGAGAACCATTTTACTGTTTCATCTATTGTTTCTTTTGTAACCATTTTTTGCTCCACTACATCAAAACCTAAGTTCTTAAGCCAAACAGACCCATTCCATCTGGAATTTGAAAAGTCCATATTATCTGAAGTACTTACTATACTAAATGCAAGGAAATTAACATGTCTCTTTGCAGTAATTTCATTATTTAATTGTCTTACACTACCACTGCAAAGGTTTCTTGGATTCTTATACTTAGCATCCACATCATCAATTTCTGCATTGATTTTTTCAAAATCTTTATAACTAATTACCGCTTCCCCACGAATAACTAGTTCACCTTTATAGGAGATATTATGTGGGATGTTTTTAAATACTTTAGCATTATTGGTTATTACTTCACCGATTTCTCCATTACCCCTAGTAACAGCTCTGGCTAATTTACCATCTTGATAGGTTAATACAATGGTTAGACCATCTAGCTTCCAGGATAATATTCCTTTCTGGTTACCTAACCAATCTTTTAAAGCTTCTACATCTTTTGTTTTATCTAAAGATAACATAGGGGAGTCATGTCTAACTTTAGGCAATTCACTTAATACTTCATATCCTACTTTAACCGTTGGACTATTGGATAGAGTGACTCCTGTTTCTTTTTCTATTGCAACTAGTTCGTCATAAAGCGCATCATATTCATAATTACTCATGATTTCTCTATCTTCATGATAATAAGCCTTGCCAGCTTCATTTAACAGACTAACAAGTTCTTTCATTCTAGTTATTTTTTGCTCCATTTGAATCCTCCATGCTACCGAAACATCAGGAATTTAAGAGTTATCTCAAAATTAATAGTGAATTTGTAACAACTCAATCTGTAATGTTTTGATGATTAACTATAATCTCCTGAATGTTTATCTATTTTTTAAAATACTTTTTATAATCATTCTTTCTATCGCTTAACTGTATTGCATTATACATTTTCGAATCATTCCGTTTGCTATTACTCTTTTGGGAATTATGTGATTTCGAATCATTTTTTCTTTCATTCTCTTGTCTGGAATTATATGACCTTGAATCATTTTTTCTTTCATTCTCTTGTCTGGAATTATATGACCTTGAATCATTCTTCCTATCATTCTCTTGTCTGGAATTATATGACCTTGAATCATTCTTCCTATCATTCTCT
>JARBTX010000093.1 GCA_029239975.1 Anaerocolumna sp.
TCAACCATCTCTTCTAACGTTGCTGGTGGATTTGCAATACCAGCTTTTTCAAAGATAGCTTTGTTGTAGAATAAACGTCCTGTAGTACCTGTTGTAGGTATGTAATAAACTTTACCATCAATTTCGTTCATGCCTGGAACAATGACTGAACCAAATGTTTTCTTAAAATCATCATCCATAAATTGATTGTAATCAGCCCATCTACCGCTGTTTACATATTTTTGGAAAATTTGTGTTTGTTGCGTTAAAATATCTGGTGCTTCACCTGATTGGAAAGCCATATCAATTGCTTGCTCGTAGTTTTCTGTATAGATTTGATAGTCAACTTCAATATTATCAGTATTGGTTTCATTATATTCTGCAACTCTTGCTGTGATTAAGTCTGCATCGTGTCTATCTTTTGACCAGATAACAACCTTAGTTTTTTCACCTGTAGTTTCATTTCCTTTTGTCGTATCCACTGAAGAATTGTCAGTTGTGTCGGTACTTCCTGTTTCTGTTTTTGTACCATCTGTACTTGTATCATTGGGCTTACCACAACCGGTAGCCAAAGACATTGTTAACACTAAAGATAAGCCAAGTGCTAATAATTTTTTGTAATGCTTCATCGTATTTCCTCCCTTTACACTACGCTTTTGCGTGTTTTGTTTACTACTAAATGATATAATAATTTGTCTTATGGGTAAATCCATTATCCGACTTACGAATGTATAAAATCTGATGGTGGCTAATTTAATATTGCACCTTGTTTCATTAATTTTTCTTGTAATTCCTTTATTGATATTGTTCTAAAATCGATTGTCTTATTGCTACAAATAGCAGCTGCAACTCCTGCAGCTTCCCCGGTTGCAAAACAAGCTGGCATAACTCGTACAGAACCCATCATAGCTCTGTCGGAGCTAATTGTTCTACCTGCTACTAATAAATTTGAAAATCCAACTGGAATTAGTGCTCTATAAGGTATAGAATATGCTTCGCCTATTTTATACTTTGATGTTACATATTCTCGGTTAGCTTCATAATCATCATGGTTAGGAGTTGCTGCATGTATATCAATTGGATAGGAATATCTTGCTATCGTATCCGAAAAATTAGCTCTATTATAATAATCTTCTTTTGTTAGTTTATAATCACCTTTTATACGTCTAGATTCACGTAACCCAATCATTGGGCCTGACGACGCTAATACTGCATGTTCTGCTCCTGGAACGTATTTCTTTAAGAAATTCATAAACTCAGGTAATCTAGATCTTGCTTCGATTTCTGCTCTGGTTAAATCTGCTCCATCTAGTGGGTTAAAATGATATACATGACCAAAATTTAATCCTGCCATTCCATCTGCCTGTAATGCGATACCTGCAACGTAACGCTCATCTTTAGGGAATTCATTGTTTTCTTTCGCTTTTTTCACTGCTACATTTAGATTCCCATCTTCACCATTTTCCCTTGCATACTCCATAAATCTATCAGTATCAAAGTTTGCAATGCGAAAACACAAGGTGCCAGCTTGTACTAAGCCCAATTCATCACCATATTCATATTCACCACCAGACATGGCAACTAAATCCGCATCTCCAGTGCAATCAATAAAATAGTTCGCGTGAATAGAGAGGTTTCCACCTTTATTATGAACATTGACCGATTTAATCATACCATTTAAAACGGTTACTCCTGTTACGACTGTATGTAATAAAATATCACATCCGCTCTTAATAACCAACTGTTCTGAAACACGTTTTAATATTTCTGGATCAATTGGAACCCAATCATATTCTTTTAACCTACCTTCTTTGTTATCATAAAAAGGACTCTTATAACTTTCTTGTTTCATTAAATTTAAAATTTCTAATCCAATACCACTTATAATAACTTTCTCCCCGTCTGTATATGGGCAAAAGGCTGGTACCGCTGCATTGGTAGCCATTCCACCAAGGAAGCCTGCTCTTTCAATTAATAATACTTTTATTCCATTTCTTGCAGCAGATAACGCTGCACCAATGCCTGCAGGACCACCACCTGCAACAATCAGATCATATTCCTTTGTATAATTCATAATAAACCTCCTCTAAATTAAAATCTAATTATCCTTAAACTCCATTATACCGTTGTTGCGGTGTAATCAAATCCAAAATACGACCCTTACATGTTTGAATTATAACTATATTATTTAATAAAATGTCATGTAAAAGAATTCATAATCAACAGAATTCATAATCACAAGAGTTCGTAGTCAAAGAGTTTTTAGTCAAAAGTGTTCATAGCCAAAGGTTCATATTCAATAGAGTTTAAAATCTAAAGCGTTTATAATCAAAAGCATTCATGATCACAAGAGTTCATAATCAATAGAGTCCATAGTCAAAAGGTTCATATTCAATAGAGTTCAAAATCCAAAGCGTTTATAATCAAAAGCATCATAATCACAAGAGTTCATAATCAATAGAGTTCATAGTCAATAAATTACATAATCAAAAGAGTCCAAAATCAAAAGCATTCAGATCAAAAGCATTCAGAATAAAAAAAGTTATATAAATTTATTTTAATAAGAAACAATAAAAAAAGCATCCAGTCATTTAGAAAATTACTAACAACTGGATACATTTTTAGTCTTATAAAACCTAAAATAAATCTATGAATACGTATTAAGTTAATTAATATTTATTTCTTTTGTATCCCGATATTCTTTTGGAGTAACGCCATATCGATTACGAAATACTCTGTGAAAGTAACTTGCATTGTCA
This sequence comes from Anaerocolumna sp., assembly GCA_029239975.1. Lineage (GTDB taxonomy): Bacteria > Bacillota > Clostridia > Lachnospirales > Lachnospiraceae > Anaerocolumna. Next base: position 2,739 of record JARBTX010000093.1, read on the forward strand.
TAACCTATTGCTACAATAATATCTGCTACAGGAAGTCTAGTTGTTGTAAGTAAATAAATCGCTTGATTTAACCTTTTTATTTGTAATAATTCTTTATAATTATGACCTGTATTTTGCTTAATCAGCTTACTAAGATAATAAATGGGTTGATTTAATTCTTTAGAAAGTTCACTCAAACTTGCATTTTTATAATTTTCCTCAATATCACGAAGTATTGCAAATACCAACTTTCTCTCATACTGATTCACATGATTAAGTTCAATTTTTTCTGTATGATTTAACAACTGTAAGAAAAGTAATCCCATGGTAGTCTGATTCATCTGCCTGCTATTTGGTTGTTTATATAATAGTGACCATACCATATTTTCAACCAAATTTTGTATAGGTAACACATCAGATACACGAAAATGCATAAAGGTAGCTAGTGATGTGGTTTTTTTTAAAGATCCGATTAAAAAATCTCTCAAAACATTTTCATCTTCTAGCATTCTAAAAGCAACATCAAAAAATTCAGGGAGTACAATAAAATTAATTGCAATATCATGAATTCCAGCCGGTAATATCTCATGGTAAGAATTTTGATTTAAAAAAAGTAAATCACCTTGTTTTAATATAACTTCATAATTATCATCAATAATATGTGTGGTTACACCTTCACACATATAAATAATTTCGATAAAATTATGTTTATGTTTTGGAAAAGAAAGAAATCTAGTATGTGGTCTTATATCAATTAACTTACCCTTTTCAAGCATAAGTTTACTATCAACTACAAACTCTTTGTTCTTAGTATATATACTTTTTTCTATCTTACGATTTCCATTAAGAATATCTTTTTCTTCATCACGAATTATTTCTAATTCATGTAGTATATCTGGATTCATTGATAACAAACCTTTCTTCTAGAATATTCATAAGTAATGCGATAACATCTAAAAATCCCATAACGATTAGACAAATTTATTAAGTTTTGTTTTTTTCTATAGATCTTTACTCGAAATAATACACAATTATACATTCATTATAGCAGAAAAGACTTTTTTTACAATGTAATTGATACTTAGTAGTTACAAACTTTTAGAATAAATTAACTGAATAGGCAGACAATAATCTTAAGGAAGGTGAATCATGTTTAAAAAAATAATCTACAGTGAAATATTAGGAGCTATTTTTACCATAGGTGCTGGTGTATTACTTCATTTTACCTATGAATGGTCGGAAGAAAATTTGGTAGTTGCAGCTTTTTCATCTGTTAATGAAAGTAATTGGGAACATTTAAAACTACTTTTTATACCAATGCTTCTATATGCTGTGTTGGAATATCTTTTTCTTGGAAGAAGATATAATAGTTATATTTTAGCAAAGACATTTGGAATATTATCTGGCATCTATTTTATTCTTAGTTTAGTTTATACCTATTCAGGTATTATAGGCAGGCATTTTGTAGTTGTAGACATAATCATATTTATCATAAGTGTAATTTTAGCACATATCATCTCTTACTATTTTGTAAAGAATTATAATTTTGATAGTGTATCGGTTAGGTGGTGTAGTATAGCTATACTTTTACTATTTCTAATATTGTTCGTTGTTTTTACCTATTATCCTCCACAACTAAATTTATTTTTAGATCCACAAACACAATCCTACGGGGTATAATAAAAATATTTTGAACTTCAAAATAATATTGACTAAAATATGGATAATTTGATATAATAAAAAAAATATTTTGAAGTTCAAAGTATGGAGGTAGTTATGAATGATAACAAAGAAAAGTTAAATACTTTTTTAGTAAAAATATTTAATGATATATTACGGTTGGAAGAGGCAAGTCTTTCAAAAGATGAATTAGGTAACTTATCAATTAGTGAAATCCATGTGATTGAAGCGGTATATGATAGTTGTCAAGATAATACCAATACTATGACAGAGATTGCGAATAAATTAATGGTTACATCAAGTACATTGACCACTTCTGTTAAAACATTAGAAAATAAGGGATATCTTGTAAGAACCAAATTACCATCTGATAAACGAAGAGTTAATGTTACTTTAACTCCATTAGGCGAAAAAGCATACAAGTCACATAGACAATTTCATAATGACTTAGTAAATAATGTTACAGGAACTCTATCTGATGAAGAGATATCAACTCTTGCACTTGCCTTAAGCACACTACACCGTTATTTTATATCTATAAAATAATCAACGTACACTAGGAGGATTTATGAGTATTAAAATTATTACCGATTCCACTTCAGACATTAGTCAAAAACAAGCTTCTGAGTTTGGTATCACAGTTTTACCACTTCGAGTTATTTTTACTGAAGGAGAATATTCTGATGGTATCGATCTTTTAAATGAAGATTTTTATAAAAAATTAGTACAAGCTGAAAAATTGCCTACCACTAGTCAATTGACTCCTGATCAATATTTGCCTTATTTTGAAGAAGCGAAAAAAAATAAAGATACTGTAATCGTTATTACATTATCATCTAAATTAAGTGGCACTTATCAAAGTGCTGTAATAGCAAAAGATATTTGCGATTATGATGATATCCATATTATTGATAGTTTAACTGTGACACTTGGATTACAAATATTAGTTCGTATTGCTGTAGATATGGTAACAAAAGGTTATCCAGCCAAGGATATTATTAATGAGATTGAAACAACAAAACATAAAATCCGTCTATTTGCTTTGGTGGAAAGTTTAGAGTATCTAAAAAAAGGTGGTAGATTATCAAGCGTTGGTGCTCTTGCAGGTACTATCCTTAATATTAAACCGATAATTGAAGTAATAAACGGTGAAGTAGGCGTAGCAGGTAAGTCAAGGGGGATGTCTGGAGCATTTGGTAAACTAATAAAATTAATTGAATCCACTGGTGGAATAGATTTTACAAAATATTATTGCGTTGGTTATTCTGGTAGTATGGATAATATGAATCAATTTTTAGACTATGCCGGTAGTACTCTTGAAGTAGAAAAACGTATCACAAGTCCAATTGGAAGTGTTGTTGGTACACATGCTGGCCCTGGTGTTTGTGGTATTGCATTTTGTGTTAAATAACTATTGTTTACTATGGGATATAGAATATATAGGATCTTGTTAAAACTGTCTTTCTAATTAATCTGACTGAAAAAGAAGCTTATGTAGACACGAATTTAAAGAAAAAAGTTGCCGTATAACATAAGCTTCTTTTCTTTTACATATCTCCTGCACTGTTTACTTTGGTTACGTTTATTTTTTAGCTTTCTTATTATTGAATATTAGCGAGATTAAAAAAACTACGATTGCCATTACCAGACCGCCAATAACTGCAAGTAAAAAGTTTATTTCCGTACCTTTTATCAAATCTACAAGAACCAACCCTACCATAATTGTAATTCCCCATAAAATTGCCTTTAAAATATTGGATTTCATATTACACTCCTTCTCAATAATAATCGAATTATTTTTCTCATTAAAATACGTTATTGACTTTAGTATAATTTCACTATTTATTATTATATTCAATTAATTATAAAAAAACAATTTATATTATATTATCATACATTAGTCTAAATTGTTAATTAATTACTTTATCTGGGATTGTTTGTTGGATTGACTTTGAAGGTCTTTCATGTTACCATTAGTTCATCACAAATTGTTATATTTTTTCGTATATTTTAATATTCACAGAAAGGAGTTTAATTTCATATAATAAGTTTGTGATAGTATTGTAACTATTAATTAAGATCAACCCAAGATCTGACTAACAGAAATGTTTAAATTAGCGCCATGCACCTCCTTGGGTCGTATTTTTTGGGGGTTAACGAGGTAGAGAGTTAGCGAAGTATTCGGCGGATGCTCTCTCATGTACTTGGACGTGTGATATATCGAAAAAACTATGGGTAACTATAGCACAACAGCGATATAACCAAGTTTATATGAATTAGGTTTTACTTATGACTTCGGAAATATCTCCGAAGCTTAGTAGTGCTATGAATTCATTCGTAAAAGAACATTGAAAAATGAATAAAAGGAGATTAAATTATGTGTGGAATTATTGGTTTTACTGGTAACTTAGAGGCTAAAAAGGTACTTTTAGGAGGATTACAAGCATTAGAATATCGAGGATATGATAGTGCTGGAATTGCTTATGTAGATAAATTTGGCATTCAAACAGTTAAAACAACTGGCAAAGTATCTAATTTACTTGAAAAAGTTGAACAAAGTAATGGACTAGATAGTAATTGTGGTATAGGCCATACTCGTTGGGCTACTCATGGTGGTGTATCAGATACTAATTCACATCCACATTCATGTGGTAATGTTACTATTATCCATAATGGTATCATCGAGAATTATCATGAATTAGAAACTGAACTTGCTGCAACTGGAAGACATCCAATTTCACAAACAGATACAGAAATTGCTGCAATGTTATTTGATAGCTTATATCAGGGTGATGCAGTTGATACGATTAAAAAGGCTGTTACAAAATTAGAAGGTGCATATGCATTTTGTATCTTATTTTCAGATCAACCTGGTGTAATTTATTGTATCCGTAATGGCAGTCCATTGGTTGCAACTCACGCTACAGATGGTTCCTTTATAGCATCTGATATGGTTGCATTAATCGATTATTCTAAAGAATACTTTGTCGTTCCTGAAAAACATATTGTAACAATGACTGCTGATGAAATCGTTGTTACAACTCTAACAGGTGAAGTTATCGCACCAAAAATGTTATATGTAAATTGGGATATGACCGCTGCAAAGAAGGGTGGATACCCTCACTTTATGCTAAAAGAAATTTTTGAACAACCAGATTCCCTTCGAAATACTATAATGCCAAGAATTAAGAAAGGTCATTTACCTGACTTTTCTACTGATAATATTCCAGATTCACTATACGATGGTATTAACCGTATTATCATTACGGCTTGTGGTACTGCAATGCATGCTGGTTTAGTTGGTAGAGTACTGCTTGAAAAATTGGTTCGAATACCGGTTACAGTAGAAATTGCTTCTGAATTCCGTTATGGAGATCCAGTATTAGATTCATCTACATTAGTAATTACTCTTTCACAATCTGGTGAAACTGCAGATACATTAGCTGCTATTCGTCTTGCAAAAGAAAAGAATGCTAAGACATTATCAATTGTTAATGTGAAAGGCTCATCCATCGCAAGAGAAAGTGATTATGTTTTATATACTCATGCTGGTCCTGAAATTGCAGTTGCAAGTACAAAAGCTTATACTGCACAGCTATCATGCCTTTATCTTCTATCCTTCCACTATGCATTAGTGAAAGGTATGATCACAGAAGAAGAATGTGCTAACTACATTGGCCATCTTCAAGCTGTTATTCCAGCTATAGAAAAAACTTTAACATTAGATAAAACAATCGACGAGATTTGCCAAAGTCTTGCTAAAACAGAAGATTTATTCTTCATTGGTCGTGGTCTTGATTATGCGCTTTCCTGCGAAGGTTCTATAAAATTAAAGGAAATCAGCTATATTCATTCTGAAGCTTATGCTGCAGGTGAATTAAAACATGGTACTCTCTCACTAGTAACAGAAGGAATTCCAGTAATATCTTTGGCTACTCAGTCAAATGTATATTCTAAGATGATTTCCAATATCCGTGAAGTTCGTGCTAGAGGCGCTATGGTTATTCTTATTACAAATGGTCATTTAGATGTTGAAGAAACTATTTACGATCACCATATCGCTTTAACTGAATTAGATGATTTATTTGCACCATTTACAGCTGCAATCGTTCTTCAGTTAATCGCATATTATACTTCTGTGCACCGTGGTTTGAATGTAGATCAACCACGTAACTTAGCAAAATCCGTTACAGTAGAATAATTTATATATTAAATATTTAGGTAATAACTTATAATAAAAACCTGATGAAACAAAAATGTGCCTTAAATTAAGGAAACATTTTATTTCATCAGGTTTTTTATTTTAAATCATGGATAATATTTTAAAAAAATACATATTATGGTATAATTTCAAATATGAACTTACCTATTTTAAAATAACAATTGGTATAATTATTGACCTGCATGATTTTATTTTTAAATATATTAATTTTATAAGGAGCGATAATATGAGTCAATTTAAAGAAATTTCTATCGAGCAATATAGTTGTAATCCCTTTCAAATGATTGGAGAAGGCTGGATGTTAATTACTGCAGAAAAAGATGGACAAGTTAATACTATGACAGCTTCCTGGGGTGGATTAGGACATATGTGGAGTAAAAATGTTGCCTTCATAGTAATACGTCCTCAAAGATACACAAAAGAATTTGTAGATGCTGCTGATACATTTTCCTTATGTTTTTTCGATGATAATTATAAAAAAACCCTTGCTTATTTAGGTGGTGTATCTGGAAGAATCGAAGACAAAATATTAAAATCAGGACTTACCGTTAGTCACTATAATGATACACCAATTTTTGAAGAAGCAAATTCTATTTTATTGTGTAAAAAATTATTTAATCAAAGCTTTACCAAAAACAGCTTTATTGATACTAGTATACCTACTACTTCTTATGTTAACGATGATTATCATGTATTATATATTTCTGAAATTACTACCGTGCTATCAAAATGATAGTTGTTATAATATGTTACAGCAGAATAATCTTAATCGCACAATAACGACTACGTGCGACTAAGATTATTCAAGCAATTATTTAAGATATTTTTGAAATTTATTATTTAATTCTTGATATCACTTGGCAATAAATATATATATTTTGTATCTTTTTTGCTTCTATCCCATCTTCTGCTTTAATAATAGGTTGAGTCTCTGAAGGCGTAACATAAAGTTTAAAAACAACTCCATCTTGACCAACTCGCATTTTATGTATCTGTTTATAAGTATAGTCATTCTTATCTACTCCAAGGTAATTAAACATGATATTTGTAATATCACTGTTTGTAAAGCACATTAGAATTTCATCTTTATGAAACATATTGATTAAAGATTTTGTTTCCTCAAGTGTCATATTCGTTACTTTAAATTCTCCTTCGTTTAACACATTCATCATACTTCCATTGTCGAGCAACAATAATGGTAAATTGTCTTTATTCATAACTTCCCCTTCCATATGATTGTTTTCATTACACAATTATTAATTCTATTTTATGAAAGTATAACAACATAATATATCAATCTATTCCTACTTTATTATTTATTTTAAGATTTTTATAAATAGCACTTATTCTACGATATGATTAAAATTATTAATATAAAAAAATTATTTCATACTTCTAATTCATAAAAATTTATATCATAAAATTATTTCATAAAATTATTTCATAAAAATATTTCATAAAAATATTTTATAAAAATATTTCATAAAAAATAAAACACACACAAATCTCCATATTAAATATATGACGGATTTGTGTGTGTTTTATATGAATTTTTTTATTTATATTAATTTATAAATATTTTTTTCGTCTTTAGTTTAAATTTGTATTAACCTTTAACTGCACCTTGTGTTAAACCACTATATATCTGTTTCTGACAAGATATAAATATAATTAACGCAGGAATCATAGTTATAATAACACCGGCACAGATATAATTATACTGGCTGCCTAGTGGACCGGTAAATTTATATAGGGAAGTTGATACTGTAACCAATTTATTTTTTGATTGTAAATATAAGCTTGCCATATAATATTCATTATAAGTAGCAACACCTTTTAAAATCAAGCTTGTAATAATTGCAGGTTTTAATAAAGGAAATAGAATCTTAAAGAATACACCAAAATAAGTAGATCCATCTACTATAGCTGATTCATCTAAGGATACTGGAATATTCTCAAAAAATTGTAAGAAAATATAAATTGATATAACATCAGCACCCATTAATAATATCATATAACCATGTAGTGTATCAATTAAGCCTAATGAATACATAATTCGATATACAGTTACTTGAGTAGCTATACCTGGAATTAATGTTGCAAAAAGAAATAAATTTCTGATTAATCCATTACCAGGAAAACGGAATCGGTTTAATACATACGCAAGCATTGTTCCAAAAAGAATGGAACCAGTAAGTACAACAATAAGTACAAGGAAGGAGTTAAAGAAAGCAACTCCCATATTGGCTTTTTGCCAAGCTATTTTAAAGTTTTCAAAATAACCCCAGTTCTCTGGTAAAGTCATTACATTCGTTGTTTTATATTCGTCATTTGTTTTAAAAGCTGTGATAACGCATACTGCTAAAGGTACAAGAGAAATAAAAGCAGCTAAACATAATGATGCATATTTAAAAAATGTTCTAAAAAATATTGAAAATCTACCTTGAATGCTCATTATGCTACCTCCTTTTTATTCTTTTTCATTCTTTTTGCTGTCTTTTTAGAATTATCATCGCCATCATTAAATGCTACTGCAAAGAATACCTTTTGTAAAATAGTAGCAATGATTATAATTCCTAGTAAAACAACTGCCATTGCAGATGCTAAACCTACTTTTTGATGCTCATGCGCAATACGGTTCATCATAACGAAGAATGTTGCTGTACCAAATGTACCACCTGTGATAACGTATGGTGGCTCAAATGCACTAAGTGAACCAGTAATAGATAAGATTAAGTTAAGTACAACGATAGTTTTTATACTAGGTAAAATGATATATTTAAATTGTTGCCATTTGTTAGCACCATCCAAACTAGATGATTCATACAATTCACTGTCAACTGACATAATCGCACCGATAAATAATACCATATTTTGACCCATATATCTCCACACTGAAGTTGCTGCCAATGAGATATTATTAATTTTTGTATCTTTTAACCAATAAGGTAATTTTTCTAAATCAAAGCCGATTGCTTGTAGTATTGTATCAAATACAAATCCTCTTGTATAAAAGAATTTAAATACAAATCCAACCGCAATACCGCAAACTAAATAAGGGAAAAATACAGCTCCTTTAAAGAAACTTCCACCCTTTGTTTTAAAACTTAATAATGTAGCAAAATATAAAGCTAATGCTAATTGCACTATTGAAGCACCCATGTAATATATACTTAACTTAAAAGCTCCGAATATATCACTTCTAGAAAAAACTTCTTTATAATTTTCTAATCCAACAAATTCTCTTGGACCAATGTATTTCATATTATACATACTAAATTCTATCATTTTAAAAAACGGTAAATAAGTAAATGTTAACAATAATAAAAGTGGTGCAATCATAAATGTTACAATTACCGCTACCTTCTGACCTTTACCACTTTTAACCCATTTAAAAAGATTAAATGAATTCTTTGAAGTAGCGGCTGAAGCATTATTTCCACTCATAGATACCTCCTATTAATATGAGCCAGGGCATTTTTTCCCCTGGCTCATAAATTATTAGTAAATTAGCCTAAAGAACTAGCTCGTAGTTGATATCTAATTATTTAACTTCGATACCTAAATCTGTTTGAGCTTGAGTCCATTTTGCATTCCATTCAGCTGCAATATCATCCATAGTTGTGCTGCCTGTTAATGCTGACTCTAATACTTGTTGTACGTGATAGTTATCGCTGTTGATACCAACTTCAGATTTACTATTTACATCGTTGAAGAATGTTTCTTCACCAGCTGGAGCAGGATTATCAACTACTAAATCAACACCAGCAAATGCATCTAATACTGGAGGATATTCTGCACCAAGAACGATTGGAATACCACCTTCATCATATGCAAAGTTAGAATTTTCAGTTAACCATTTAACATATAACATGGATGCAATTTTATTATCATCAGAAGAATTTGCATTGATACCGTAGCAGTAGTCAGGGCCTGCTGAAGCATATTGTTTACCATTTACAGTAATAGGGAATGGCATATAACCAATATCATCTGCGTTGTCACCAGCTTGTTGCATTTGAACAACCGCCCATGAACCAAGTACCATAGTACCGATTTCACCTCTATTGATCATACCTTTACTACCTTCCCAGTCAGTAGTAGTAGGGTCATCTTCGATTAAGCCTCTCTTTGTTGCTTCATATAAAGTGTTGTAAACTGCATAAGGACCAGTTTGATCTCCTCTGTTAGCAAATGGATCTTTTGCATGAACTAATTTGTTGTTCATATAGTCTGCATCACCAGTAGCAGAACCACCGATGTAAGCATCCCATGCTCCCATTGTCCAACCAGCTGCGAAGTTAGTGTACATTGGGATAGCGTCTGTTTTGTCTTTGATTTTTTGTAATGCATCTAAGAATTCATCTGGAGTCTTAGGAATTGATGTAACTCCTGCATCAGCAAATACTTTCTTGTTGTAAACAACACCTTGTGCATTACCAGTTGAAGCGATACCATAAACTTCACCGTTATAAGCAAAGTTATTAGTAAAGTTATAAACTTTAGAAATATTTTCGTTTTTACCAAAAGAAGCAAAAAGGTTAGGAAGTTCAGTTTTATTAACTGTTGTTGGGATCATACAGATATCGCCCCAATCGCCAGTTGTTAAACGGATTGTAACATCTTCAGCGTAATCTGTTACTGCTTCATATTCAATTTTGATGTTTGGATATAATTTTTGGAATTCTGTGATATAATTAGCAAATTTAGTATCAACGATATCTGTTCTATGAGTAAGAACCTTGATAGTTGCTGTTATATCTTTGTAATCTTCTCCAAGTTTGATGGAATCGATTGTTGGTAATCCACCTGCTGTATCTGGTGTAGTACCGCCATCAGTAGTTCCTTCTGTTGTAGTAGGTGTTGGAGTTGCTTCATTGTTGCCTGTATTTTTTTTACCACAAGCAGCTAAAGAAAATGCCAATACCATAACTAACAATAGACTTAATAATTTCTTTGTTTTCATGTGAAACCTCCCTTAATTTAAGTAATTTTAAGTTATCGTTAACTTATATATTAATTATATATTATGACGAATAAACTTGTCAAGATATTTCTTAATATATACATATTACATATATCAACAAATAAGACCTGCTTTTTAGCATCTTCAAATGATATATAATAACACATATAATGTTAATATTCAAGTATAAAGTTAACTTAATATAAAACTTAATAAAACTAACTTAATGTACTAAATATTAGTTGGTATATATAACTAACATTTTACATCATTAAACTAAATAATGCTATATAACTTAATTACTATTTAAGTTAATCACTCAAGTTAATTACTCGAATTAACTACCTAAGCGAATCACTTATAGACTAATTTAGTTAATTATTAAAAATTAGTTAATTAATTAAAGTAAATTGCTTTTGTAAATACTTTTGTTAGTTACTTTAATCGTCTAAATTAGTTAATAACTTAAATTAAAAACTTTTGTTAATTATTTAGTTCAAATCATATTGTTTAAGTTACTTTAATTAAAGTTGCATTCATAAGCTACAATATACATTCTCTCGATAACTTAATAATCAATGAGCATGTTTCATATTTTATTATCTACTTTTCAATATATTTTATGTATATATAATTTTAATAAAAGACATAAAAAAAGCTATCACCTTAGTGATAGCTAATTTAACCCAAGTTTCATTTTTTAAAGATTTGATTCTACAGAATCTCTGATAATTAATTTGCCTGAAATTACTTTTCGTCCTATAGAATGTTTATCTCCTTTAATTTTCCGGATCATTGCATCTACAGCTGTTTCTGTCATCATAGCTATGTCAACTTCCACAGTAGTTAGTTTAGGTGTCGATAAACTAGAAATAATATCATTATCAAATCCAACGATAGATATATCCTTTGGGATTTCATATCCAAGATTTTTTAATTTTTTAATAAAAAGGTATGCTACTTTATCATTATTACAAACAAATGCAGTAGGCATTTTATCTGGCATAGCGAAATCGATATATAAACCATCATCACTACGATCTTTAATAATCCATTCTTCACGAACTTCTAAACCGCTTGATATTAACGCTTTATAATAACCTAAATAACGATCTAATATACTGCTGGTTGAAAAAATATTTCCAACAAATCCAATTTCTTTGTGTCCTTTTGAAACTAAATAATTTGTTATAAGATATGACCCATAAAAACTATCACTTATAATAGCATCAATGTCTAATAATTCATCATAAAAATCCAGGAAAACAAGTGGAATCGAACAATTTTTAATTATAGTCACATATTCAAAGGCCATTTGACCTAATATAATGACACCGTCCACTTTATTATCTGATATTATATTTGGAATCACCAGTTTTCTTTCAGATTCTGAAGATACAATTTCCATAATACCATAATAATTTACTCTTGATAGTGCCTTAACTACACTCTGATACATCTTAAGATAGAAAGCGTCACCATCATCTCGGATATAGCGGTCAGCAATGATAATACCAACATTATAACTTTTACCCTCTTTCATTCCTTTTGCAAGAGAATTATAACGATATCCCATTTCTTCTGCTACACTTTTAATTTTATCCTTTAATTCTTCGCTTACTCCATCTTTATCAGAAATAGCCTTAGAAACCGTTACAGTACTAATACCAAGTCTGGATGCAATGTCCTTCATAGTTACATTCTTCATTTGGTTCCTCCAAATATTTAGAATTTTAAATATCATATAACATTTTGTCCAAACTTTCAATCGTATTATTAACCTAAATATTTGGTTAAATTTTATTAAATATTTATAAAAATTAGCTAAATGTCATAAACTATCATTTTTCTACAATTTCAAACAATCTAGCAGAAAATGCGTTTTGCAATTTAACCGTTAAATTTCCAGTATTACAATTCCAATTGTAGTCACATGGATAATCATTTCTATTAATTGGATAAGCGCATGAGACTGTGATTTCTTTACCAGCTAAATGCATTAATGGTAAAGAGCAAACATCACTTTCACTATTTCTTCTCCAGACTGCTACATAATTTTTATTACCTGCTTTAAGACCAAGACATACCCAGGAATCAGAAAATTTTGATAAACCAAGAGGCCAAAATGGCAAGGCAGTTTTTATATCGTTACGAATTACTTTGTAATAATCCAATGCTTCTTTTACTAATTCCATTCGTTCATTACTTAAGTTAGCCAAATGTCCACTCTGGTGAATTCTTAGTAACATAGCATTTATCATATTAAATACAACTTCTTCACCATTACCATGTGTTAATGGATAAGACCAAATAGCTGACTGTTCTGGTGTTAACCCAGTTGGTGAATTTGCAGCAATAGTCGCATATCTCTTATAGTCATCCTGATCACTGGTTGATTGAATACTATATCTACTTAATAATGCATAATCTATTCTTAAACCACCACTAGAGCAATTCTCGATAATTAAATCTGGATACTTATGAAAAACTTCGTCAATCCACTTAAGGTACGCTCTTTCATGACCAAGCAATCCATCACCAAAACTATCTGCATTTACTTCTGTACCTATACCTGGCTCAATGTTGTAATCCATTTTAATATATCCAACTCCATATTCATTCACCAATCGGTCGATTACTTCATTCGCATGTGCGATAACTTCAGGGTTTCTAAAGTCTAGCTGATATCTACTTCTATCATAAACCTTTTTACCATGACGCATAAAAAACCAATCGTCTGGTACTTTATCTGCTTTTGGACATTTCGTTCCCATTACTTCAAGTTCAAGCCAAACACCAGGAATCATTTTTTTATCACGAATATAATCCATAACTTCTTTTAATCCGTTAGGAAAACGTTCCTTAGATGGTAACCATTCTCCAACACCATCCCACCAAGGTCCAGCTGAGTACCAGCCACAATCTATACAGTAATATTCACAGCCCGCTTTTGCTGCTGCATCAATTAATGGTATTTCTTTTTCAGTGGTTGGATCCCCCCATAAACAATTCATATAATCATTAAAAATTATGCCTAAATTTTCATTGTCTTTATTTGGTCTACGAATTGCTCTTCTGTAGGTAGTTAATTCTCCCATGGAATTATCAAATCCAAGGCTACTCACACCAACCGCTACAGGAACTGAAACAAAACTATCACCTGGTTTTAAATTTTTGAACCAGTGAGATTCATTCTCTGTTGGACCTGATAATTGCAAATATAAATGTCCTGTTTGATCACTGATTTCCCAGTGCCATGAACCATTATGTTCTATTTGCCAATATAAGCTAGATCCCATTTCCGTATTTTCTAAGTAACCCATAGGAAGATATTCCTTGGTAGACCAATTGCCAGTATTGGTTATTCCAATTGCTTTTGAAGAACGTTGTTCCACCAATGGCTGAGATAAAGCAATACCAAGTTGTTCTAAGGTATATTCTTGCCACTGCATTTCTCTTTGCCAAGAATTATGTGGTATACGCAATACCATTTTATCATCACGGCTCTTTAGACCTTCTTTTTCGATACCTGTAATATTAAAAGATGATATATATTCCAAACCTTGAACTTCATTACCATTATTAACAATCTCACTCCAACTACGAACAACCGAGATTCCGTCAAAAAATTGAAAGTGACTTGTAACATAAACATTAGTGTCATGATCAACTGTAATAATTTCAAGTTTACGACCAATTTCATTTCGATAATCTTTATGGTTGTGATATTTTAATTTATATCCAGGGGCAGTTACAATATATTTTGTACCATGGCGTTCTTCAGGTCTGTCATATCCGGATAGCTGTAATTCAACCAATCGAAATCCTCTTTTGGAATCTTCTCTTAAAATACACGTATCATCAAAAGGAAGTGCTGAAAAATGAAGTAATTTTACTTCATTATCTTTTGTTATTTCTAATACCATATTGATTTTATTTTCAAAGATTTCAATAAAACTCATAATGTTACCTCCAAGCTTATTTCTAAATATAGGTTAAATAAATAAGTAGTATGGATTATTGATATATTACTTCTTGTAAAAACAAACCTTTTGCCTCAGCCGTTTCACCTGCTAATTCTCTATCTTTACTTTCAATAATTTCTTTCATATAATCTGGAGCTATTTTACCTTCACCAATTTCAATTAATGTACCCACTATGATTCTTGCCATATTCGGCCAAAAATCATCTGCTTCAATGGTTATAAGGATTTCTTTTATATCTGTATAAATATCAATAGAATGAATGTTTCTTTCCGTTGATTTCTTCATTCTTTTATTATCAGAAAAAGCTTTTAAATCATGCTTACCAACTAGATGTTTTGCTGCTTGTTTCATTTTT
>JARBTX010000094.1 GCA_029239975.1 Anaerocolumna sp.
ACTACTTTAAAAAATGCATAATTACGAGTTGCACCTAAATCTAGGGCTGCTTCATAAGTACTCTTATTTAATTGCTTTAGTTTTGGCATTACACTTAATATAACATATGGAATATTAAAAGTGATATGTGCCATTAAGACACTGGTAAAACCTAAAATATTGGTGAATCCTAATATATAATTAAATGCAACAAATAGTAGCATTAAGGAGATACCTGTAACGATATCTGCATTTAACATCGGAATATTTGTAATTCCAAGTAGTATTGTTCTAGGAATTCGTTTCATATTATTTATTGCAATCGATGCAGTAGTACCAATTACTGTAGCGATTAGTGCTGATAAAAATGCAAGGAGAAGAGTGGTATATAAGGCACTTAATATGTCATCATTTTTAAATAATTTGATATACCAATCAAATGTAAATCCACCCCATTTTGATCTAGATTTTGAAGCATTAAAAGATAGAACAATCAAAATTAAAATTGGCGCATAAAGAAATACGAAAATTAATCCTAGATAAATACGTTCTAAAACCTTCTTTACCATACGTTTTTACCCTCCGATTCTTTATCATATTTCGCAACGATAGCCATGCTAATTAAAATAAATATCATTAACACTAGTGATAATCCTGAGCCAGTATGCCAGTTATTAATCGTTTTAAATTGTTGTTCAATCACATTACCAATTAAGACTACCTTACTTCCACCTAAAATATCAGATATAACAAATGTAGTTAAAGATGGTACAAATACCATCGTAATACCACTAATGATACCAGGAATACTAAGCGGTAAGATAATTTTTAAAAATGTTTGACGACTGTTTGCACCTAAATCTCTCGCAGCATTTATAGTATCATCGCTAATTTTAATCAATACATTATAGATTGGTAAAATCATAAAAGGTAAAAAGTTATACACCATACCGAATATGATAGCGTAAGGCGTATTTATAATTTCTAATTTGGGTAAATGTAATAATCCTAATAAAGAATTGAGAACGCCTGTTTTTTCTAATATATTTTGCCAAGCAAGAGTACGAAGTAAAAAGTTCATCCACATAGGTAATATAAAAATTAAAACGATTAAGCTATTATTTTTTAACTTCATACTATGTAATATCATGGCAAGTGGATAAGCAAGTAGTAAGCATGTCAGGGTACTTATAACAGACAAACCTAAGGATAATAAGAGAGCTTTACGATTAATAGCATCTGCGATTAATGTAATATTATCAATGGTAAAGCCACCATCTTTTGTGGTAAATCCGTAAAAAATAATCATTAATAATGGAATAATGATAAATATGGCCATCCAAAGAATATACGGATAAGATAACCATTTTCTATTTTTCATCCAGAATCACCGCCTCTTCATCACTAGATTCTGGTTTGTTCATTATTTGAATATCGAATGGATTTACAAAAATCCCAACTTCACTTCCTACTGGACAAAGATCAGTGCTATGTACAAGCCATTCATGGCCATTAGCAAAAACATCCATTTCATAATGAACACCTTTAAAAATCAGAGAAGTAACTCTACCAGTAATTATACCATCTTCTGGTTTTACCAAATCAATATCTTCTGGACGTATTACGACATCAACAGGTTGATTTTTACCAAAACCAATATCTACGCACTGGAAGTTTGCACCACAAATATTCACTAGCTTATCATCAATCATGGTAGCTGATATAATATTACTTTCACCAATAAAATCAGCAACGAAGGCATTTTTAGGTTCATTGTAAATTACTTCTGGTGTTCCAACTTGTTGAATATAACCTTGATTCATAACAACTATGGTATCAGACATAGTTAATGCTTCTTCTTGATCATGTGTTACATATACAAAGGTTATTCCTAATTCATTTTTAAGTCGAATCAATTCATATTGCATATCTTGTCTAAGTTTTAAGTCTAGAGCACCTAATGGTTCATCAAGTAAAAGGACTTTAGGTTCATTTACAATTGCTCTCGCTATGGCAATACGCTGCTGTTGTCCACCGCTAAGAGAATCAGGTGTACGATTTTCGTAACCATCTAAATTAACTAACTTTAGAGCATATTTAATTTTATCATTAATATATGTTTTTGGTTTTTTCTTAATTTTTAATCCAAAAGCAATATTTTCAGCAATTGTCATATGGCTAAATAAAGCATATTTTTGAAATACAGTATTTAGTAGTCTTTCGTTTGGTGGTAAGTTTGTAATATCTTTCCCATCAAAGATTACCTTTCCTGAGTTTGGACTTTCAAATCCACCAATAATTCTTAATGTAGTTGTTTTTCCACAACCACTAGGACCGAGTAAAGTAAGAAACTCATTTTCTCTAATATAAAGATTCAGTGAATCCAGTACGGTATTATCACCATAAGTTTTTGTTATATCAATTAAATCTATAAGCTTATTATTAGCCATCTCTAATCCTCCTTTGTGTGCCTTTAGGTTAAAAACTTGGCGGTGTCGATACCCATAAAAGAGTAGCACCCTGCTTTTCTGAAGCAGTTATAAAATGCTGCTTGTTTGCTTTAAAATAGAAAGATTCCCCTTTTTTTGCTTTATATTTTTTGCTACCAATATGAAGGGTAATACTACCATTTAAAATAAACCCAAATTCTTCTCCTTCATGTGGATTGTCTGGATAAGTAGAACCACCCGGATCAAGCGTTAGAAGTATGGGTTCAAGCATATTTTTTTGAGCATTTGGAATAATCCATTGTATTTTATTCTTAAGTTCACTATCATATTTTTCAAAATAGTCCGATTTTTTGAATACTACTTGTTCGGATTCTGTATCTGTGAAAAATTCTTCTAAATTAGTCCCAAGGCACTGTAAAATATCAACTAATGTTGCAATGGAAGGAGATGTTAGATCTCTTTCTAACTGGGAGATGAAACCTTTTGATAATTCAGCTCGATCAGCTAATTCTTCTTGTGTCAAGCTCTTTTGGATTCTCAATTCTTTTATTTTTTCTCCGATTTTCACATAATACCTCCTTAATAAAATTAAACTCGAAGTTTAGCATTGCTAAACAAAGGACATTATTTATTATACACATAAATTTTCCAGTGTCAATAAATATTAATCGAAAAGGAAAAAATAATAGAATAATTTAGATAGAATGAAAATGAATAAATAAAGCGTAATTACAAGTGTTTAATCATAGTGTTGTTATCTGTTAGATATAAATGAAGCTTTACTAAAAATTAATTTTTCTGCATAAAAAAACATCATAGAAATTCTAAATTAACTTAGATTTCTATGATGTAAGATTTAGGTGCTATGTTATTAGATACCTTTAGTAAAAATGTTCTATTTATTATATACCGTTAAAAATGACAATTGTTTTGATATTTCTTTACCAAGAACAACAGCTACAATTGTTGTTGAGATATCTTTTGCTAACATTAGAGGTACTGATGGTAATATCCAGGTTCCTGTCACAGTATAATACATAACTAATCCCATTATATGGCAAATTAGTAGTCCGGCAATACTAAAAACGATACTATATAAAAATGGCTTTTTCTTTCCAAATCCAGCAAAATATGTCATAGGGAGAAAACCAATTAAATATCCACCTGTTGCGCCTATTAATACATCAAAACCACCACGGAAATTAGCAAAAACGGGAACTCCAACCGCACCCATCAATAAATATACAAGGATTGAAGTAATACCCATAGTTGGACCAAGTATGATACCAACTAATACAACGCCAAACGTTTGTAGTGTGATTGGAACTCCACCAGGTAATTGGAAAGAAATTTGTGATAAGATGGCCATAATAGCTGCAAACATTGCAACTAAAACCATATTTTTAGTAGTAAGTACTTTTTTAGTTTTCATTCTTATCCTCCATTTTGGTTAAATCACAAGCTCAGTAATAATCCTAAAAAATAGTGATTTACTAAGACTATTTTATGTTCTATTATTTAAAAAATTTAACAACATTATCAAGTTTAGATGTCATGCTCATGAATAGCATATCAACTAATGCAATTGCTGTCATAGCTTCCACTACAACAACAGCTCGTGGTACAATAATAGGGTCATGTCTTCCTTTAATATTAACTGAAATAGTATCACCTGTTTTATTAATGGTTTCTTGTGTTTTTGCGATCGAAGGAGTAGGTTTTATTGCTGCACGGAATATTATTTCTGAACCATCACTTATCCCACCAAGAATACCCCCAGCATGATTGGTTTTCTTTGCAACTTTTCCTTCTGTATCATAGTAAAAACTATCATTATTTTCTGAGCCAGTTAAAGTAGAAACTCCAAAACCGGTACCAAACTCTATTCCTTTTACTGCACCTATTGATAATATTGCTTTACCTATATTAGCATCCAATTTATCAAATACTGGTTCACCAATACCTGCAGGCATTCCAGTAACGATACACTCTATAACGCCACCTACAGAATCTAATTCTTTTATCTTAGTGTCTAGCATTTGTTCAGCAGCATTAGAGGCCTTTAAATCTGGCATTGCAAAAGGACTTATTAGTATATTATCTGGATTGGAATTTTCGTAATCAATTGTTATATTACCGATTGATTTGGTATATGCACATATTTTTATTCCAAGTTCTTCTAATATAGCTTTTGCGACAGCTCCTGCAGCGACACGGCTAATAGTTTCTCGACCAGAAGAGCGTCCACCACCACGATAATCACGAAAACCATATTTTTCATCAAAGGAATAATCAGCGTGACCTGGACGATAATAACTTGCAATTTCTGAATAATCACCAGATTGTTGATTGGTATTCATAACTACCATTGAAATTGGGGTTCCAGTAGTTTTTTCTTCAAATATTCCTGATAAAAATTGTACGGTATCATTTTCTTTTCTTGGAGTAGCGTATTTTGTCTGCCCAGGACGTCTACGATTTAAATAAGCTTGTACCATTTCTTCATTTAATGTCAATCCAGCAGGACAACCATCGATTACAACTCCGATACCTTTGCCATGGGACTCGCCCCAAGTAGATATCTTAAATATATTACCATATATTGAACCAGACATAATATCACCTCTTTTTCATTTCATGTAATTAACAGTATATAAGAAATGACTCATGGAATCAATATGTTTATACGGACATTTCCATTAAAAATTCATATACTGTAATGATTGATAAATTATAATAGGAAATTTAAAATGAATATCCAAGGTAAAGGTTAGGAAAATTTTAATACACACTTTTTATAGAATATTATAATTTAACAAATTACTCTAGAATAAAAAGGAGGTTATTATGCCAAATTATTATGATTATTTACGTAATAATGAACAGATGAGAGTGAGAAATCAACAAGGGTATAATCCGAATCTTTCATCAACAGCAAATAAAAATAATAGAGAGAAATCCATGGATGATCTTATTATTGATGATAATTCAGTATATGAAATTGACCAAGAATGCTTTGAGAGAGTAAAACGATCAAGAAATAATCAAAGACAGGATTGGAATAAACGATAGACTTTATAAAGAGTTTTTGTATAATAGAATGATCATTCTATGTTACAACAACTCTTTATTTTTACATAAAGAAAAAAGGTTGCTATAAGCAACCTTTTTTTCTTACATTTCTTACAATAAGGTGTTGTTAAATGAGCTTTGAAAAATGAATCTTAGAAGCCGTTACCACCGCATAAGCAAAGGATTAAGATGATCCAAATAATTGAAGAACATCCATCATTACCGCCGCAACCGTTACCAAAACCGCCACCAAATATTCCATTTCCATTACCACAACAGCAAAGTAATAAGATAATTAATAATAAAGAACTGTTGTTTCCGCCGCATCCAACGCCGCAATTTGTTGCTGCTAAATCACTCATGTAAGAGCCTCCTAAATGTTATTACACTGTATAATATGAGTTTAAGCTTGCCTCATTTCCTATTAATTGATAAAAACATTTAGAATAATTATGACAAACTTCGACATTGATAAACCGGTAATATTCTAGTAGAATAAGAAATGCAAGTCTGAATTTATGCCAAAGCAAGGTTTTACAGTACTTTAAGCGGATTGGAGAATAATATGAGAATATTAAAAGAAGATACAATAGCATTAATCATTGATGTTCAAGATAAATTGGTACCAGTTATGTATAATAAAGATACTCTGGTACAGAATACAAAGTTACTAATCAACGGACTATCTATACTTAAAATACCTATGATTGTGTCACAACAATATACAAAAGGATTAGGCATGACAGTTGATGAGATTAAAAATCTGTTTGGAGATAATTTTCAGTATTATGATAAGATTACATTCAGTAGTTATGAAGATGAAAAAATTAAGACTGTAATAAAAGAACAAAAAAGAAAAAATATAATCATATTTGGAATAGAAGCTCATGTTTGTGTTTTACAAACTGTAATTGATTGTATGGCAGCAGGATACCATGTAACCGTGATCAAAGATTGTATTGGTTCAAGAAAAGAGTCAGATATGGATGTAGCAATTCAAAGATACATAAGTGAAGGAGCACAGGTTTCTACTTATGAGTCAATATTATTTGAATTAACAAGAGAAGCAGGGAATGACACATTTAAAGCAATATCTAGATTGATTAAATAATAGTAATTAAAAATAGCGATATCTAGATTGATTAAATAAGGTAATTAAAAATAGCAATATCTGTAGTATAATGAAAAAAGAATGGCATATCTTATACTATGTTGTTTCGTGTATAGACAAGCGTTATTTTTCGGTGTAAGATGTTATGGAAAATGATTTAATCAGGAGGAATTCTATGATAATCGGTAATAATTTACCTAATATACCTTGGCAGGAAAAGCCTGCTGGCTGTAATGATGTAGTATGGAGATATTCTAATAATCCAATTGTAAAAAGAGATCAAATCCCTTCAGCAAACAGTATCTTTAATAGTGCAGTTATTGCAAAAGATGGCAAGTTTGTAGGTGTATTCCGTAGTGATGACAAAGCGATGGAACAACATTTATTCTTAGCAAAAAGTGATAATGCGATTGATTGGGACATTGAACATGAACCAATGCCATTATATAATGAAAAAGATGAACAAGTGGGAGTAGCTTGTGGTTATGACCCTAGAGTTTGCTTTATCGATGGAAAATACTATGTTACATGGTGTACACAATTCCACGGACCAACAATTGGTGTAGCTTATTCCTATGATTTTAAAAAGTTTTATAGATTAGAAAATGCATTTATTCCTTTTAATAGAAATGGTGTATTATTCCCACGTAAAATCAATGATAAATTCTATATGTTAAGTAGACCAAGTGATAATGGTCACACTCCATTTGGTGATATGTTCTTAAGTCAAAGTTTTGATATGGAACATTGGGGCTATCATAGATTTGTAATGCAGGCTCAGGGTTGGGCTTGGACAAAGCTTGGTGCAGGTCCTATTCCTATTGAAACTGAAGAAGGTTGGTTACTTCTATTCCACGGTGTTGGAACTACATGTAATGGTATGATCTATAGCATGGGTGCAGCAATTCTTGATATTGATGAACCATGGAAAGTTAAATATAGATGTAAACCATATATTTTACATCCAACTGAAATGTACGAGTGTGTAGGAGATGTTCCTAACGTTATTTTCCCTTGCGCAACTTTACATGATGCAGCAACTGGAAGAATCTCTATTTATTATGGAGCAGCAGATACTACAGTATGTATGGCATTTGCACAAGTTGATGAATTAATTAAATACATTAAAGATAATGCTATCTAATTAAGATATTCAATTAGAACTATTTTATAAAATATAAAAAGCTTTCGTAAGGCAACCATAATGGTTTCTTATGAAAGCTTTTTTTATATGAAAATGAATATCAGTATTTAAGAATAGCTTTATATAAATCGTAATATAGATATAATGATAGTTTTATTGAGCAAGTACAAAATAGGAACATGATATTAAATCAAGTAAAACAATTAATACAAATGGAATATAAATGACGTAAAATGAGAAAATATATCGATAAACAGAAAATAGTCAGATAAATATTGAAAAAATAGATTAATTAAAGTATAATTACTGTGATATTATGGTAAATGTTTAATTGAAATGTTTCACATTTTATTACAAATATTGTGCCGAAACTGAGAATAACAGTGTTAGGCGGAATGGAGGATTTTATGTATAATATTTTGATTGGTGGCGCGGCTGGTCAAGGAATTGATACAACCGTCACAATATTAGAGAAACTATTAAAAAAATCTGGTTACTATGTATTTTCTAATAGAGATGTTATGTCACGTGTTCGTGGTGGACATAATTTTTCATTGATACGATTTGGAACATCAGAAATAATGTCTCACAGTGATAAACTAGATGGTATTATTGCTTTAAATGATGAAACAGTTCTACTACATAAAGATAAATTAAATCAGGAAGGTTTCATATTATGCGATAGTAGTTTACAAACCAATGATACCCATATGATTAAGTTAGATATGGATAAAAAAGCAAAAGAACTTGGTAATATACGTGTTGCTGGAAGTATTGCAATTGGTGCAATTTTAAAATTATTTGGTGAAAACTTAGAACATGTTCAAACAGTTTTTAGAGAATCCATAAAGGATACATATTTTGAAATAAATATAAAAGCAGTGACAATGGGTTTTGAAAGTGTAGAAAAAAGATTTGAACATGAAGATGGTACATATAAGGATTGGATGCTTATCTCTGGTAATAAATCGTTAGCATTAGGAGCAGTAGCAGCAGGACTAAAATTTTATTCAGCATATCCAATGTCACCTTCAACTACAATTATGGAATATTTAGCTCATATCAGTGCCAAGGTTGATATAGTGGTTGAACAAGCAGAGGACGAAATAGCAGCAATAAACATGGCAATTGGGGCATCCTTTGCTGGCGCTAGAGCAATGACTGGAACATCGGGTGGTGGCTTTTGCTTAAAAGTAGAAGCATTGGGGTTAGCAGGAATTGCTGAGATTCCATTAGTAGCAGTTGACGTCCAAAGGCCTGGTCCTGCAACAGGACTACCAACCCGTACAGAACAAAGTGACTTAAAATTTGTTATTTCGGCTGCACAAGGTGAATTCCCAAGAATGGTTATTGCACTTAGAAATCATTCAGATGCATTTTATCAAACCGCAAGAGCTTTTTACATTGCTGAAAAATATCAAATTCCGGTTATTATACTTAGTGACCAATATCTGGCTGATTCAACTGCAACGGTAAAACCATTTGATTTAACAAAAGTTGAGAAATATAGCCAAACTGAACTAGAACTTTATGCAAATAATCTAAAAGATGATGAAAATTATCTTAGATATAAATTCACAGATGACGGTGTATCTCCTAGATTGATTCCAGGAAATCCAAATCATTTTGTTTCAGCGGATAGTGATGAACATGATGAAAAGGGTTGGATTACAGAATCTGCTGAAATGCGTATTAAGATGATGGATAAAAGGATGAAAAAACTTGATAACCTTAGGGAAGAGTTATTAGAACCAGAATTTATAGGCAATCCCGATTGTGAAACTTTATTAATTGGTTGGGGATCAACCTATGGTGCTATTTCAGAAGCAATACAAATACTTAATAACTTAAATACAGTGAAATATGGTGCATTATTGTTTGGAGATGTGTACCCACTTCCTAAAAATAGATTAATAGAAAAAGCAGCGATTGCTAATAGAATCGTTAATGTTGAGCAAAATGCTAATGGCCAACTAGGAAGTTTAATTAGAGAAGTTACAGGCATTCAATGTACAAATAGTATTTTAAAATATGATGGTAGACAAATCTCAGGAGAAGAGATTGTAAATGAGATTGTTAATCTATAGTGAGTATCGAAAGGAGAGTAAATATGAGTATGGATACTTTTCAAACTTATGAAACTGCATGGTGCCCCGGTTGTGGGAATTTTAATATACTTAAATGCTTAAAAATATCGTTAGAAGAACTTGGTAAAAGTCCACATGAAGTATTAATGGTTGGTGGAATAGGTCAGGCAGCAAAAACGCCACAATACATAAGTTCAAATAGCTTTTGCGGATTGCATGGAAGATCGTTACCAGCAGCAGCTGCTGCTAAGATAGCAAACGAAAAATTAACAGTTATTGTTGATACAGGAGATGGAGATTCCTATGGCGAAGGAGGCAACCATTTTATTCATAATATTCGTAGAAATGTAGATATCACACATTTTGTTCATGATAATCAAATATATGGGTTAACAAAGGGGCAAGCATCTCCTACAACAAGTGAAGGACACATAACCGATGTACAAATTGATGGAAATATGAATACGCCAATAAACCCTATCCTTTTAGCAATTGCATCTGGTGCAGGATTTGTGGCTCGTGCATTTAGTGGAGATACAGAAAATCTTGTTTCCATTATGAAGCAAGCAATCTCCTACAAAGGATATGCATTAGTGGATATATTACAACCTTGTACTAGTTTTAATAAAATAAATACATTTTCATACTACAAGAGTAGAGTTTATCATTTGGATGAAAACTATGACCCATCAGATAAATTAAGTGCCATAACAAAAGCAATGGAATTCGATGAAAAAATACCGTTAGGAATTATTTATAAAGAGGAAAAACAATCATTTCATGAGAAAAATGTAACACTAAAAGCAGGAGTACCGCTGATTGATAAGAAGTATAATCCGAAGGATGTACAAAAAATAATAGCAGAATTTGTATAAATAAATCCAAATTTTCCATACTATATCAATGGAGATTTATAAAAGGTTGACTATCACTAAGGTGATTTGAGTTAATAAATTTTATATTTTGGAGGTTAATATGGCAGTAAAGAACGCAATGACAAGTGATTTTTTACATTCTGCATATGGCGGAGAAAGCATGGCTCACATGAGATATTTAACATGGGGAGCAACTGCTGAAAAAGAAGGTTTCCCTAACATTGGTAAATTGTTTGAAGCTATTTCATTTGCTGAAAGAGTTCATGCGAATAATCATTTTAAAGAAATAGCAGGGGATACAGCTGATGCAACAGTAACAGCTGGTGCAGTATTTGGAACAAATAAGACTGTTGATAATCTACAAGGTGCTATTAATGGTGAATTACATGAAGTTGAACAAATGTATCCGGTTTATTTAAATGCAGCACAGTTCCAAGATGAAAAAGGAGCTGAAAGATCATTCCATTTTGCTTTAGAAGCAGAAAAAATTCATGCTGATCTTTTTGCACAAGCTCAAAATTCTGCGAGAGAAGGTAAGGATATGGAATTAAAGGCAGTCTATATCTGCCCTATCTGTGGTCACACTGTTCTTGATGAAGCTCCTGAAAAATGTCCTGTTTGTGGTGCAAAAAAAGAAATGTATAAGAAATTCTAATAAAAAGAATGTTCCTTATAAAAAAACTATTTGTATTTCAGATGCAATGAGAATCTGCAAAGATTACTTCATTGCAATTGAAGTACAAATAGTTTTATTTTAATTAAAAGTTAAATTAATAATCGTGGAATATTTAATAATCCCCAACCTTGCTTAGACCAAGGATAACCTAAATCAACTGCACTTTCCCTAAGTCTTAATTTCACATCTCTATTAGACATGGTAGGATATTTAGAAAGAAGTAAAGCGATTGCACCAGATACTAGAGGTGTTGCCATTGACGTACCACTCTTAACTGTATACATAATGTTATAAGTATCTGATCTAGGATTGTTCAAAAGATTATAACGATATCTCTGATAATTCTTCATTGTACCACATGAAATAATATTTGAACCAGGTGCTACAATATCAGGTTTTTTAATACAAGAAGCAGTAGGCCCCCTACCAGAATAATCCATGGTTTTATTTCCAAATAGCTCTACTGTAATTCGATCATCAGAAGAGCCAACGGTAATAACCTTTCTACTAATACCAGGTGTTGATATTGACATAGGACCAGGACCATTATTGCCAGCGGCAACTACTACAACAATTCCAGCATCCCAAACTGCGTTTACACCTTTTACTAATAATGAGTTCTCGTCGATATTATCTTTTGTTGTAGTTCCGACGGAAATATTTACAATTCGTATGTTATATTTATCCTTATTATCAATAATCCATTGAAGGCCAGCAAGAACGTCCGATATATTTCCATCACCTTTTTGGTCAAGTACCTTTACACCGATTAAATTGCACTTTGGTGCTACACCAATATATTTCCCATTGGATAAAAAACCATTACCACCTATGATTCCGGCAACGTGTGTACCATGACCATTGTCATCATAGGGTTCAATTCTTCCATGAATCAGATCATAAAAGGCATGAATTCTATTTTCTCCCTCTGTAAAATCTTTATGGAGACTTAAACCAGTATCAACAACCGCAACTCCAATATTTTCACCAAATATTTGCCTGTCATGTGCCCATTTTAATTCTAAGATTTCTGCAGCACGATTCATTTGAGCCGTAATATGGGTATCTACTTCATAACTCCATAATTTGTGATCTTCTTGTATATGAGGCAAACGATCTTCATCTACTTCTATAACATAGGAATCAATCATTGGCAGCTTATATTTTATGTTTCCCATAGCTGCAACTTCGTTGTAATTATTTTCATATTCACTGCAACGTACAATTATTTGAATTTTTTTATTATTTAACATGGCAGCCAGTTCCTTTTTATATCATTACTAATATTATGAAACACTGCCAGTCTGTATTCAAATTTTTTTTAAGGTCAACTTATATTTACTTACACATTGGCTGACAAGTATCGCAATAATAAATACTTCCACCTAAGTAAGCTTCCTTTTTTATAAGGCTTCCACATACCTTGCAGGGTTGTCCTACAGTATTTTTACTTAATATTGTTTTATAACCACCATTTTTACCATGTATATCTTTTTCGGTATCTCGACCACCACCTTCTACCATTTTTGAAAGTGTAGCTTTTACTGAAAAATATAAATTTTCTAAGTCAGCTTGACACAAGGTATTCATTTTTCTTTTTGGGTGAATGTGTGCATTATATAAGATGTCCTGCAGAACACCATTACCCAAACCTGGTATTCTCTGTTCTGTTGCTAAAAATGCTTTTGACGATAAATTTTTAGCTTTGTCTGATTCTAATAACTTCATAAAATAAGTTAAATTAAATTCATCCATTAGTGGCGTAGGTTTTTCTTTCGCAATTAGGTAATATGGGTTATCATTTTCACCGTCTTTAAAAACCCATAATCCGCCATACATGGCAACGGTACAGATGAGATAGATGTTATCATCAAATCGTATTAATAATTGATGTTTTGATGGTATCTTTTCATTTCCATAATATAATCGAACGTTAATACCATCACTAAATAAAATTCGCATATCATCTGCTTTTATCTCTAATTGAGCAGCATACGCTACTACTGAGTCAACTGTTTTGCCTACTAATCTTTCGTGATAATTATTAGGATCACCAAAAAACCAAGCAAAACTATGTGGGGAAGCATTAACAACAACTTCTGTAATTGATCTTCCTTTAATTGATTCATCAAGTTGCTTCTTAAGAGAATAACTTTCTGGAATTTCTAACATAATAAACCTCCATTCTACGTGGTATTGTAATGTTAAATATTGACATTAATTATATCAAAAAGCATAACACTTGTACAAGAAATTATTAATAAACTGCTAGAAAAAAATAACAGTTTATAGAAAATGGTGGAAAATATATTGCGCAATTTTTATAATAAAAGTATAATTATGTAAACGTCATAAAATAAGGGAGATATATAATGAGAAAAACACAGATTAAATGTATGTTATGTGTATTGGTAGTCCTTATCTTTTTAATACCGCATACCTTTAGTAAAGCAGACGACAGTATAAAACGTTATGGTATAGTAATAGCTGATGCAATTGGAAGTTATACTTTTTATAATTTTAATTTAGAGTCAGAAGATGGGATTGAGATAAATGACAACGGAAATGTTATGGTGCCATTAAAAAAAATATGCGATTTGATACCTAATCTTGATTATCAAATTAGTTCTAATAATAAGAAGGTAACAATAATAAATACTTTAAATAATAGGAAGGTTGTTTATACAAAAAATAGTAGTTATTGTTATTACTACAATGGTTCAAAATCAAAAGGTTCAAAAAAAACAATGACAGCAAAAATGTATATATCTGAAGATACATCTAGCGTTTATGTACATATGTCAGCATTAAAGTGGGTAATGAGCTCTAATAACGGATTTGCGTATTTTCAAGTAAGTGACATGCAAAAAGCAGGTTATGATACATCTAAGTATAATGGTCTCATTGTTTATAATTCGTATGATAGTATAAAGGCGATACCGAAATCAACTAATGTTAATGGTATTTCAAAAACAGTGAAAGTAACCATACCAGAAGGATATACGGTAACTCAGATATTTGATTTACTAGTTTCTAAAGGGGTATGTGCTTCCACTGATTATTTATATGATGCTCTAGAAAATTACGATTTTAGTTATTATTCATTAGTTGGTGAATTAGAAGAGAATGAGAACCGTGCGTTTCGGTTAGAAGGATATTTATATCCAGATACGTATGAATTTTATCGGTTGAGTAAAAGTGCTGATGTCATAGGTAAATTTTTAAAGAATGCAGAAAATAAAATCTCAGTGGATGATAGACAAAAGGCGGAATCACTAGGATTATCAGTAAATGAATTACTTACGATAGCTTCATTGATTCAAAAAGAAACAGGTGATAAAAGTTTAATGCCGAATGTATCATCTGTTATTTATAATCGATTAAATCAAAAGATGAAGCTTCAGCTTGATGCCACATATTTTTACCTGAAAAAATATGTAAAACCTGTGCTTGCAGAGGATATCAATCGTTTTGATGATTACTATGATACTTATAAATGTTTAGAACTGCCAGCTGGTCCAATATGCAATCCAGGGCAGGATGCAATACAAGCAGCATTGAATCCTGCTGTCACAGATTATTTGTATTTTTATAGTGATGAAGAAGGAAATTATTATTTTACAAAAACATTTGAAGAGATGTTAGCTATTCGCCAAAAATAAAGCTTCACTATTTTCTACAAGAACAGGTCCAAAAGAAAGTATTTGTGCAACGCCTTCTTGAATTAAGGGTTCAGCTGGCCAGTACATTTCTTTTCCATCTCCATAAAACCTCCACAAAGAAAAAATATAATTACGTTAAACAATCTAAAGGAGGAAATTCTTCATGAAGAAAAAAGTAGTGTTTTTATTTGCAGCCATAGCCGTTACATTACTGACTGTAAAAAGTGGTTATGCTTATTACGAAAATGTATCACAA
The DNA here is from genome assembly GCA_029239975.1 of Anaerocolumna sp. Taxonomy (GTDB): domain Bacteria; phylum Bacillota; class Clostridia; order Lachnospirales; family Lachnospiraceae; genus Anaerocolumna. Next base: position 15,313 of record JARBTX010000094.1, read on the forward strand.
AAAGAAAACAATAAAATCGTTAGTGTAAATCAAACAAATGAACAAGGAACAAAGGTAGCAGCAGCTACGATTCCAGTGGAAACAGCTACAAATACAGAAGAAAATGCTAATACAAATAGCTTCATTGGTTGTGGAAGCGGTTACGGAAGTATGATTGATGAAAACGGTAATTTCAAAGACAGAGATACTTACGAACAAGAGTTAAATGGATATATTGACGAAGGATTAATTACGGAAGAGGATAAAGAAAATTATCTATCACTTTACGATTTATGCGCTAGTCAATATTTTAGTGAATCGGATTCAGAAGAATCAAACAATGCTAGTTTTCCATCTTGTCACTAACAATAAACTCATAAGAGAGGAACAAGTATGTCTAACAAACAAGTAAATAAAAATAGTAAAAATAATAAAAATAAAAAAGTGAATCCATTGTTTATAGCAACCATAGCTGTGGTAATACTTGCAGCAGTAGTTGTATTTTATAAACCAAATGATAAGAAAGACAATTCGAATAAAGCAGAAGTAGTTGACACTACAGAAACTACTGCTGTAAATGACGCAACTAATGATACATCTTCTAACAGTGATACGAGTACAGAATCTAGTGAAACAGCATCTGTACCTGCAACACTAAATGAAAATGGAGATGTAGTGATTCAAGTATCTGATATTTCAGAAACAGCTACATTTTATGATGTAGAAGTAGATGGTACACCGATGGGATTATTTGCTGTAAAAGCGAGCGATGGTACTATTCGTACAGCATTTAATACATGTCAAGTATGTAACGGTAGTCCTTATGCTTTCTTTGAGCAACAAGGCGATACATTCCAATGTCAGAACTGTGGAAATATCTATAGTCTAGATATGATTGGACAAGAGCGCGGCGGTTGTAACCCAGTTCCAATTATGGATGACGAAAAAACAGCATCTGATACAGAAATTTTAATTCCAGCCAGTCTGTTAAAAGACAATGCTGCGAAATTTGAGAACTGGAAACAATTTTAATGAGTCAAATCAAAACGAAATTAAACGTTTCTGGTATGAGCTGCGCACACTGTGAATTAACAATTGAAAAAACAGTATCATCCATAAAAGGTGTTACCGATGTTAAAGCAAGCTTTGGTAAAGGTGAAGTTACATTTACTTATGATGATAGTAAAGTGAATGTGGAGAATATCAAGAGTGCAATCAATCAGCTAGATTATAAAGTAATAGATAAAAATACACAAAAAAAAGATACTGGTAATTCACAAGCCTTATATATTTTAATAATATTACTAGGTGGTTATGTAATTCTTAAAAGAATCGGATTATTAGAGTTTACAAACTTTTTCCCAAAGATTCAAAGTTCAATGGGATATAGCATGTTATTTGTTATTGGTTTACTAACTTCTCTTCATTGTGTGGCGATGTGTGGTGGTATTAATTTAGCACAAAGTGTTAACGCAGCGAAAAGAGGGGAATCAACGGTATTACCGAATCTTTTATATAATTTTGGTCGAGTTGTTTCCTATACTGTAATAGGTGGTATTGTAGGTGAACTTGGTTCTGTAATAAGTTTAGGCGGTGGATTACGTGGTGCTGTTGCAGTTTTTGCAGGGATTTTTATGGTAATCATGGGTCTAAATATGTTGAATGTATTTCCTTGGTTACGTAGATTCAATATAAAAATGCCAAAATTTATTAGTAAAAAGATCAGTAAAAAACGGGCAGGTAAACATTCCTCTTTTTATATTGGGTTACTGAATGGGTTAATGCCTTGCGGGCCACTCCAAAGTATGCAATTATATGCATTATCTACAGGAAGTTTCTTTGCAGGGGCGTTCTCCATGTTCTTATTTAGTATTGGTACAGTTCCATTAATGCTTGGTATGGGAATTTTAAGTACTAAATTAAATAAAAGATTTATGGAAAAAATGTTATCTGTTTGTGCTATGTTAGTTGTAGTTTTAGGTGTTGGAATGTTAAGTAACGGATTAGCACTTTCTGGTGTGTTAATTCCTCAAGTATCAGCTGGTAATAGTAGCAGTGCAACTACACAAGTTGAGAAAGATTATCAAATAATTACTACACCATTAGGATTTGGTACTTATCCTGCTATTACTGTAAAAGCAGGAATTCCGGTTAAATGGGTTATTACTGCAGATAAAGGTACGATAAATGGTTGTAATAATGAGTTAATCATTCCTAAGTTTGATGTAAAAAAAGAATTAACTGAAGGTGAAAATATCATTGAATTTACACCAACAAAGCCCGGACAATACAGCTATAGTTGTTGGATGGGAATGATACGAAGTACAATTACAGTTGTGGAATAATGACTAAATAAAAGTAAAATAGTATAAGTAGAAAATGTATAAGTAAAAAATAATTAAGAAGGGGCTGTCGCACTAAATGTGCGGCGCCCTTTTTACATTAGTGATGTTTATCACATATTAGATTACAAAAATAGCGTGTGACTATCAATCCAACAGA
>JARBTX010000006.1 GCA_029239975.1 Anaerocolumna sp.
GATATTGAAAACTTTTTATTAGAAAATTGTACTAACGGTGACCTGTTGATAACTATGGGCGCCGGAGACGTTGTAACTATTGGAGAGGCATTGCTAGGAATCTAGTTATCCACATTATCCACAATCTTATCAACAATTTCATTGTGATAAGGTTGTGGATTTTTTAGTTCACATAATTATTTCCTAGAAAAACAGTAGGGTTTGTGAAAAAGATAATGTTTTAATTGATTTCTACATTATTTTACATATTTTTACATCCTTAATCCACTAACTTATCCACATTATCCACATTATCCACACAAACAAGCCTTGGAAGATTTCCAGCAAAATAGCCTATTTCCTTATATTCTGACCTGTGATATAATGACCGTGACAAAAAAAGTGAGGTTAGAAAAATGAGTACAATTATATTAAATTCCAACAGTGTGGCGGGATCTACTATTATACCGAATGTGTTTATCGATTATTATATGCCATCCGCCAATGGTTCTTATGTTAAAGTATTTTTGTATCTACTTCGTTGTATTAACAGCGGAACTGATGTTGAAATATCTATCTCATCCATAGCTGATAAACTGGATGATACAGAGAAAGATATTATACGTGCTCTTGTATATTGGGAAAAAGTAGACTTAATTTCCCTGATACGAAATTCCAACAACGATATTATCTCTATAACGATAAATGATATAAATAAAGTGAGCCAAACCCAAATTGAATCCTATGATGAAGTAGCACCTGCTGTAAATATGGATAAGACTTTGGAAGTTCCAGTTTCCCAAATACCTATTGATCCAAGTCCAATAGAAAAAAAGGAATTAACACCGAATCAGATATTTGATAAACCAACCTATTCGGAAGCTCAAATCAAACAACTTACAAATACAGATGAAGTAAAATGGTTACTTAATATCATAGAGATCTATTTAGACCGACTTATAAAACCAATGGATCTTCAATTGATTTTATATCTGTATGAAAGCTTAGGGTTCTCTGCTGAATTAATTATGTATTTATATGAGTATTGCGTATCAAAAAATAAGAAGAATCCATCCTACATAGAAGCAGTAGCTTTATCTTGGGCTGAGGAAGGCATTGATACAGTTGAGAAAGCAGAAGCCGCAACAGCTCTTTATAACACCAATTATAATGCCGTAAATAAAGCTTTTGGTTTAAATAGAGCTCCTGGACAGGTTGAAAAACAATATATTAATAAATGGTTAAATAAGTTTAATTTCACAATTGAAATTATAGTAGAGGCATGTAATCGAACCATACTACAAACCCAAAAACCAGATTTTAAATATGCTGACAAAATATTAGAAAATTGGAACAAAAAAGGCGTAAAAGAATTTAGCCAGATTGCACTTCTCGATGAAGAGCATATGAAAGTTGCTGCTGCTAAAACGAATCAGACTAAAGTTACTCAAGCTGTAAAACCACAAAACAATAATCGTTTTAATGCATTTCCACAAAGAACATATACCGACGAAGATTACTCATCTATGGAGCAACGACTTCTACATAAAAAATAAAGGAGTTTTACTATGGGTTTAAAGAATTTTCAATATAATAAAATCTTACGGGAATATGATACAAGGCAACTAAATAGTAAGCATGATTTAGATAAACGTATTGAAGAAGTATATGAAAAGATTCCAGAGTTAAAAGCAGTTGATGATGAAGTTGTATCTTGCTCCATTCAAAGTGCGAAATTATCTTTGATGGGTGATGATAAAGCAATCTCTGATTTAAAAAAAATTACAGATGCCGCAGCTGGAAAGCGAATCGCTTTGTTATTAAAACATGGGTTTCCAAGTGACTATCTTGAACCACGCTTTGCTTGCACAGACTGTAAAGATACAGGCTATGTAGGTAATGAAAAATGCCATTGTTTTAAACAGGCAATTGTAGATATTGTATATTCACAAAGTAATATTAAAACATCCATTAGCAGAGAGAATTTTAAGACCTTTTCATTGGAATACTATTCAGACGACTATATAGAATCAACCACAAAAATGACACCTAGAGCTAATATAAAAAAAGTTGTTAATGCTTGTTATGAATTTATTGAGACTTTTGATAAAGATTATCAAAATCTATTGTTGTATGGTAACACTGGTGTTGGCAAAACCTTTTTAGCCAATTGCATTGCGAAAGAATTACTCGATAGAGCTCATACCGTTATTTATCTAACTTCTTTTCAATTATTTGATATCTTGGAGAAAAATAAATTTGCAAAAGGGGAAGAAAGCTTTGAATTTCAAAATCAGTTTGAATACATATTAGATTGTGACTTACTGATTATTGATGATTTAGGTACTGAATTGAATAATTCCTTTGTTAATGTTCAATTATATTTATGTATCAATGAACGTTATTTAAGAAGAAAATCTACTATCATATCAACGAATCTATCCCTTGATAATATTAATACCATATATAGCGAAAGAGTATTTTCTAGAATTGCAAGTAATTATACCTTGTTAAAAATTGTAGGCGAAGATATCCGATTAAAGAAGATTTTTTGACATTTATTTAAAGTTTATTCGTTATTTAGCCTTGACTTATCTATCAACTTAATGGTATAACGTTAGTGGACATTTTACCATTAACGTTAACTTATTTCATTGGAGGTCAATAGAATGCCGCAGCAAGAAAAGATTTTAGAAACGATTCCAGTTGGTGAATTGGGCATTATAGCATTAGAAAGCAGCAAGTCTTTAGGACAAAAGGTAAATGATTATATTGTAGAATGGCGTAAAGAAAGAGATAATGAACACACTTCTACAATTGCATTTGCAGGTTATCAACGTGATTCTTACTTAATAGACGCATGTTGCCCAAGATTTGGATCTGGCGAAGCAAAGGGTGTAATTAGAGAATCCGTTCGTGGTTCTGATCTTTACCTACTTCTGGACGTTTGCAATTACAGTTTAACTTATACGGTTTGTGGACATACCAACCATATGTCTCCAGATGACCACTATCAAGACTTAAAGAGAATTATAGCAGCTGTTGGCGGAAAGGCTCGTAGAATTACTGTTATTATGCCTTTCTTATATGAGAGCAGACAACATAGACGCAGTTCTAGAGAATCTTTAGATTGTGCTTTAGCTTTACAAGAATTAACTAGTATGGGTGTTGAGAGTATTATAACTTTTGATGCACATGACCCACGTGTACAAAATGCAATACCTTTAAAGAGTTTTGAAACTGTTCAACCTACTTATCAATTCATTAAAGCTTTATTAAAGAATGTACCAGACCTAAACATAGATGCTGAACATATGATGGTTATCAGCCCTGATGAAGGTGGTATGAATCGTGCAGTTTATTTTGCTAATGTACTTGGTGTAGATTTAGGTATGTTCTATAAACGTCGTGATTATACTACAATCGTAAATGGTCGTAACCCTATCGTAGCTCATGAATTCCTTGGCTCTGATATTGAAGGCAAGGATATGTTAATCATAGACGATATGATTTCCTCCGGTGAAAGTATGATAGATGTAGCGAAGGAATTAAAGAGAAGAAAAGCTGGCAGAATATTTGTTGCTTCAACATTTGGCTTATTTACAAATGGTCTTGCTAAATTTGACGAAGCTTTCGAACAAGGTTTAATCTATCGTGTACTTACAACAAATTTAGTATATCAACCAGAAGAATTATTATCAAAACCATATTATATCAATGTAGATATGAGTAAATATATTGCTTTATTAATTGATACTTTGAATCATGATTCTTCAATCAGTAAATTATTAAGCCCAACAGAACGTATTCAAAGTATTTTAAATACTTATAATAAATAATAATTTAGTCGTTACGGTTAAAATATAAAAAAGGCGCGTCGCATAATAACTTTTAAGTTAGAATGCGACGCGTTCTTTCTATTTTCATGTTCCAATGGTTTAATTAACTCTATTTATCCAATGTCTGTTCCTGGCATCAATTCATCATCTATTGGTGTTGCAGGTATATTAACCTGTGAATCATCGGTGATGCCACCTTCGTCATTATTATCACCTGAACCATCATCAAATCCACCATTATCATCTGTCCAACCATCATCTGTTTGATTTCCATCCGTTCCGTCATCCAGATTTCCATCTATGTTGCCGTCCACATCTTCATTATCTGAATCGTCCGTATTCTCATCCTCTTCCGTATTAGTATCTTCATCTTCTGAATTCTGATTTGTATCATCAGGAATCTCGGTAACAGTAGGAGTTGGCGTTGCTTCTGGTGTCACGGTAACTTTCGGTGGCCTTTTATCTTCAAATGGAGTAAAACTCTTTGCTTCTAGATCAACATGTATTTCATTCATGAATTGTTTCCATATAGATCCTGGATAGGTCGCTCCAGATAAATTACTTACTTCTTTTGGTATATCATATCCAACCCAAACACCCGTGGTATAATATGGAGTGTAGCCAACAAACCAACCATCTTTCTTTTGATTCGTAGTTCCTGTTTTACCAGCACTAATTATATTACTTAGACCTAACCCTTTACCAGTACCATTTTTAATAACACCGGTTAAGACATCTGTCATCATTCTAGTTGCATTGGTTTCATAAATTCTTTTATCTTTTATTTTATCTCCAACGATAACATTTCCCTTAGCGTCAAGTATCTGTATGATACACGTAGGTTCTCTGTATATGCCATCATTAGCTAGAGCTGCATATGCACTTGTCATTTCGAGTGGGCTAGCACCAGTTGTAAATCCACCCAAGGATGATGCTGGATAATAATCATTTTTATTAATTTTAGCAAAGTTCATATTAAGAAGATAAGACAATCCCACCTTTGGAGTTAATTCTTCGAACATTTTCCATGCTATAGTATTCTTGGATACTTCTACAGCTTTACGTATTGTGATTGACCCTTCGTATTTTCCATTGGAGTTGGATGGTCCATCTTTAAATTTCTCATCTACTACAATATCATCTGGATAATAACCATTCTGAAACGCTGGTGTATAAACAATCAAAGGTTTAATAGCACTACCTGGTTGCCTAAAACTTTGATATGCACGATTTAAAGTGTATCCAGCGGTATCTTGATATCTGCCACCAACTATTGCAACTACCCTTCCAGTACTATTATCAATGGATACAGCAGCACCTTGAAATTCGTATACGCCGTCTTTGTTTTTCTCCGTATAATCACTTAGTGTATCATCTACAGCTTTTTGAAGTTTCTTTTGCATTTTCAAATCAATAGATGTATAAATTCGATATCCTTCATAATATAAAGACTTTTGAAATTGATTGTATAACTCGTTGTAATTGTCTTCATATTGTTGCCTGTCTTCATCATCTTTAAATTCATTTCGAAACTCAAAACCCTGCTGCGCCATTAATGCTCTAGTAGCAGTATAGAATACATAAGTTTCTACATAATTATTTTTACTTACTTTCTTTTGAACAAGTTCAATTTCTTCATTCGTTGCAGTTTGGTAATCTTCATCACTTATAATTCCATCTTTTAGCATTTGTGCTAAGATTCTATCTCTTCTTTTTAATGTATTGTCTAAATGATCAAATGGATCATATATGGTTGGGTTGTTAGGTACTGCACAAAGGAATGCAATTTGTGATAAACTTAATTTTTCTGCTTTTTTATTAAAATACCCTTTACTTGCTGCCTCAATACCATAATATCCATTAGCAAAGTATACATTATTTAAATAAAATTCTAGTATTAAATTTTTGCTATATTTTTTTTCTAATTCCACAGCAATAAATATTTCTTTTAATTTTCTCTCAACACTTACTTCATTGGTTAGAAAGATACCTCTTGCTAACTGTTGCGTAATGGTACTAGCACCTTGCGTAACTTCACCTTTATGCTTTATTAATGCAACCACAGCTCTAATATTTGCTAAAAGATCTACTCCTTCATGATTCCTAAATTTTTTATCTTCGATAGAAATCATTGCTTCTTTTGCATAATCAGGGATATCTTCATAATTAAGATAATATACATCTTTTTCACCCTTAAGAGTTGATATCAGTTTTTTATTTGCATCATATACTAAACTGGTTTCTGATTGCCTGAAGGTTTCTAAGTTTGATTTATTCACTAACTCCCTTGCTTCTTTTTGATAGGTTTCAATTTCTTTCCCATATTTCATATAGATTAAAAAACTGCCAAACAATATGGTTAAAGATACAAGTAAAAATGAGATTAATAAACCCCAGAACACCTTTTTCTTGGTTCTTCTATGCTTTTTCTTACTTTTTTTAGGATTGTTACTCACGTTGCGGTTATTCGTTTGTCTTGTCTGATTGTTTACAGTATTCGCTCTTTGGGTATTACCTGATCCAGATCTGTTACTTGGCCTATCTGTATTTGTTGTTCTTTGAGTACTATTGGTTCTACTTGCATTTGTTGTTCTTTGATTATTATTTGTTCTATTTCCTTGATTTGTTGTCATATTTCTGCCTTCTTTATGTTTTAATACTAACATAGTAGTGATATAAGTAAAAAATCCTTATAGACTTAATTGAGATTAAGTTTTTAAATTCTAACTATAAAATAGAATATTATATCTATAAGTTTTATTCTTACTTACTTGTTAATGGTTATATACATATTAAGTTAACTCAATGTAATGATACTCTGCTCCTAGTTCATCTAACAATGCTTTTTCCCTATTATGACAAGTAAAAATAATTACTTGCCCACTCCTTTTTTCAAGAAGTGCTTTTAGGGTCGCCTTTGTTCTCTTATCATCATATAAAACAAAGCAATCATCTAATAGAATTGGCAAGTTACCTTCACCATAAATTAAATCAGAAATTGCCATTCTGATTGAAAAATAAAGCTGCTCAATAGTACCTGCACTTAATTTATCAAGTGTTACAAATCGATTTTCACTTCCAACCTTTACTGTTAACTTTTCATCTACTTTGATACTTTCATATTTATTGTTTGTAAAATCCTTAGAAAGATCTGAGACATAATTATTTAATTTCTGCCCAAAACTATCATGAATATCCACAGATAGATTATAAATAGTATCAATTGCCAGTTTTATAGCTGTTAGTTCTTGGTCATTCTCCGCTTTTTTTTGTAAAAGTTCCTTATGTAATTCTTGATTCCTTAGTAGTTTCTCTTCATTTCCTTCATATGTTGTAATTTCCCATCGTAACTTTTCAATCTGAAGTCTTAATTCTTCCTGTTCTCTTTGTTGGAGTTCGTCTCTAAACTGAATTTCGTGCTTTAAGACATTTGTATACTCTTCCATTTGATTCATTATAGTTTCATCGAGTAAAGATTGATTCGCTATTTCAAGTTTCTCATATGCATAGTTAAAACGGGTGAGAACAGAGTTCATATCTCTTTTCATTGTGCTTATTTTTTCATCTAATACATTGATTTGGCTGTTGTATTCCTTAATTTTCACTTTCAACTGTTCTACAACCACTTCATTTTTTATTATCTCTTCTTGTTTTTTCCTTAAATCTTGTATATCAGACGCATGGTTATCTTTTAATATTGTATTTATTTGCAGCTGCAACTGTTGTCTCTTCTTATCCCATTTTAAAATCTCATTCTGAATAAGTTTTTGTTTTGATTTATAATGGTTTAATATTATAAAGCTAGCTAACAAATCTAATACTATAAATACTCCACTTATTGATGTCATTAAAGTGTTTTTACCAACAAAAAATATGAAACCCAACATTCCAAGTATAACCGGTATCAGTAAAAATAAACGAATTCTTTGTCTTATCCCTTTTAAGTAGGTCTCTTTTTCTATCTCTTGTTTCATATTTATGAAGGAATTATTAAGGTCAGCTTGATAGTTTAAACTTATATCTATCTGCTTTTCAAGATTTTGTTCACCTGGTTTTATCTCAATCACTTGTAATTGTTTTGTTATTTCGGTAAGTTTATCCGTATAGGCTTCTTTTTGTACTATACTCTCTTGATAAAAACCATACTTTTCTTTCATAGCAGTAAATGAATCTAGATAACTTTGTATTTCACCCTTTGATGTGAATCCAGTTAAAACCTTATTATCTTTTATATCTTTACTAAAATTATCATTTTTTTCTTTTAGTTGATTGTTATAAATTTCTAACCCTTTCAGCTTATTCGTTAATTTATCAATCTTTGACTCAATCTCAAGTTCTCCTGTTATTTCATCTTCTAGTAAGGTTAACTTTTCATTTATTTGCTCTGCTTCTAATTGTTTTTTTCTTGTTTGTAAAAAACTCAAAGCATTAGAAACATCTACTTCGTTGCTTTTGGACAATGAGAGATTTGTTATATAATTTCTAACTTCGTTTACAAGCTCTTGATCAGTTTTTGATTTTAATTGTTCTATACTTATGGTGTTACGATAACCTGCTTCCGTTAAACCATAAAACAATTCACTTAAACCATCAGAGTGGATTTTAACTTCCCTTCCAGTATTAAGGTCTATTACATTACACTCTTTATTATTCTTATCAAAATTTCTAGATATCCGATATATCGTATCATCTACTTCAATGTCCATACTACCATTATAAGAACCTGGTGTATCCCATGGTTGGTATTTTAAATAAACATCATCCTTAGAAGCTCGTCCTCTTGTTTTATCTATTCCGAATAACATTCCTTTTATAAAAGAATGTATGGTTGATTTTCCAGCTTCATTGTCACCATAAATTACATTAATACCGTTCTTTAGTATCATGGATTTATTATGGAACTTTCCAAAATTGCTAAGCAAAAGTTCTTTGATGTGCAAACTATCACCTCCTAGCACCTAATAATGCTTCTATGCCGTAATAGAGTGCTTTCTGTGCTACTTCATCCGCCACCGCATTTTCTTTAATTCTTTGTATATATAAACCGATAATATTATCAGAATTCTCTTTATATAAAGCTTCAAAATCATAGTCTGGAACAGTTTCATCTATCACGTCAATCACATTACCTAATGAGAAAAAATCCTCTTTATGATATAAAATATCCGTATCTCTGATTCCTTTGATATTAAATACAAATATATTCTCACCACCAAGCTCTTTTATTCTATTTCTAGCTTGATCCATAAGAGAACCATTGGTTGTCTCCCTATTTGAATTTAATACTTCCTTATAATACCTTCTGCAAGAATTAGGAATAAGTCGTATTGATATAGAATTTATATCTTCTGTTTTCATAATCTCACCTTGAATATAACCCCTATCCCCTGTCTCATTTTTATCTAACGGTTCAAGAGATCCAGCATAAGCCATTCTATCACTAAAAATCTCAGGTTTATGAATATGGCCAAGTGCGATATAATCAAATCCATTGTTTAACATTGCTTTTTTGTTCATAGGTATATTCTTTTCGTCTCCACCATGAGCCAATAATATATTAATTCTTTCTTCACAACCAGGTTGTACCTGGTCATATCTTGGTTCTACAACGTCTCTTGTATGATAACTAAATCCATATACTTCTGTATTGATATCTTCTATATAAATACTATCCATGGATTCTGCATCTAACATATGCACATTTCTATTCCATGTAAATCCAACATAATTGGACCTTAATCCAATATGATCATGGTTTCCAGCAATAAAAACCACTTGGGTATTCACTAATTTCTCAAAGCAGTAATTTACTTCTTTTAATTCTCGCAATAATGGTTGTTTATGAAATAAATCCCCTGCAATTAATAACAAGTCTATATTTTCTGAATTACAAAGATCAATTATTTTTTGAAAACTTAAGAAAATCTCTTTCTCACGCTGCAATCCCCAAGGAAAAGTGGCATCTGGTTTCGCACCAATATGTACATCTGATATATGAATGAATTTCATTGGCTATCCTCCATTAGGTTATGATAAATACTACTCTGTCATTAAGCCATTCAAACTTTTCCTTACTATAGCACATTTATAAAAAATAAGCTATGTACATTGGCTTAAGTTTTTATTACTAAAATGTTTCAATTTACGATATATTTCATTAACTTTATAATAAGAAAAGTAACGAAGCTAATAATGATATTATCCTTTCTATTTTATATCAAAACATATGTTTGCGCAAGATGAGATTGGATCCACAAAGGGAAGCGAAATCAATGCTAATTCTTACTGTGAAATTATTAGTAGATAGTTCTAATGAAAAGTTATATACCGATAAAACAAAAAATGATTACCCTGCACCCAAAGATGCTAGTATAATCATTTTTTATGTATTTTTAATATTTTGAGTTTAGACTTATTTTTCCTGTTACCTAACATTACAATGTATGTAATTTTTCAATATGAAAACTTATAAATTCCATAAAATATACTAACTATAGTTGATTTATAATTTGGCTAATTCTTTTAATAGATTATTAGAACATGTAAATCCACTTGTTTCTTCCCATCCTAATGATTTGCGTTTGGTTCGTATACCATTGGCAGTCTTTTCTCCCCATATACCATCAGTACTTTCCCCTATTTTCCACTGGATCCAGCGTATCTCTGGTTTCGTAGCCGTTTTGTTAGATACTTGACCTTTAGGTTTTTCACAGTATCCTGCTAAAAATAAAACCGTTTCGGCTTCTCTTCTTTTTACGAGTCCAGTTAATACCTTCCCACCAGATTTATTCCATTTTGCAAATTCTAAGGATGCATCGATAAGGTTTCCGCTATTTATCTTTTTTAACAATGTACTTGACTTTAACGCTGACGGTCCACAGTTATATGTAAAAGATACTAGTGCATCAAATTGATTTTGAGTAATATTAACTTTTACATTTTTATTTACGGCATCTTCAAAAGTCTTTAAGTCTGCTTTCAAGTAAGCTTCTGCCTGAGTCTGAGTTATAATCATTCCCTTCATAACATCAGCTCCATAATGCCCATAGCCAATGGTATAATACGTTTCAGTAGGTACAACTTTATAAGCTTTTAAACGGCACCCCTCAAATTGTTTTAATACTTTTATTCCATTACTTGATAATGATAATCCCATTTGTCACCTCTCCTTTTTTCCATCCATGTCTATCAGATTTCTCATAGTCTCATTTAATCCGGTACTTGCTAGCCCACTTATCATACCACCTAATATTACTGTGGCATTGATATTTGGCATATTAATTAATACATTAATAACGGTACCAATAACTAACATAACAGCAGGTATGTATTGATTGTTAAATTTTTTTATACTGTTTTTTAACACATAACCAATGCACAAACAAATCCCCATAGTTATAAGGTTGATATACTCTAATAAAAATGATAATTCCATACTAATTACCTCTCTTTCTTATTTGTTTTGTTATATACTTCAAGAGAATCAATTCTCTTATGCGCTTGCTTAAGTGATTCCTCAAGCCTGATAATTCTTTCTCTATCTTCTTTAATATCAGCTTTTACACCTGCAATTTCTTTCTTAATATCATCAACACCTTTATCAATATTATCGAGCTTCGTCATCATCATAGCGGATTGACTTGCTTCTTGTTGGTCATCATTCTTTTTATTTCTTTTTATATTGATGATACCTTGATAAACACCGAAGGCCACTGATATTGATGATATAAGCATTGCTACTTCAATTGTCATTGGCTGCTCCTTTAAAAATAGCCCTTATACGATTCACATATAAGGGCCTTGATGTATTAAGCTAATAATGTAACTAATTCATTATATTGATCTACTGTAATTCTTTCATTCATAAGAAATACATCCATCATTGTTAATATATCATCCTTGTTTTTCTTTCCTAAAGTAATTACTTTTTTTAAGTTTTCAAATGTGTTCATATTTAAATTCTCCTTTTCTTTGTTATACTAATCCTAATTCAATCATAGATAAGCGATAATCGATGTCTAGTTCAACATCAGATTGATGTTCGACTAGATAATCAACTTTTGTTTTAGCAACTAATGAATCTTCTTCCGCAGTGTTTTTTCTTGGAACAGGTGTCAATCCATCCTTGAAATAAAACACACGGTCTATACATTTATCACCAATTGAAACAGGATATTGGGTACATTCCAATGCACTCCCAGTATCACCATAAATCATTCTGCTAAGTTGATTTGCTAACTCATAGTTGTCAGCAACAATAATATTTCTAATTTCTGTATCTACTATTTGAGCAAATACTTGATGTACTATCATATTTTAATCCTCCTATATTACTTTATATGAATTAATAACCCCATCTTACTATAACGATACCAGATCCACCATTACCTCCGGCTACTCCATAGGTTCCACCACCGCCACCACCACCAGTATTTGTAGCCCCGGCAGTAGCACCTACTTGTGCTGAATTTTCAACATGTAAACCAATACCACCACCACCATTTCCACCTAAATACTTGATGTATGCACCACCACCACCGCCACCTGCGTATAATGTATTGGTAGCTTCACCAAATGCACGAGTAGTCGTTCCCTGTCCTATACCTACTTTATTAGAATCTGAACCCCCTCCATTACCACCATCTGATCCACCAGCTCCACCTGTACTATTAGACCCTGATGTATTATAGTAGCCACTACCACCACCACTACCACCATCACCACCAGCATCTAAAGAATTCTCGGAACACAAACCACCATTAGCAACAACTAGAGTTCCACCAAAACTTGATTTACCTCCATTTGTAGGAGGTGCTGGGTTACCTATACCACCTGCACCCACAACTACTGGTATTTGTTGGCCTGGGTTAACTCCAATAGCTTTAATGGTTTTTGTATAACCACCACCACCGCCACCACCATAAGCAGTAATATAAGAGTTTGATTGACCATAACTACCGGCAGCTCCTCCACCTACACAAAAAACATCAACTGCAGTAACTCCTGCAGGTACTGTAAATGTCCCGCTAGATGTAAAGATTTGTTGTCCTTTTGTTTGTAATGGGGTCGCTGTTACTTGAGCACCATTTGTGACATACGTATATCGTCTAGTAGCATGATAATAAGTATATGCAAATGCTCTTATATAATAAATTGCTCCATCTGTGAAACCAGTTTTTGTAAATGTAGATGGTAATGCAGCATCAGAACTATCGTAAAATACTGTTCCATCTGTAGGTGATGTAGGATAACCACCTGATTTATACATAATTCGAACACCTTTAATTTTACCATCTGTAGGGTTTGTCCAATTTAACTGAATCTGACCTGCTGTACTAAAACCTACAACAGCAGCTAAACCAGTAATCTGAGCACAATCTGTAACTACAGCTGCACTCCCTTGAATACCTAGAATTATCTTACCACTTGCAATATTTACATTTGATAAATCTGGTTCTTCGTGCTTAACCCATTCTACTCCATTTAAGTACGTATTTTTAGGGACAGACAATAATGCACATAACTTATTATTGATATCGGTGGTTACTGTTACATTTTCTGCAGGATAATGTTTATATGCGTCTGCAGTAGTAACAGGTATTGTACCTGTAATCTCACTATCATCATCGTTGCTGAATGTTTTTCCTGCTAGTACATCACCAGCAACGGCTGTACCTCCACCTGCACTAGCTTTGACAAAAAAACATGTCTTAGTTGCATCATACCATGCTATAACTGCCTTACCTGTTTTTAACTTCGGAGGTACTGTTGTCCCTTCCTTATATACACTTTTACCATTGATTGTAGTAGAAACTCCATTGTTATCTGCTGAAGCTATAAATTGAACTACGAATCCGTCTGTTAGGTTAACGCTTGATAACGTTATGGCTGTAGCAGTACCCGTAGCTTTTTGAAATTTAGCAGTGTGAAATAAATGTTTATCTACTTCATCCCAGTTGCTATTGCTCACCGTGATATCTGGTGGGCTATCACTTAATTCTATTTTTTTTAATCCAAAATTTAATGTTGTTTGCATTTTTATCACCTTCCTTATGTATCCGAAACATCTACAGTAATAATATAACTTTGACCCACATTTACCGGGTTCGGAGCTATTGTAATACTGCTAATTACTGGAGCTATTGTATCTACTACAATGTATCTAGAGATTGAAGTTACTTGTCCTGCCAGATCAGTTGCAAATACCTCAACTATATTTGTAACATTAGCCTTTAATGTTAACGATTTTGTGAAGTTCCCACTAGCATCAACTGTTATAATGCCTTGGTCTACAGAATTTAATTTAACCGTAACGGTAACAGGACTACTTGTAGAATCATTCGTTTTACCCACAATTGCTATCTCAGTCGTATTTCTATATGTAGTATCTTCTGCTGGTGTAGTAATAGAAAGCGTTGGTGGAATTGTATCAACATAAAATTGTCTTGCTGTAGAAGTTGCTGCATTTCCATCGTTATCTGTTATATTAACTGTAAAAGTATGTGAACCATCAGATAAAAGTGTAGGTGGTATTATAGATATATCATAGCCATTTGAAACTTGAGTTACGCTAACTCCAGAGCTAGTATTCGTTAAATTGATAGAACCGTCAATTCCAACTGTAAGCGAACTAATTTTTATCCCTGAACCATTTGCTTCATCACGTAATTGAAATGTTACTGTAGGTTTGTTATTCGATAAATACGCACCACTCGCTGGAGCTGTAAATACTATTGTTGGTTTTGTTACTTCTTTTACATTTAATTTTAAGCTTGAACCTAGTGTTACATGTGTATCATTTGCAGTTATAACATTACCAGCACGATCGGTAGCTTCTACTGTTACAGGATAATAGTGACTACTATTCACGTTATAACTAGTTGTTGATGGGGCTGCAATTGTTCCTTCATATTTACCAGTTGTAGTATTTTTTGTTAAAGCTGTCCAAACACCATTGATTTGAACCCTTACTGTATTAACCGCCATTATTGTGTAACCTCCTTTCTATTCAAAATCATATAATTCTTGCCAATTAGCAAATATACTCATTATAGTTTGCCAGTTTTCAAGGTTGTTTTTTATGGTTTCCCAATCATTATCAACCGCACTAACAGTGATTAGAATACTTTGATTAACGTTCGCTGTTTGCGGAGTGATTTGTACACCCTTTATTCTAATCGCCATCTCTTCACCCCTTATTGTGGTGGTAAATAATTTTTAACTTGTGACCAATTGTCATATGACTTAACTGTATTCCAACTGTTAAAATTATTTATTACATCCGCCCAAGTTGAGTAATACTTGATTACAAATAATTTAATATGCCCTGGTACCAATGGTTTTAAAGCTCTTACTATGTCATCATATCGATAATTCTTGCTACTATCTGGACTTAGTACTTGTACCCTTAAAAGACCATACCCTGGTTCTGGATTAACCAATTCATCAGATCCAATAAAAGTAACAACACAATCAGAACCAGTTATCGTATTTGCAATTTCTTTTATCAACTTTTCGCTTAATTTATTTCCCTTTTGCAACATTGTAATCAAATAACTCTTACGTTGATTCAATGTACCAGCACCTTTGATGTTCATAAAAGATTCAAGACGGTTAATAGAATAATTAGAAGCCGATTTAATAAAGGCATCATTTTTCACCTGGTTTATATCCGCGTAAAGCGTATCAAGAGCTTCATTCTCTATCTTATATAGCTTTGCAAATTCTGGAATCTCAGCAATAAAATCAGGGACTAATGTTTCTAGGTAAGCCACTCTCTCTGTATCAGCCACGACCTGAAGATAAGTTTCATAAAGACTGTTAGAGCTATCAATAGTAGTAATAATTCCATTTTCACTGATAGTAAAGGTAAGTTGATAGTTTCCAGCCACATTCGGTGCAAATTCATCTCTAGACCATGTACCATCACTGTTAAGAAAAAGGTTATAGGTTTTCCCATCCAACGTATATTTAATGTAATCTATCATGCTGTCACCACCGTTAAATTCAACCCTACAAGCACTGGAATCTCATCTTCTATGAGAATAAGATCAGTTGTATCATTATTTATCATAAGGTCACCTACCTCTGCAATACTGTCACAATCAAGCAAAACACTACCAATACGCATATAACTTACACTGTTTTTAACATATGTGATGGATGCTAGATAAGTTGATATAGCATCTGAGACTCCTTCAGCTTCTGTATAACCGTCTGCTAAGACCACGTTTGCTGCAACTGTAACACTTTTCTTAGTCCCACCTGTCACCGTAACTTTACTTCCGATAGGTGCTATACCATTTCCAAGCCCTTTAACCCCTGGGTCCATATATTCTTGGAATTTTGTAATTAAGTCATTACTTGCTGGAAGGAATTTGTTATCTGTAATTGCAATTTTTACAGTATTTCCACCATCCCAAAGTGGAAAAACCTTTGCTATTCCGATACCTGGATATTCCGTTGCCCAGTTTTTATACTGAGCTATATTACCCTCCTGTGATGGATTCGAAAGATATTCCTGAATCCTATTACGAAGTGCAACATCTGTTTCCAAATCAGATCCACTCAGTATGATATCTGTAAGCATCGCTGTGACGCCGGACACATTGTCTATATTTTCAAGATTACCGCTATATATATTTCCGATTTCTCCAGCTGTTTCACATGTGGCTTGATAAACATTGGTTTCTAATTGCTCTGTTATATGATAGATAACATCTGCGATTGCCCATCTGGTACCAATACCCACTGCTCCAGATGTTACAATTTTTCTTATTGCATAAGTGGCAATCTTTCTGGTAATACCATAATCAGCAGCCTTCCGGTCAAGATATGCATCAACGGCTGTATCAACAAAGAATAAATCTTTGTAATTATCCAGTTGAAAATAAACTTGTGCTAAGTGGTATGCAGCTGGAGCCAGAGCATCATAGATTACGCTTCCTTCTCTTTTATCAATATCATTAGTTACTTTACTTAACATTTCCGCTAAAATAGTTTCATAAGTCATTGATTCAAACATTAACGAGTCACCTCCTTTGTAACCTGTATTTCACCAAAAATACTATTTACAATAAAACTACAAGTAATTTCATCACCAGATAATATAAAATCAAAGTTATACACATCTGTGATTCTATTGTCTGACATTAAACATTCCTTAATTCTTCTTTTTAATTCTATCTGCACATAGGCTGGATCATTTCCAATTAGGTTGTCCAACTCAATCCCATACTCAAAACTATAAATGGGATATTCATATTGCTCTGTACTTAGAATCTTTTTAATAGCTTGTCTTAATGCTTCCTTATCATTTATATAACCTTGTACTTTATCAGGGCATATCTGATAAGTTTTACTTGTATCTATATCATCATTCATAGTAAATTCTGGTGGTATTCCACCACTTGGTATCATTGGATCACCTCCAATATAAAAAATTGTTGTCCACCATGATTTCTTAATAACCGTACCTTATCACCAACTGAAATAGTTGTTTTTAAATTACCTATTATTAAAGCATCTGGTAACGTTAATTTTTCACTGACTTTGATGCCCTCTGTTGTAACTGTACCAGTTACAATGGAGCATAACTTGGCATTATTTAAATAATTCTCTACTATTTTTTTTCTGCCTGCTCGTACTCTCGTATCACCCAAGCATTCTATACTTATTGTTTCTGCTTCTTTGTTATATAAGGATAGTAAGGTTTCTGCTAGTTGTTTTGCCTGTGATGCATTATAATTTTTATCAATGGTTTCAAAGTATTGTAAAAACCCATACGTAGCAATTGAATTATCATCTTTTGAGACTGTTATTTCTACCTGTTTCGTATTTTCGTTATCATTTACCAGCTTAATCATATTGTAGAATTCATCATCAATAGACTTATCATATTTGTAGTCATAACATAGACTCTCATCACCTAATATAAGATTCAATTCTAGTTCCTTTAATTCCTTTAAAGTAATACATCCAAATTCGTCTCTTAATGCATACCACTTTTTCTTATTCACCATGGTATCACTAATTGCGGTATAGATAATATCTAGCCAGGTTTTATTATCTTGAACACTTGTAGGTAATATGTATTTCGTATCACTTAAGGTACCTTTATTTAAATGGAAGTAGTTACACATCTTATTCGTTATTGTAGTAACGGTATCATTATCTAAGACTAATGTATCTTTTGCTTTACAATAACGTAATTGATCATAAGCTGTTACACTGATCTCTTTCCCTTTGCTTCTGCTTACCTTAAATACAAAACCATAAAAGATATTTGCATTTTTGTATTTAAACCTTATCACGCTGCCATTCGTTATTTCTAATTCTTTATTAATATATGAAAATTCTAGTTTACTACAACCATCATTTAAGGAATCATGAAAGGATACCTTCGTAACAAGTTGACTAATATCATATATTTTTTTATTTACTTCAACTAAAAATTCCATTATGGTATCACCAACTTCTGACCTGGATAAATAAGAGAAGGATTCTTTATCTTATCTTTATTTGACGAGACAATTTTAGGATATTTGGATCCATCACCGTAAAATCTTTTTGCCATAGACCACAAACTATCACCAACTTGAACAATATAAGTGTTGTTCTTTTTTGGATTCTGTTTACTGCTCTTCGATTTCTTTTTTTTACCTGTTTTTTCGTCCACCTCATCCGGTGCTTCTAATGCCCCATACTTTTTATACTCAATTAACTTAAAAGATATATACTTATCTCCTTCTTCTCCAGCTCTTTCTTTAATAGTTAGGTCTTCAATCAATACTAATGTGTTAATCCCATCAGTATCTATTTTTGTACTTCCTTCATTAACCTTGCCTGCAATAAACCTAACAGGAGTAAGACTTCTTCTCCATTCATCGAATTTTTTTATATAAAAGTCAGCGTCTATAAATTCATCAGGACCTTTTACTTCTACATAACTTAAATAAGTATGGGGAAATTCACATTCAAAACTATATTCTTTTAAATCCATATGAGTGGGAAATGCAATTGGTCCTAAACTTAAAACTTCATACTTTTCTATAGCTTGAGAGCTTGAAACTTCAATCTCTTCTGGATTCGTTGGTAGTCGATAAGTTATCTTGTCATAATCAAAAAATACCGCATACATTAATATACCCCCTCACTAGCAATGGCTATTTCTTCTTGTAGAATCTTTTTAATACGTCCTGCTACCTTATTGGCATCTGCTGTTTCGCGTACATCACCAAACTTGATTGAAATGTTAGGAGCTAAAGAATGACTTGCTATATTGGCAACATAATCTCGTTCTGCTATTTCTTTCATGTATTTTAAATCATCGTCTGGCATACTAACATCAACAGAACCATTGGCACCGGTACCTTCAACTGGCATTGGATTGCTCTTATCAGTAAGTTCATCTAGCCCTTTTGGTATTTCATTAACAGCATTATTGTCAGTATTTAGGGTTTTTTCAAGGCCATTAAACATATCTAATCCTTTATTATTGCCATTATCATATGCTGTATTGTAATCTGTATACCCTTTTGTTTTTACAAATTCCTTAAGTTCTTTGTCATTCTGAAGCGTTGCTGCCTTCGCTGTTAAATCATTCTTTAAGTCAGTAATTTTACTTGTTATTGTTATATCAACACCAGGTATTTTATTTAATAATTCTTCAATTCCTTTTGCTATTCCTTCAATAAATCCTAATACGGTTATCATCAGATTAAAAAATAACAATTGTATAGATGCTATCGGATCATTAAAAACATTGCCAAAGAAGTTAATAAATTCAGCTACAAAATTCCAAATCCCAACAAATACATTATAAAAAAAGGCAATAAATACTCCAATTACACCACCAATAAATCCAAATATTTCCTCCCAAGACACACCTAATTTCTGGACTACTGACATTACCAATACTATTAGACCAATAATTACTAAAATCGGTAAAGCTTGTATTATAAGTGGTGGTATCATTGCCCATAAGTTAGCTATTATTCCCGCAAGTATTACTCCACCAATTATAGCCAGTATTGGTCCTACTGTACTCCATCCATTTATAAGTTTATCAAATAAAAATGTAACTACGTTTGCTATAAAACTAAATCCAGTGATTAATCCATCAATGAATTGTTGAAATTCTTTAGTACTTATTAATTCCGTTATTTTTTCCATAATCCCTGAGAAAGCTTGTAACCCACCATTTTTAATTCTTGACCATATATCAGCAAATGTCATTGGTGCATTTTCAAAAGAACTGTTAATGTCTGAACTCGCTGCAAACATTGCATTTTTAATAACATCTGCAGTAAGACCACCTTCCGCTGCTAATGCCATTAACTCGTCTCCGGATTTATTGGTGTAATTAGAAATTGCTTCTAAAATCCCTGGTGCACTTTGAGATAATGCGGTTAGGTCCTCACTTTGAAGTCCACCACTTGTCACAGAATCTGTAAACTGTGACATAGAAGCTGATCTTTCTTCTTGACTTCCACCACCAGCTACAAAAGATTTTTGGACTAACTCAGTAAAAGTAATTGTTTCATTATTATCTTTAAATAAGTCACCAGTGGATGATTCAAGTTTTGTAAAAGTTCCTGCCATTTCTTCATATGCCCCACGAGAGCGATTTGCCGCAGCAAATATTCTATCTTGTAACTCAGATTGAGTTTCAAATGAATCATTCACTAATCCTAATTTTGTATTTACTCCAGTAAAATTATCAATTAAACTCATCCCTTTTTGAATATTATCAAGGCTAAATATAGAACCAACTAATTCACCTATACCACTACTTGCCTTTTCACTACTTTCTTTCGATGAATCTAATTTATTATTAAGTTCATCAATTTCATCTCCAACACCTGATAATTTGTCTGCTGCTTCACCAGAAATTTTACTGGCATCTAACAGCTGATCTGTCATTTTTTGAGTTGAAGTTCCAGCTTCAATCATTTTTTCTGTTACCTTATTTGTGGCATTACCGGCCTCTAGCATCTTATCAATCATTTTGTCTGTAGAAAGACCAATTTCACCAAGTTTTTCAGCTACTTCATCTGCTTTAAAGCTCGCTTTTAACATCTTATCAACAGCAGTTTCAACAGACTCACTTGCCTCTTTCATATCATCTACAGCAATGCTAGTATACAGACATACATCTACCAATTTATCTACCACTTCATCCGTTTTTATAACCAGATTATCTAAAGTACTAGAATATAGATTAACCGACATAAAAACTGCATTTATATTTGTCATTTATCACCTCCTACCTCCTTTCGATTTTAATTTTTCTGATTGCCTTTTTTCTTCCTCTACTCGAATTGCTATACTCGCATAAATAAAAGCCTTTTCTTGTTGACTCATATTATCAAGAGTAGAAGGTAGAATATGCAATTTTTGAAGTGCAAAGTGTGCTAGATTAAACTCTGCATCACCCTGCTTTATTCGTTTTTTGCTTCTTCAATGTCCTCATTGATATTGGTATCAAGACCACTTAACTTTTGTACTGCTTGCGCTAAGGTAGCATATTCACCAATTAAAAGCATATTTTTTAAAGTCTCTGTTTCCCCAAGGCCATATACATCTTGTAATTTAGAGTCAGACAGGTTAGGATATACAACTGCACTTGCAGTTAAAGCTTGAACATATTCGGTACGGTTGAAGGTATCAGCACCTTTTTTATCCTTCTTAGTGTATTTTTTAATTAATTGTTCATTTTCTTTTTGTGTAATTGGACGAATAATAAATGGAACCGGTTTTCCATCCTCCATAAAACGGTTTGAAACAATCACTTCTTTATTCTCAACTTGAATTGGATTTAAAAATGCTTTTAATGTACTCATAAATAATCTCCTTTAATTGTAATTTTTGTAATATAAAACCAGATTCATAAGACCTGTTATTAGTAAGAAACTTTTTAGTTCAAATCTTTACTATTTAAACCTTATCTAACTCTCTTAAGCAAAAATTTGTTTCAGTACTTAAAATTAATAGCAGGCCTTATTGTAATCTTTCGATTTCCTAATTTGGGTTACCAAAGAAAGTTTATTTTTCGCTAACTAACTTATAATTTGTTGGTAATCCAAATGTACTTAAACTAGTTAAATCATCAAATGTGAAATCTGTGTCGATGGTAATTGGGTCATCTGATTGATCATCCAGTGTTGCAAGTGGAATTGTCTTTAAGATAACGTTGGATAATTCAACTTCTTGTTTCCCAATCGTAGATTGTGGATCTTCATTTTTTACTTTAATTTTAATATTTCCGAATCTACCTTCTTTCATATATGCAACTGCTAAGTTAAGCATATCAGAATTCATGAAATACATTGTCATACTGCCCGTTCCTTCTGCACCAACAACCTTATGTTGGGTCATTCTATGACCAAGCATTCTACGTGTTTGCACTGTTAAGTCTAATTGTGCTTTTAAACTTGAAATTTCAAATAGTTCTCTTGTAATTCCATCAATTGTTATGTACGCATTTCCTTCTTTTGATGAAATGGTATCTGCTAATCTAATATAATTATCTGACATGTTTTTAATCTCCTTTTAAGCTAAATTTACTGTAATATACATTTTTTCTACGCTATCAACTGGTTGAATGAAACAATTAATAATTACAGAATCTGCATCTGTTCCTTGTGATACGGTTACATCAGTTGGATTAAAATTTTTAATTGCAGATAATCTCTGAAGTTCTTTAAAGTAATCAATGATAGTAGCTCGAAGTAATGATCTACCATCGTCATTGTTATTCATTTTACCTACATAATTTGATTCAAAAATTTCTGTAATATCATTGTTGATTGCATTTAAAGTTCGAACGACACGGTTCTTTGTGAACGCTTTTCCTTTTTCAGTTGAAATGGTTGTTAATGAATTAATATCATATAAAACTGATACATTTTGAGCATTGTCAACTTTAAAAATATATTTTCCTGCTACAACAGCTGCTTCCATTTCCGTTTTTGTCATACGTGGGATAACATCAATTGCACCTAAATACTTTCTACCAGTATTGGATTGATACATTTTCGCCCCTGCAGTGATTCCTGCTACCCAAGCGGTTGCTTTTGCAGGTGTTAATTCTGTAGAGTCTGCTAACTTAACACCATGAGTCACATTAATAACTCCCTCATAATCACCTTCATAATTTGCTAATACACATTGAATTCCTTTCCCTTCTGTATTAACCATACTCTTTATCCATGTAGTAATAGTTGCTTTATTCGCGTCAACGCCTGTCCCATCATATGGATATACTAAAACATCAAACTCAACCGTTTTAATTTTATTTAATGCAATTTCAATCACAGAAGCATCATGAGCTGATCCTAAATTGTATAAATGTACCGTTTGTGCTCCTTTTAATATTTCATTAGTTAAAAACTTGTCTTCTGTGGTTACCCCTACAGGGTAATTATTCTCTGTCGCATTCATGGTATATATATCACCTGCAACTCCTACACTCATTTCTTGTAGTAAAACTACCACTCCTCTATCTCCTGGAGTAATTGATATTGGTGCATTTGTTAAGAAGTTAATATACGCACCTGGTAAAATTTTGTTTTGATTTGTCCATGTACCTGACATGTGAATCCTCCTTTATAAATTCGTTTTAATTTGCTGCTTTTGCATTTTTGTAAATAACTCTTCATTTTTTGGATTATGTTGAATCTCAAAGGTGAAATGAAGTAATTTATCAACGATCTCAGTCTTTTTATTCCGAAGCATATACCCATCTTTTAAATCAAATTCTTTGAGTAATATAAGTCCTTTTTCAAAACAATCATTCATTATTTGTTCCCCCGCATTACTGTAATAAGTAATATCAAAAGATACCGTGATACAATACTTGCTACCTAATAACTTGTTATAATTTTGATTCTTAACTTGTATAAAAAACGCTGGTTTTATAAGCTCCACAGGTATCTCATTGTCATATATTGTGATGCTTGGGAAAAGTTCCGTAAGTTTCGTTACTATTACCTGATACATATTCTATTCACCCTCTCCTTTCTTTCTCTAGGCCACAACTACAAAGGTAAATCTAAAATAAATCTTTATAGACTTCCTTTAATGACTCTATTTGTTCTTCTATTCCTGTTACAGTGCCATCTGATCTTAACACTAACTTTGATATGTCAAATTTAGTGGTAAGAAGATCTGCATACTTAACATTGACAAGTTTTGCTCTAATAGCAGATTGTATTATAATGTTTTTTAGCTTATCTTCCTGATCTGCTTTTATAACTGCATTTGCTTCTAATAAATCCTTTATGATTTTTTCAAGCTCTTGATTTTTTATCTTATTTAAACTCATCTCTGTTATTAAAATGTCTTTTTCAAAAAGAATTTTTTCCAATTCTTTCTTTTGCTCATTCACCTGATCAAAACGTGACTTAGGAATAAAAGTTTTCATTTCTTCATAATTGATATCAATAATTTTTTGTGCCATTTCTTCTGTAAGGCCTAGATTCATTAATTGTTCTTTTTTCATATAAATCCCTCTCATTCAAATACATTATTTTACATGGTTTAGTCCAAGCTATCTGTCTTTCTAGTTAACGTCAAAAATACCAAAATGACGATTACCTTACGTGTTACGTAAGTTTATACTAAAAAAATTTAATATTCCACAATACATGATTCAGCTAGATACAATTAAGTAATAAATCTATCTTTAAAACTTAATATTTGTCGAAGATTAGATGAATGCTCAATAGGATTCTCTTATTATAATCACACAGTATTATGTAATGAAGAAAATAATATTGATACACCAACTTTCGTATTGCGTAAGTATATAATAACACGAATATGTGTTCGTGTCAATACGTGTTGCGTAAGTTTTTTAATATTTTTATTGCATAGTACGAAAGGTAGTGATATATTATATTTATACTATTGTAATATTAATTATAGTCACACTTTATTAGCACTTATTAAATCGTATATCAAATATTTAAATATAATAAGAAGTAAGGAGCAGTATTATGTCTGTATTAAATGAAAGAATTAAGGAGAGAAGACAATCACTCGATATGACTTTATTGGAAGTGGCAAATCTACTAGGCGTAAAAGAAGCAACGATGCAAAGATATGAAAGCGGTGAAATAAAAAATATTAAAAATGAAACTGTTGTAAAGCTAGCAGAAATTTACAAATGCTCACCTGCATATCTTATGGGCTGGGAAAATACAACCATTCATACCGTTGCGGCCCACAAGGAAGTAAGTGAAAATTGGACCGAAGAAGAACTAACAAAAATACAAGAATACAAACAATTATTACTTGCTGCCAGAAAGAATAGACCATAGTATTTTGTATAAGGGGTAATGTTAATGACATATGAAGATTTACAAAAACAGCACAATAACCTATATATTCATGAAATGGATTTATATGAAGTAAAAGGTTTAAAGGGTTTATATATAGATGGCTGTATAGCAATAGATAAAAATTTGACTCAACGAGAAAAGGGATGTATATTAGCAGAAGAAATTGGTCATCATTTAACATCAGTAGGTGATATCTTAGATCAATCCAATGATAATAATCGAAAGCAAGAATACAAAGCACGCTTAGTATCTTATGATATACAAATCGGGCTTCAAGGTATTATAGATAGTTATGAAGCCGGATGTACAAGCCTATATTCTATGGCTGAATTTCTTGATGTAACAGAAGACTACTTAAATGAAGCACTAGATACCTATAAAAACAAGTATGGAGTGTATGTAATATATAATGAATATATTATTTATTTTATGCCCTGCTTAGGTGTTCTAAAAAGATTATAGCTTTAAAACATCAATTAACTTTACAAAGTCTAGGATTATATCTTTCCTAGAAATAACATAAGATTTAGAAAACTCGGAACTTAATTAGAATAACTAATTAAGATATTGTATTACTTTTTGTATTCAATCGCATATTACAAATAAAAAAGCAATAATCCCTACTGTATGAAAGTAAGGATTATTTTTTTATTCATATTAGGTTTTATATAATCAATCTTTCCAAACAACTTCATTTAACCAATGAAATGCCATATCAATCCATGGCTGGCAGTATTCACATATATCACTCTTATCACGCATGATTGTTTCATCAGAAACGGATAAACCATGTTCACCTTTACCAAATACATGAAGTTCATAAGGCACACTACATTGATCCAGTGAAAGAGCATAACGAAGTGCTTGTTCTGCAAAGACTAATCCGTCAGTACTTGTGTGCCAAATATAAGTTGGAACTGTCTCTGAATTAACAAAACTAATTGGGCTATAGGTATACTGTTCTTCTTTGTTCGGTAACGGAGTACCCATTAAGGCAATATTAGCTTTTGGGATAAAGTTTGACATCCAGTCTGGTACATTATCCATCTTAGCAATTTTATCTACCATAACTTCCATAGAAGTTAATGGATAACCAAGTATTGCTGCTGACGTTCTAAGTTCGTCTCCAGATATATTACAAGCTGCTTTTAACTCTTCATCCTTCCAAAGGCTACTCATAGATGCACATAAATGTCCACCTGCAGAAAATCCTGTAAGGATTAGCTTATTAACATCAATATTCCACTTTTTTGCATTGTTTTTTACAAGAAGAATGGTATCTCCAAGGTCTTTTAATGCATCACGATAAACTTTTGTACGCTTCCCATCCTCTCCTACAGTATAACGCAATACAAATGCATTAAAGCCTTTACGTAAAAATGTCATAGCAACTGGCTCCGCTTCACGATCTGAGCAAAACAAATATCCTCCTCCTGGACATATGATTACGGTTGGTCTTTGTAAACCATTTCTAAATTCCGAAGATTCATCAAGGATGTAGGCTGTAACCGTCACCGCCGGGTTGTCTTCACGCAAATGAAATCTTTCCACTATCATATTACCTTTCCCCTTTCATTTATAAAATTCTATATTACTTTTATATATAATTCTAAGATTTCAGTAAATGGAGAATGTTAACTTTCTAATATATAATAATATAATAATAAAATTCTATCTAGAAACAATGCATGGGTTACGCCAAAAATTTAATCGGAAAGCAACTTAAGGATTATATAAAATCAAATCTTCCAAACACTATTAAAATTATAAATTTATAAAAAAAGAACAGGGTATAATCTATAAGATATACTCTGTTCTAATAAGAATTTCACGTAATGTCATTATCTTAACCAAATGATATTTAGGTGCTCGTTCTTTACTATATTTCATTTTTACATCACAATTCTTATTCAATCAATATTATTAATCCTCATTGTAAATGCATTTAATAGGACAAGCATGTTGACAAGCTCCACAATCAACACAGGCAGATTCATCAATTATCCTTTTTCTATCTTCTTTTCTCGCAATACAACCAATAATGCACACCCTTTGACATGTTCCACAACCAACACAATCTGTTTTACTAATTCTTCTAGGCATTAAAACTCCTTAATGTGTTTAATACTATGTTTGATACAATGTTTGATTATAAAGTTTGTTTGCAAGAAGTAACAGTGACTTCTAATACTCTTGTAAGAAATGGATACTTTTCTATCATCATATTAAAATGTTCACCATCTTTTAAAAATTTTGCAGTTCCTTCCAACAAAAACCCAGTTCCCATATATTTGTATCCCATTACATTTTTGCTTCCAAGAGTCAATTTAACCTTAGGATTAGCTATAATATTTTCTTCTGTATGGATCATAGCGGCTGCAGGAATCAAAATTTTATTATCTTCTACAACAACTAAATAACTGTTCCATGTATTGGCTACATGAGCCTCATTATTTGCACAAGTTACGATGGACACTACACCTTCTTGTTCCAATACTTCATTAAATTTTTCTGTAAACATTTTATTTTCCTCCTTGTATTATGGATATGATTAATCGTCGATATATACTATCCATAATTACAATATAATATTTTATTCAATATGTCAATATACTATTTCTAACAATTATTACTGCATGGTATCTTGATTGATAATAAATAATAGGTTATTATGAATAAAACTATACTATAACAAAAGGAGTTTTTATAAATGAAGTTTTCAATCGGTGTGGAATACGCATTACATTGCTTATTATATATGGTAAACACAGAAACAGGGAAATCCGTGGGCATCAGAGATTTAGCAACCTTCCAAGGTATCTCCGAAACATATCTTTCAAAAGTATATGCGAAATTAAGTAAATCAGGTATTATAAAATCGATACCCGGTGTAAAAGGTGGTTATATCCTAGCTCGTAGTGCAGAAGATATAACATTTTGGGATGTGGTTGAAGCAGTTGAAGGAAGTGAACCGTTCTTTCAATGTGCAGAGATTAGACAAAATAATGTATTGCTAGATAAAAACAATTTACCAGATACCCATACGAAACATCCTTGTCTTATAAAAGTTGTTATGTTAGAGGCCGAAAATGAAATGCGAAATTATTTAAAAAATAAGACGTTGGAATGGTTATATCAAGAAGTGTATAATAATGTACTGCCAAAAGATATGGAAAAAGCAACTACGGAATGGTTTAATAATAGAAAGTAATATGGTTATCACATTACTTCTAAGGAGCCACTATAGTCAAACTTGACATCCCATATTTTGATAATTAACTTAAGAAGTTGAAAATTCTTGTAAATAATAGATCTCACTCAATATCCTGTCAGATCGTAACTTTCCTAATATAACAAAAACATTTAGATTTGTTCTTTTATCTGATTTTATTAGCCTTTATCCTTCCCATGGATAAAGGCTTTTTTATGAAATACATCATTATCTCTTAATATCTGTCTATCAATAAAACATCATATTGAGTCAAATAATTAAGTCTTTAATAATTTGAGATATCCTCTTTTATCTTTTAATATCTCTATTTACATTATACCTACGGTAACAGAAAACTCATTTGAGCTCTTTATCCAAATAAAGTTACTATAACTGCAATATTACTTTGCCATATCTTTTTTTGTCTTTCGTATTTACTTCACTTCTTTCTTCGTAAAGTTAACTTTATACTGCCATTCACCGTATTTGTTGTCATTATCAGTTATCGTTCCTTCCGTAAGGGTGATACGTAGAACGATTGAGTTAGGGTTATCTTCGTCTCCATGTGCATCGAACCATGTGAAGATTTTTTTCATCTTAGCTCTTATTTCCGCGTTCTTCTCGTCCTTTACCCAACCAAGATTTTCAGCTGTTCCTTGAGCAGCAAACAGGTCTAACCCACAAATGGAAATCTCGTTGTTTTTCCCAATTTCCAACGTTTTAGTTTTCTTCGCATCTGTAGATATATAAAACACACCATCTTCATAATAAGCATCAACCATACGAACAGCAGGGCGGGGATTGCCCATATCGTTTGGAGACAACGCAATAGTTGCTAAAGCAACAAGGTTGTCCTTTCCGTTTCCACAGTATTCATCCATAAGCTTCATTGCGTTTTCATACTTGTTCATGTTAATTCCTCCATTTATTTTTTATTTCCCTAAGGGTTCTGTGATACCTTGCATTTTGCAATATCTATATAATACATGAGAAATTCCTTGTATTTTATATTCCTTCTTTTAGCTTGATTGGAAAATATCTTTGCATTTGTTTGTAGCCAAGTCCCTTTTCTATGTCTTTATAGGCAACATCTCTTCCAACTTCATATAAATAAGGCATATTGAACATAACGTAGCGATCTTTATCAAGCTCAAAATTTGTGCTTTCAATCCACCTACGAACTTTGTCTTCCACTTTATGTATGCTCTCATTATCATCATCAATGCTGACTGCCATAGCATATAAACCTCCCGGAAAATCAAACAATTTAAAAGGGCTTACTTCCGTATTGGTAACATCATCCTTAACGGCACATATCCATTCAGCTTCGTCATTTATAGACAGTAGAAAATCAAAACAATCGAAAATCACACTCTTATACAAATGACAATACTGCCACAATTGATACATATATCCTCCTTCTTTGAACATTTCTCCCCACGGCTTAACACCGCACGTTACCGCTTTAAATTCTGGTATCCTGACGACCATTATATCAGGAATCTTTTCATCTAATTTTTCCGTTATTTCAATTAAACGGCTTATATTGGAAGGTTTGCCGATATAGTCAATGTTAACTAATTGTGTTTCAATCTCTTTCGCCTTGTTATACAACAGCTTTATGTCGCTTTTGTCAGCAAAGTTCACTTGTTCAATTTCCCGTATAAAATCCAGCACGATTTCTTTTAACTCATGCAATAGTGCAACCTCGTCGTCTATGTTCTGTACTTTTTTCCCCAGCACTTCTAGAACTATATCGGAGCCGGAAGTGTTAAAAACGCGTAGAATGTCTTTTATGCTGATATTCAGCTTGCGTAGTATGAGTATTTGTTCCAGTCGCCTAACAGCGTTTTCGTCGTACATTCTATATGTATAGTCTTCACTTCGGGTGCTGGACAGCAATCCCATGTCCTCATAATAACGCAGTGTACGGGCTGTAATGTTATACATGCTTGACACATCTTTGATTTTGATTAGGTTGTTCATGTGTTTCCACCTCTTTCTAAATTATTAAGAATAAACTTAGTATAAAGGATTCCCCAAAGGAAGAGTCAAGAGGTAATCCTATTTTTTTGTAAAAAATGTAAATTTCTTAATTATTGAAATGGCATAATACTGTAGATAATATAAAATTCCCTACTAAAAACGCCAGAATGTTGTATACAATACATCACTCTGGCATATTAGATTGTAGAAAACAATATTCTCCACTCAAGAGCCTTTACTCTGATACTCCAACAATTCTTGAATCAAAAATTGATCCAACTCTTGACAACCGCAATTTACATGTTATACCACTAAGGCCATACAACCTTACAAATTAAGCTTGCATCATTTTACTATCGTATGATTGAGACCTTCACATGTAAAATAAAACTTATAGAGTTTTGTGCTATAACATTTTGTTCCATGTTATAGTGGTACTAAATACGATATTTTAATTCATGATATTTCATGATTGATTATACTAGTTTGTGTGAAAAGGAGCTGTTGTAAAACTAACGACTTAGTTTGTTGAACAACAGTTCTTTTTTATCCTTTTAAGTCAGAACTACAGGCTTAACTGGTGATTCTGACTGGCAAAAAAATGACGCATTGCATCCTAACTAGAAATGTTAGTTATGCAAAACGTCCTTTTCTTTTATATTCTAGATTAAAGCAGAGTTAATTATATATTCTTCCTCATTATCAAATAAAATTCCCATATCAACCCATGAGTTTAACAAGTTCTGGATAATAAACCGTTCAATTACAATGTGTAATTCTAATAGTTTGTTAATTATACTTTCAATAGTAAATTTACCACTCTTCTCTGAAAATGCCATATTATAAACTATAAAGTCGAGTTGTTCTTCCTTTTCATCCATTGACATTATTACTTTGCACATATCCATTACTCCTTTAATTTAATTTATATTGATTAATCTTTATTTCTATCTTATCAATCCATTTCTTGTAAAAATATTTTGCTATTTTTGTTCCAATAGTCTCAAGATATTCCTTTAAATCTATAGATATCGTTTGATATTCCTTTGTTTTTAAAATATAGATAAAAAATTGAGGAAATGTATCATAACTTAGGTCTAATATTTTTGCAATAGAACTTATATCATGAACACTAAATACCTTATCTTGATTTTCATCATAAAAATATAATGATTTTTTTAAACCTATATCATATTTTTTTACTACGCAAAATATATCTTCTATTGAATTACTAGGAAAAACATCTATACTTTCTTGAACAATTTTATCCAATACATTCTTAAAGTCTTCACCACCTTTTGATATTGTATTAATGTCAAATTTAAGATGTGAATAGATCAATCCATGAAATGATTTTTTTTCGTATAAAGCCATTGAAGTTGATAATATTCTTTCTATACCAGTTAAAAACGGATCAACTATATATGATGGTGTATTCTCTTTATCACATTTCTTACTTAACTCTCTTAATTCGTTAATCTTACTTTGAAGAATATCTTTATTCTCATAAAAATACCTAGATATTGAATTATCAACTATCAGAAAATCTTCAAGTCTTTTAATTACAGAGAAATATTGCTTTTTATTTGTAAGTAATTCTGACAACTGTTTGGATAATATTTTATACTTGTTAGCATCATTTATGAACTTTTCAAAATAATGTTTTTTCAAAACCGTCATAAGCCAAGCATCGTCCCATTGACAGATTGCATAAGCAAAATCTTTATTTGTAGAATTTTTCAATGCCTTCCATAATCCAGATATATTTGATGGTAATAAATCGCAATTTGAATTAGCGGTTTCTTCTTCTATATCACCTGTTAAATAAGCTCTTGATAGTTGTTCAATACAACCTTGTAAAAGGTAATCTGTTTTAATAACTCTATGATGAAATATTATATTTTTATATATATCCCAACGTCTATTAAGATAATCTTCTACCATACTTGAAGATAATCTATCATATTCAATCATACCTTTATTAAGACCAGAATTTATGGCATCTCTTGTAACATAATCTAGTCTATCGCCATCCAATGTTCCATCAACTATTCTATGTATTGTATCGAATAGTCCAGAATTAGTCAATATTTTTTGAACACATTCGCTTACCAAAATTTCAAAAATTTGTCTTTTTAACTTTACACTTCCTTTAAATGCATCTTCCTCATCTAAATTAGATATTGTGTCAATAAGAATAATATCAACTATTTTATCACCCATTTGCTCATGTAAAGCCTTTTTAGTATTACTTTCTTTTTCTTTAACTTTATTTTTCGAAACCTTCTTTTCTTGTCCATAAAATTGATTCATAATATTATTAAATTCTATAATACGAGCATGTGACTTATTATTAATAAACTCTGAACTTATTTTTCCTAGAGCAAACTCTGAAATATGGCTATATGGTGGATGACCTATATCGTGTAATAATGCTGATATTCTAAGAGCTTGTAACAAAATATAATAAGTAGTGTTGTTATCACCTAGATTAATTGGAGTATTTAAAAAAACTTGTGACTCTTCATATGCCTCAGGTATAGCATTTTCTATAACAACTGCTCGTCCCCCAATTTTTATACTGTACTTAGAAGTCTTTGTCGTTTTAATCTCATTTATCATAGTTTCTAATTCTTTCTTAAACAATGATAAGAACTCATTTCTTAAGATTACATTTGTATTTTGTATGGCTGAACAAAAAATATCACTACATAACTTCATTGTACCTAAACTATGTTCAAATCTTTTTGTTCTATTACATGGAAATGTTAAATATACTGTTGAATTTTGATACACATCATGTAGTCTATTAAAAATTACATGTGAAATAATTCTTTTTTCTAACCCAGTCATAACAATATTCCCATGAACAGTATCTGAAACAACACTATTTTTTACTGCCACTTTTATACCTCGCTCTCCTTAGCTTGTAATTTTATGTTAATTTTATATGAATTACTATAAAATGTCAACTTCTTAGTATTTGTTTAAATATATCAAAAAGATACTAAAACACCCCTGATATCTTCTTAGTATTTTACTTTCCTCCTATTTCGTATTAGGAAGAACATGGCTTTATAAATCCATTGTCTTGATAAACTTCTATGTACTAGTATAGTCTTAATGCTATGATTCCATCTTATTTTCAATAAATTTAGAAGAAAAAAAAATTTCTTAAATAAAGATTTAATACATTTAGAATAAACCAGAAATGATGTACTGACATATTTATTTTCTTTATAATTTCCTCATTATACTCCATAATTATTTGTATTATTTAGTATCTACTGTAAATTAAAACTATTTTAACTAAAAAACAAAAAGGGACTGTATACAGCCCTATTTGCAATAATTTTATTCCATTCCAGTAATTCTTAACTACTCAAGTAATATTGTATGACAGAATAATCTCACTGGCCTTATCATATCTACCAAGATAACCCACCTCAAGGCCTAGTAACTGCTCAACCATCTCTTTATGCAAGGTCACATTTAAAGAAGCTAATGTTTCCATAAATGTATCTCCAGATACTTTTTTATTTTCTATTATTAACTTCATTGCATGTTTTAGATATCTTGGGCGTGTTACCGGCGTATCTCTATCATATGGCTCTTCTTTTATAAAATCATTTTGCCCTCGCTGTTTCATAAGATACTGATATTGATTCATTGTTATAGCGCCTAGTTGGTGTGCTCTCACTATGAGTGCAGCAGCAGATACTCTATACTTCTTTTTTAATTCCACATAAAACATAAAATCAGTCTTACCTCTAGACAATAAATCTTTTAAGTACATATCTTTTGGAATTAAAAGTGCACCAGCAAACTCATTCATTAGTTGTTCCATATTTTTATATTCTAATTTTGACAATTCATCAATATCAAAAAAACCATCCGTAAGAACATGACCTAGTTCGTGTGCTGCATTAAACTGTTGCCTAAATGCAGTCCTCTCATGTCCTAGAATAACTATAGGAACAGTCCTTTTATTAATAACTTCAACACGACTATATGCATCAATATCATAAGATTTTTCAAAAGTCGATGAAATAATGATTCCATTCTGTTCCATTGTATCAATGATATTAACTATAGGACCTACTCCAAGATTCCACTCTTGTCTTACGAAATCAGCCATTTCTTCAGGATTTATTAGCCCATTAAACTCCAACTTATATTCGGGAAAATTTATAAACTGTTCAATTGCTTCAAATATTTTAGTAAGAAGCTTAACTTTCTCAATTTGAGCATATTGCTTCTTTTTTGAAGTTGATAATAATGACCTAAAATAAGTATAATTTGTAGATTTATTTAGTTTATCTTCTTCAAAAAAGTACTCTCTCGGGAAACCCAATAAATTACAGAGACCAAATATATTCTCTGTTTTTGGAACAGCTTTATTATTTTCAAATTGTGATATAGCCTGATTAGTTAATCCTATAGCTTCAGCCACATCACCAATAGTCATTTCATTATACTGTCTTGCAGATTTTAATCTTGCCCCGTTAAAAGAAGATTCTAATCTATACATAGCTAAAACCTCCCTTATAATCACATTATATCTGTTCTCTTTTCCTGTCTATATCCTCTTTTTCAGATAGATCAACATGGCTATATATCGAAAGTACATTATCTTGTTTTGCTGTTAATAGAATTTCTGTATCCTGAAGTTCAATGTCTTCAAATTCATTTATATACTCATCCATATCATAATCTGTACCAATAAATTCATTCCACGATTCTGTATAAATTGAATCCAAATTTTCTATTGGAATTTTACATTCAATGTCTCTGACTTTACCTTTTTCTTGATTAACTAAAACCAAAGCATAAGTTTCTATTTTCCCTTTAATACTATATATCATTTCATTTAGCAGTTCAGTTAATTTTTGATCAGCTTCCTCATCTATAATTGTTTTCTCCAGGCCAAAGCTCATTTGTTCATTCTCAGGCTCGTAAGTGCCTAACAATTTTCCGTTTATCCTGCTCAATACATTGCAATAATGAAATAATCTATTTTCTGGTTCTTTATTTTGCAAATTAATAAAATTCTTGTACCTCATATATGTATATAAGTAATACGATGATTCGTCATATACATACAAAACTTCCCAGAGACCTCGTTGTATTTTATTTACTTGATATCCATCTGTTTTAAAATGCTTGTCTAATTGGGTGAATATATGGTTCCAGATAGATGCACCACGACCATTATGCGTTGTAGTAGGATGTTCTTTTTCTAATTCAAAATACTCATAATACCCATCTTCAAATGATTGGATAATATGCCTGATGTCCCCTTGTTTAATAGGAATCTTTGTGTTATACTTCATATGATATTTTCCTTTCTAGATATGATGTTGTAATCGATTAATTATATTTTACCATATCTAGAAAAAATATCAAGTATTTTTCTAATGATAGCTTTTTTCCCAATTACAAAATAGTATATTTATTAGAAAATCTTAATGTATAACATTATATATTATTTAATAATTACTAGTAATTTACTCTAGAATACCCCATTTAATTTATCCATTTTAATAATCTTTGCATTCTCCATGACATGGCTGTTTATATCCATTGTAATTGCTAATGATGAATATCCAAGTAGCTCCTTGAGATTTTGATAGGTAATTCCGCTATTAATTGCTCTTGTAGCATATGTATGACGAAGTGCATGACAAGTAAACTATTGATTCATCTCCTTCATCTCTCTTCGTTACAAGCAAAATAATCCCTTGAAAGCAAATAACAATCTTCATTCAAGGGATTTCATTTATTTAGATTTTTATTAATATGATACTTTAAGATATGATATATGCCATTAGCAAATAAAATTATCAGCTTTCTATTTCCCTAAACTATTATTCAATCGTAATATTATTCTTTCTAACCTACATAGCATTTTCTCCGCTTTATTGCAAAAATTACTATCTTGTGAATATTTCAAAATACTAATAATAAATGCTCTATTTCCCGTAAAGTAATTTATCAAGCTATAAATTCCACTAAACTTCAAACTTTCAGAACCTGTTTGATTTATAATGAATGTATTTAAATCATTATAATATGAATCATTTCTATAGTCTTTATGATTTTCAATATAAAATAGCACTCTGCTTAAGTCTGATAATTTATTTCTAGATAGTCTTATGTTATCAGATATAACATATCCTCCCAAAGATAATTGTTTTTTTGAACGTATTATTTTACTGTAATTTAAATAAAAGTCACCATCAGATATTATTTTAGATACTCCCGAAATAAATGATTCTTGAAAAATTTTATCATTATTTGACGAGAAGAGCATGTCATCCGCATATCTTGTATACGTAATATGAAAACATCTACAATACTTTTCGATTCTAATATCTAATTGTCTAAATATTATATTTGAAATTATAGGTGATGATGGTGCACCTTGTATCACTTTATTATTGTATGTTAATATTTCTGTTGTTCTGTCTACTAATGTTTTTATATTTTCATCTGATAGATTATCATTAGGTTTAAAATAATATTTTAATGCCTTCCGAATGTTCTTTTTACTTATCGAACCGAAAAAATCTTTTATATCAAGTCTTAAATAGTTATTATTACCGTAAAATTCAAGATGCGGAATAAGAAATTCAATATAATTTGTTTCCTTTTTAAAACCATGAACCATATCAGGCAACATTATATTCGATAAGAAATTATTGCAAAGGTTCTTTTGAATGTCAAATAGCATATTTGTAGTATTTATAGAATATATTATTCTTTTACCACCTTTTTTTGGTATCTCTCGTGGCTCTCCATAATATTCTTTCTTTGCATTATGCGCTAAAAATTTAGGTAATTCTTCTTCTTTAACATCTAATATATCATTATAATACATTGATTTGCTTTCAATCTTCCATATCTTCATTTGTTATCCCCTTAAATGTTGTATGGCTTCCCACAAGGAAGCCATACATAAATGAGTACTTCTCACTTTTCGCACCGCGAGTACAACAACGATACAACATAATTACGTTGGAGAGGCGGAGTCAAATTATTATTGTTACCCCTTGGTTTTTTGATATGTATAATATTGTTTTGCGGACATACTATACTCAACTGCTCAAGGTACACTCTGCTATGTATACTAACAAAGATTGGTTTACTACTCATTATTAAATTTTACCATACCTTCACAAAATTGTAAAATATTATTTAATTCGTTAAAGTCATTAGCAAATTTGTCAAGTTTATCATTTTGAATTTGTATAACATCAAGATAATGAGTAAAATAATAATCTAGAAAGCTATTAATCCATCCACTGGTTTTTTTACCAACAAATTGGTTTAAATTTTTTATGTCTGAAACAAATTGTTTAGTAATTAGTCCCCCTTTTTTAGCCTCATCCAATGTCAATAAATTATCAAACTTTCCATTTAATATTAATCTTAAAATAGTAGTTTTATAATAAATAGCATTATTAAATGATAATAATGTATTAAGCTTGTTAATATTATTTGGCTCTAGCAAACAATCTAACCATTCCTTTACAATAAGGTAGTTATCTATATTAACTAGGCACCCCTCTATTGTAGTCATTACTGGTAGTATGTTGTATTCTTTACAATAAGTATTAATAGCACTATTTAAATTCCTATACAACCTATTGTCGAGCCAATATAATGAATTATTCTGTTCAAATAAACCAGTTTTTAAGACTTTATTTATATATTGATATTTATTAAACGTCGCTGATTTTCTTCCATCTTTTTTATAATACAACAACTTTTGTGATTTACATATATCTTTATTATAAAGGGGATTAACTAATTTATCAGGATTAAGTGTAAATTTTTTACTTGCACAATTATATCTTAATATTTTATCCATATCTATCAACACAATAAATGGTACATTATACTTGTTATTATTAGGGTGTATAAGCTTTAGACTGGCATCATTTGAATCATAATTAAAAAATTTAATGTATCTTATAATCTTAAATAATTCTCTCAATCTTGGATACTGAAATAATTGCATTTCAGTAGTTCCCTCAACAAATAGTATTGCATTAGAAAAATAGCATTCTGTTTCCTTATTGCTTATTAAAAAAATATCATTAGTATTTACTAAATCTTTTATTCTCTCTAATTTAGTATAATTTGATTTAATAAATACTCTCTTCAACCCAACTGTCATTTGATTTTTTATTAATGATGTTATTAAATTTGTCGAGTGCGTTGTCACCAAGAAATTTACTCTTGGATTTAAACTTTCATATATACACTGTACCAAATCTTCAATATATTGGGGATGTAGTCCAATTTCTGGTTCATCTATTATAATCATAGGGTTTTTCCAACCAGTCTCAGACAAAAAAGAAACTAGTTGAACAATAAGCTTTATATATTTTAAAGAATTAGTTCCATCAGAATAATAATCGATTTTTTTGCTATCACTTAAAAATTCACTTCCACCAAGTCTTGTATTTAATGCACTTATAAATCGTTCATTATAATTATTTTTATTAATTGTAATATTTTCACTTATAAAAATATTTTTAATTTTGGCTAATGCTTTACTATATTTTTTACCATAAACTTCATCTAACAACTCGTCTAATTTTTTATCTATTTTATTATCATTCCTTTTTATGTTACTAATTGAAAGTTCACCAATAATACTCCATATGATTGACCAATCTTCTAAAGTGATAAATCTTGTGTCAATCATATAGATTGGAAATAACTTAGATAATGTTTTTCTAATATTCTTATCAGATGGGAACCATTCAATATTACCATCTTTATATTGTGTTAATCGTAATAATATCTTACCGTCTTTGATATATGGTATTAATTCTCCCATTATACTGTCCAAATAATCATTAGTGCTAAGCTTAGCTGGCATATCCAAATCATAAATAAATTCTATTTGCATTTTTTGAATGTATCTATTATTTGTATCTGTATAACTATCATAATATAATATATCATTTTGAGACATTTTATAAAAATAATCAATCGCATCTAATATACTTGATTTCCCTGTTCCATTTTTTCCTATAATACATTGAATATCATAATGATTTCTATCAAAATCTATTGAAACATTTTGTAATGATTTAAAATTTCTTATATTAATTTGCTTAATTCCCATGTACATTCCCTCACAATTATTATATTTAATACTTAAAAATTCTTGATATATAATAGAATCTAAATTTTATATATGGGATATTATAGCAAATTATGTAATTTTATGATACTATAAAGTTTACTATTTAGTTTATTATTAATATTTTAGAGAGTAATTAATTATTGAAAAGTGAGATATGTAGTAGGCTTTCAATATCTGCTTGAGTAAAAGATAGGAAATTCGATTCATATCATAATATTCAACTCACCAAACTAGCGTTGTATCAAGTCATTCAGCTTATCTACCGCTCGAATGTGCGTATTATGCCGAACGAATGTGTTGCCTATTTTTAGGAGCTATTTCAATGATAACTGCGAGACTATCAAAAGTATAGAATTTTATGTTGGTTATATTAATTAGAGATGGTGGGGTTGGAAAATACATAACGATGAAGTCACTAATTTATAAGGGATTCAGAACTATTGATTGTTAAAAA
Source organism: Anaerocolumna sp. (assembly GCA_029239975.1). GTDB lineage: Bacteria > Bacillota > Clostridia > Lachnospirales > Lachnospiraceae > Anaerocolumna. The sequence goes on from JARBTX010000006.1 coordinate 39,977, forward strand.
CGTAGAAATGTTATATGGGTTATTTAATATCACAAGAGACATTTTAATATTACACTTTATAATAATCTATCTCATAGATATAACCTAAGAACAATACCAAAAAATATTTTAATCTTCATAAACTGATACATTTTTTAATATATATACTTAAGTCACATACAAAATTTGCATATAGTATGAATATTACCAATCATCAACACCCCAGACAGTAATTAAACTGTATGCATTATTTTTTAATTAAAACAACATATAAGGTGTCCGCATCGATGATACCTTAACTAACATCAATATATGAAGAAGGTAGGGTTCTAAACTAAAAAATTATTTTATTAAGGCTAGTGGGTGCCTTCCAAAAATTTATATAGTTTTTTCTCTATACTTACAATTTTAAATTAATCTGTGTAAAAGCTGTGTAGTACTTGCATTTTCTCAACTTATGCGTTATAGTATACGTTGCTGAAAGCCTTATACTATAGAAGTTTCAGCATGAAACCATCGAGTGTTCGTAACCTTCCACTCGTAAAACAAAACTAAAGGAGAATTTCATATGAAGAATAATAAGACATTATTCATTACTCAAGCTGCTTTAATTGCGGCTATTTATGTAGTGCTGGTTTATGTTTTCAAACCAATCAGTTTTTCTTACATACAAGTTAGAATCGCTGAAGCATTAACCATATTACCATTCTTTACCCCTGCTGCTATTCCAGGTGTAACAATCGGTTGTCTGCTTGGTAACCTATTAACAGGTGCAGACATACTTGATATTGTATTCGGTAGTTTTGCCACATTACTCGGTGCATTAGGCTCATATGCATTAAGAAAACAAAAATTCTTAGTGCCAATTCCACCAATTGTAGCAAACACAATTATTATTCCATGGGTATTAAGATTTGCTTATGGAGAAGCGTTACCAATACCATTTATGATGTTAACAATTGGTATCGGCGAAATATTATCTTGTGGCCTATTAGGTTTCGTTTTACTTTTTGCACTTTATCGCTACAAACACATCATCTTTGCAGATATGAAAGACAACTCACAAATGAAAACTGTTCCTTCTTATCTTAATGGAGTATTGTTAGTTGTTTCCGTTGTTGTAGTGTGTGGTATCTTTATTGTTTCAAAATTGTAATAACATTATTATAAACGAAATTAATTTCATTATATTGTTTATTTAACCCATGATTACCAACTAAATTAGTTTCATGGGTTTTATTTTGATTGATATACATTTATATAATATACATTTATTGGAACCTTTTTGGGTTTGTATCGTCTAATAAGAAAAGGAGGCTTTTATGAAAACAAATAAATCTTTTATTATTCTTTTTACATTCTTATCGTTAATACTTTTATTAACTGGTTGTTCCAAGTTAAACAAAAAAAACCATATAAAAGTTGATGGTGATAACATTATTATTGAACAACGAATTGAAGAAAAAGACGAATATGAATTATTTAAAGAAATGAATGAATCGGAAAATGTACAAAAGGTAAAAGACATTTTGGAAGAAATAACATGGGTTCATGCAACCGTAGATATGGCATATCCGCCTCATTACAGATTTCACTTTGAAAACAGCACGAAAGAAACAGTAGGCTTCCGATATGACCTATGGATCAGTCCTAATAGAGATAAAATTGAACTTAATATTGATAGTGAAGATAAGTATATTCAATTTGATGAAGAAAAATCATCTGAATTATTCCAACTACTCACCGGCAAGGAATTAGAGTAAATTATGATGAAACTGCAACTATATATGCAATGAATCTAAAAGAGAATGAAGTTATCAAGTTATATGATTACCAACCTTATCGGGATATTTCGTATACTCCAGTTTCAACTGGTATTTATATAATTATTGCAAGGTTAAGTACTGGAGATATTATCGATTTGACACCTAACTCCTTTGTTGAAACTACGTTTAATTAATAGAAGAAAACAACAATGGCCTTATAATTTTAAATTAAACAATCAAAATACTAGGAGAAGATACAATTATATCTTCTCCTAGATAAATATATCACTATCTCTATTATTACTGGTTAAACATATTACCAAATTTATATTTCAATCAAGATTAATTCTTAAATTCTAAACGTGGTAAAACCCAATTTATAATATATAACATTGTATTTGCTTTTGTCATATCTTCACCATAGAATAAATCCTCAAACCAATCATTACTTGGAATGATTATCAAATCACTTCTATTTCTAATAACTGTACTTGAAGGTGGAATAGGTATATTATTCACAGCCCAAATTGCTTCTATGATCTTCCAAGAATTTGTTGCAGTAATATAATTGATTTTCAACATATCATTTACATTTATTGCTGATTCTAATTTTATTTTAGTACTTAGTAACCAATGGTATATTCCCCTTTTAGTAGTACTATCTAACACATAATTATTGTACTTATTTATGGCTAATGAAATTAACCTTTGTAAATTTCCATACTTATCAAATAAAATCTTACTACCTATATAATGATATACATCCATATCATTTTGATTTAATTTCTTTATTGCATTTTCATTTGAAATATAGATAAACTCTACTAAAATATCATCAATATACTCGGATTCAAATTTGTTGTTCTCACCTAATACAAGCAAATCCAAGTCAGAAAGTAAAGTTGCTGTACCATGTGCAACAGAGCCCATAAGTAATATACCTTCCATTTTATTGTCATTCTTTAACTTATTACATATATTCTCTAATATTAAAAGTTGCTTCATGGTTTACTCCTATATATCATTTTTCCATATTTACTACTATACTACTTTATCTATATTTTTTAAACAGAAGGTCTGGAATAATTTAGTATATTGGTGTAATATTTTTTGGTAGTACAATATTTTCTTTTAATTAAATTGATACAAATACAAAAGAAAGCGAAGTGGCAGAATTGAATATATTTGAATATAAACGAATCATTATTGTTGGTAACAACGGAAGTGGAAAAAGCTTTTTAACCAAAGAATTATCCACTATCACTAGCCTACCACTGGTTCATCTTGACGTTGAATTTTGGCGTCCTAATTGGGAGAAACCAACGAAAGAAGAATGGATAAAGCAGCAAACTGAACTTATATCAAAGGAAAAATGGATTATAGATGGTAATCATTCAGATACGATGGAATTACGGGCTAAATCAGCAGACCTAATACTATTCCTAGATATAAACCGTTTTATCTGTTTGATTAGTGTACTAAAAAGACATGGCAAAAAGCGTTCTGATATGCCTGAATATCTTGAAGAAAGATTGGATATGGAGTATCTTAGATTTTTCAAAGGGTTATGGAACTTTCCTAAAACAAGAAAACCTATTATAATGGATTTACATAAAAAATACCCTGACAAAGCATTTTTCGTTATAAAGAGTAGAAGAAAAATGAATACATTATTAAATCAATGGAGAGATAAAAAAGTGCAAAATAGCACTACTACACTTTAATCATATTTTAAAGTTATAATCTGTTAAAAATAATATTGATATTATACAAGCTTAAAGAGAACTTATTAAAAGTTTCTTTAAGCTCATTTTATAAAAACATTTAAAAGGTAACATCTATAGTTCAATCTATTTTAACTTTTGTATTCACTTAATAACTTTTCTTTATTTGGTCTGTTATCATCCAATATATACCGATAATATCCCAATCTCTTTTTATCATCTTATATTTCCTATGCTTCAAGTAATAATATAACTACAATAACTATGGTTTACCTTGAAATTAACCAACATCAATCTTATCCCATCAACCAATACACTAAATTCAACAAACACAGTCCAGTATTACGTAAGAAAGCGTTTTCCCTTTGCGGTGACAGCTTATGAGAAATGTACGTTTCGAATGGACAATTTTTCATGTCCATCTCGAAGCGAACAGTTCGATTAAGATGTCTTAGCAAGGGAAAACGCTCTTACGTAATACTGGACTGCGTTTGTTGTCTCAGCCTATTACTGTCTCAGCCTTATTATTATCTCAGCCTAAATTATTGCCATTTATAAAAACTAAAGTTCACAATTATTAACCGTACGTGGGAATGGAATAACATCACGAATGTTGCCCATACCAGTAAGGTACATAACGCAACGTTCAAATCCAAGTCCAAAACCTGCATGTCTAGCAGATCCATATTTTCTTAAATCAAGATAGAAATCATAATCTTCTTGTTTAAGTCCTAGCTCGTCCATTCTAGCAACAAGTCTTTCATAATTATCTTCTCTTTGGCTACCACCAATGATTTCACCAATACCAGGAACTAAAAGGTCCATAGCTGCAACGGTTTTATTATCATCATTTAACTTCATGTAGAATGCTTTAATATCTTTTGGATAATCTGTTACGAATACTGGTTTCTTGAAAATTTCTTCTGTTAAATATCTTTCATGTTCTGTTTGTAAATCACAGCCCCAGCTTACCTTATAATCAAAATTATCATTATTCTTCTCCAATAAACTGATTGCTTCTGTATAGGTAACATGTCCAAAGTCAGAATTCATTACATTATCTAATCGTTCAAGTAAGCCCTTATCAACAAATTGATTAAAGAAGTTCATTTCTTCTGGTGCATTTTCAAGAACATAACGGATAACATATTTAATCATGCCTTCTGCAAGCATCATATCATCTTTTAAATCTGCAAATGCAATCTCAGGTTCAATCATCCAAAACTCTGCAGCATGACGAGTGGTATTGGAATTCTCTGCTCTAAAAGTTGGTCCAAAGGTATATATGTTACGGAATGCCATAGCATAAGTTTCACCATTTAACTGACCACTTACAGTAAGGTTTGTTTCTTTACCAAAGAAGTCCTCCGTAAAATCTACCTTACCTTCTTTTGTCATAGGAAGCTTTTCCATGTCTAGAGTAGTAACTCGAAACATCTCTCCAGCACCTTCTGCATCACTACCAGTAATTAATGGAGTGTGTACATATATGAAATCTCTATCTTGAAAATACTTATGAATTGCATATGCAATTAAGGAACGCACACGAAATACCGCTTGGAATGTGTTAGTTCTTGGTCTTAAATGAGAAATTGTTCTTAAGAATTCTAAACTATGTCTCTTTTTCTGAAGTGGATATTCTGCTGTTGATGTACCTTCTATTTCAATACTCTTTGCTTGAATTTCAAAAGGTTGTTGTGCATTTGGTGTCGCAACCAATTCACCATGAATCACTAGTGCTGATCCTACATTTAATTTTGATATTTCAGCAAAATTGCTTAAAGTGTCGTTATATACGATTTGTAATGTTTCAAAAAATGTTCCGTCATGTAGAACAACGAAGCCAAACGTTTTAGAATCACGAATACTTCTAACCCAGCCTCCAACTGTAATTTCTGTACCAATAAACTTATCCTTGTCTCTGTACAATTCACGAATTGTAATAAGTTCCATTTATTTTACTCCTTTGCCTAATTTTATATCTTTTTCCTATTATATCATATCATAGTATGAATACAACTGAAAACTTTTAAACCAAAGGCAAATATTCTTTGACAGTCATATACATAAGTGATAGAATAAATTCAACATTGTTAAAATTAAAACAATCTTTTTGGGAGGCAAGATTATGGTAATTACGATATGTATTGGTAGTTCCTGTCATTTAAAAGGTTCTAGAGAAATTGTACAATCTTTGGAACGTCTAATTTCATTACATAAAGTGGAAGATAAAGTAGAATTAAATGGATCGTTTTGTATAGGACAATGTGTCAAAGGTGTCTGTGTTAAGATAAATGAAGACTTATTTTCATTAACACCTAGTGATACAGAAGAATTCTTTCAAAACGAAGTCCTTAGGAGGCTGGCATAAATGAATGTAATCGGCTTTAAGGAGGCAAAGTGCAAAAATTGTTATAAGTGTGTGCGAATCTGCAACGTAAAAGCCATTACGGTAAAAAATGAGCAGGCACAGATCATGAATGATAAATGTATTCTATGTGGTGGTTGTTTAGAAGCCTGTCCGCAAAATGCCAAGACTTTTATTAGTGACCTAGATAAAGTAAAAGGTTATCTAAGAGATGGACATAAAACTGTCATCTCTATTGCTCCTTCTTATCTTGGAATATTAAAATTTAAAACTCCTGGTCAAGTAATCACTGCTTTATTAAAACTTGGTTTCTATGAAGTAAAGGAAACCGCAGAAGGTGCTGCATTTGTTACAGATGAATACGATAAGTTATTGACAGCTGGAAAAATGGAGAATATAATAACCACTTGTTGTCCAAGCGTAAATGATTTAATTGAAATATATTACCCTTCACTTACAAAATATATGGCTCCTGTGGTATCCCCTATGATTGCCCATGGACAACTTATTCGTAAGGAATTAGGAGATGATGTAAAAATTGTATTCCTAGGGCCATGTATTGCAAAAAAGAGAGAAGCGGAAAGTGATCCAAGAACAAGTGGTATAATAGATGCCGTTCTTAATTTTGCAGAAGTAGAACAATGGCTTCTTGATGAAAATATTAATATATTAGAACAAGATGATACAATGCCACAAAATCAAGATCCAAAAGTCAACCGCTTATATCCTATTAGCAGTGGCGTATTATCTTCTGTAGTTGCAACAAGAAAATGTTCAGATAATTATCGCAAGTTTTATGTCCATGGAATGGAAAATTGTATTGAATTGTTTAAAAGTATGGAAAAAAATGAAGTATCTGGCTGTTTTATTGAAGCTGACCTTTGCAATGGCGGATGTATTAAGGGACCTATGGTGGAACGTGATTCAATATCAAGATTTAAAGTTAAATTAGATATGGAAGAAACGATTCCGAAAGAACCTTTAGAAGACCCTTTCTTTTTTGAAAGAGCACAGGACATTTCCTTTCATAAAGCTTTCTTTGATCGCTCCCCGAAAGAGCCCCTTCCAACCTTATCCCAAATAAATCATATCCTTAGGAAGATTGGTAAAACCAAACCAGAAGACGAACTAAATTGTGGTGCTTGTGGTTATTCAAGTTGTCGTGAAAAAGCAATCGCTGTATACCAAGGAAAAGCAGAACTAACGATGTGTATTCCTTATATGCATGAGAAAGCACAAAGTATGGCAAATGTTGTACTAGAAACGACTCCAAATATAATAATTTTAGTCGACTCCGACATGAAAATTGTTGAGTTTAGTGGAGCTGCTGAAATATATTTTCATATACCTAGATTAAAAGCAAAGGAAATGTATTTATATGAACTAATTGATCATTCAGATTTTGAAGAAGTATTAATCACGCACAAAGCCATAATGGGTAAAAAAGTGGAATACACAGATCGTGGTTTAGTTACCCTTCAAAATATTGTATACGTTCATGAACAAAATGCAGTTCTAGGGATATTCCAAGATATTACCAAAGAAGAAGAACAAAACAAGCAAGCATATAAAATAAAAGTGGATACCATAGAGATGGCTCAAAAGGTTATTGACAAACAAATGCTTGTAGCTCAACAAATTGCTGGTTTACTCGGTGAAACTACTGCAGAAACCAAAGTTACTCTTACGAAATTACGTGATACAATTCTTTATGATGGTGATGAAACATGAGTGTAAGCATTGACGTATCTTATAAAAGCTTGAATAAATTTAATGAAGAACTATGTGGTGACAAAGTTGAAATCTTAAAGACAGACGAATCTAGTATCGTTATTTTAGCAGATGGAATGGGAAGTGGTGTAAAAGCAAATATTTTAGCAACCCTTACTTCTAAAATTCTAGGAACCATGTTTTTAAATGGTGCTGGTATCGATGATTGTGTCGAAACCATTGCGAAAACCCTTCCAGTCTGTCAGGTAAGACAAGTTGCATATTCTACCTTTAGTATATTACAGATTTTTCATACTGGAGATGCCTATCTAGTAGAATTTGATAATCCAAGCTGTGTGTTTATTAGAGATGGTAAGTTATTAGACATTCCTTTTCATGAGCGTACTCTTGAGAATAAAACCATACGAGAGTATCGCTTTAAAGTTCAGTTAAATGACTGCTTCATTCTAATGAGTGATGGAGTAATCCATGCTGGAGTAGGAAAAATCTTAAACTTTGGATGGACCTGGAATAGTATGGCTGAATATGCCATAACTGCAACCAAAGAAACTCTCTCTGCCTCTAGGCTTGCCACTGTTCTAACAAAGGCTTGCAATGATTTATACATGCAAATACCTGGTGATGATACTACCGTGGCCGTAGTTAGAATAATCAATAGAAAAGAAATTAATTTATTTACAGGCCCGCCTTTAAGCAAAGAAAATGATTCAAAGTTGATCAAAGAATTCATGAATGGTAATACAAAAAAAGTTATCTGTGGAGGCACTAGTGCAAATATTGCATCAAGGCTTTTAAATCGTCCACTTAAAACATCACTAAATTATACTGACCCAGCTCTTCCACCAGTTGCACACATGGATGGAATGGATTTAGTTACAGAAGGTGTATTAACCTTATCAAGAACATTAACCTTACTAAAACAATATGTAGATGATGAAATTGATGAAAACTTTTTTTATGAATTAGACCAAGATAACGGTGGATCTAAAATTGCAAAACTACTTATTGAAGACTGTACTAAATTAAATATGTTTGTAGGAAAAGCAATTAATGAAGCCCATCAAAATCCTTCATTACCATTTGATTTAAGTATTCGTATGCATCTTGTAGAGCAGATTAAAAACACTGTAGCTAAAATGGGAAAAGAAGTTACCATAACATATTATTAATATGGAGATTTTATTTTTTAAACATAACATCAAAAATAAGTCACTATTCTAGAAAACAGTTCAATCTCATATATAAGTGGCTTGTAAGAAATGAGGAAAGACATGCTAGGAATAGATACCAATATAGATAGTATAAAGCAAGAAGTTCTTTATGAAGTAGCAAAACTTGCATTTGCAAAGGAATTAGAAGAAAAAAAAGATGTACTTCCTTTTGAGTTAATTCCTGGTCCGCAAGCTAATTTCCGTTGTTGCATCTATAAAGAAAGAGAAATCATCAGACAAAGAATTCGTTTAGCAGAGGGCAAATCTCCTTCTGCCAATCTTGATAAAAAAAATATCGTTCAAGTTATTAATTCTGCCTGTGAAGGATGTCCAATCACACGTTTTGTTGTTACAGATAATTGCCAGAAGTGTGTAGGCAAGCGATGTCAGGCTGCATGTAATTTTAATGCAATAACTATGTTAAGAGACCGAGCTTATATTGACTCAAACCAATGTAAAGAATGCGGAAAGTGTTCTGTAGCCTGTCCATATAATGCAATAGCAGATCTAATGCGCCCCTGCAAGAAAAGTTGTCCTGTGGATGCAATAACAATGGATGAGAATAATATCGTAGTCATTAACGAAGAGAAATGTATTGATTGCGGTGCTTGTATTAAAAATTGCCCATTTGGTGCAATCTCTGATCGTTCCTTTATGGTAGATGTAATTGAAATCATGCAGCAACCAGAAATTCCTGTATATGCTATGTTAGCTCCTGCCTGGGAAGGTCAATTTGGTGCTAATATCACAGCTTTTGATATGACAGAAGCATTAAAAGAATTAGGCTTTGATGGTATGTATGAAGTTGCTCTTGGAGCAGACTTTGTTGCAGCTAGTGAGTCAGAAGAATGGGCCAATGCTTACAAGGAAGGTAAAAAGATGACAACTTCCTGCTGCCCTGCCTTTGTGAAAATGATTAAAAAACATTTCCCACAATTAGAAACTAATATGTCTACCACAATTTCTCCTATGACTGCGACTGCTAGATTAATTAAAACTCTACACCCTAATGCTATCTGTGTATTTATTGGACCATGTATCGCAAAAAAAGGTGAAGTCTTAGACACAGTTGCATTAAATGGTGCTGATTATGCCTTAACTTTTGATGAGTTATATGCAATGTTCCGTGCAAAAAATGTTGAACCTATATCACACGAAGAAACACTTCAACAAGGTAGCATCTATGGTAAGAAATTCTGTATATCCGGCGGTGTTACAGCATCTGTATTACAATCTTTGAAAGAAAAGAATGAGAATACTACTATTACGGTAAAAGCTTGTGATGGCGCTTCTGAATGTAAAAAAGCATTAATGCTTATGAAAGTAAATAAATTACCTGAAGATTTCATAGAAGGTATGGCCTGTGTAGGCGGATGTTCCAATGGACCAGGAAGTATATTAACAGGTAGAGTTGCAAATGTAAATCGAGATAAACTGTTTGCAAAAGCAGATAATCGTGAGATTCATGAGAATTTAAAAGATTATGAGAATCTAGTCTTCTCTATGCATAGAAAATAATACTGCTAAATAAGCTTTTACACCGCGGATAATTAATTTACTAGGGTGTAAAAGCTTATTTTAAATATACTACATCATTACTCTTTTTTTCTTATATAATTCTAATACATAATTCGACTTACTATCAAAATTAAATTAGAATACCCAAGATATTTAAAATCGAAACAAGTTTTTATTCGTAATTGATAATGGATGCGAACTTAATTGATACCGTTGGTATTAAAATTGATTAAACATTTTCCTATTTAAAATTGACTATAAACTCTTCCAATATTTTTATATCTTTTATGTCCTTATCCCGACCTAACTCTTTTTTTACTTTAATGATTGATTCCGGAGATAAAACTGGAAATGAATCTATGAATCGAATGCTTCCACTTCCCCAATTCTCGAATATCTCAACATCCGGTTCTATTAATATTCTTTTTGTAAAATCCGGTAGTATGGTTGCTTTTACACCATTTGATTCTAGTTGGCTGATAAGTTCACCATCACACCCTAGATCAATATCACTTGTAAATTCTTTTAATCCATACATGACCATAGCAGCACCGGTAGTTATCCAATACAAGTCTTTGTTAAAATTTAATTCATTTAGACGGTTGATAATGTCTTCTTTTCTATACATAAATTCTCCTATTATTATCTTCTGTGAAAAACTAGCAAGTATTTTATAATTAAGACTAAGATAACTGGTTTAGGCTTATTGTCTCTAAAGCCCTTAGTATATCCTTAATTTCCTTCGTTTCTGTGTATAAAAAATGAATCGGTTCATTAATATGTTCCAGATAATGAGCATCGGAATTGCTAATAATATTACACTTATTGAAATACGGATTAGTCTCTTTTAAATTTGATAAATTCTTTAAATCTTTTAATTCTGCACATGTAAATTTCGAATCTGGTGGAACAAAGCCAAGATTTGAAAGTAAACTATTTGAATTCTTATCGATATGTGCAGGAATCATAATTCCATTATAGTCATGAACCAAATCATAAACTTGATCAAACGATATCGTGGTTGCATTGATTAAAAGAATTGGTTCATTTCCTATCACTTCATCATTTTCATTATATATTTGCTGTTTGCCAAAGATGCTTTCTTTGTTATTAAAAGGTATTAAGTTTTGATAAACATATTCATCAAAATTCAGTACATCTTCTAATGTTTCGAATAAACATACCACATGTACTTCTTCCATGGTACATAGTTCCATACCAGGGATTGCGATGATTCCCATACTTTTTGCTAGTTTCATAAATGCAGGACAATTCTTTGCTGAATTATGATCTGTTAAAGCAATTACATCAAGTTCTTTTAAAATGGCCATGTTAACTATATTACCGGGGGTCATGTCATCATCGCCACAAGGAGACAAACACGAATGAAGGTGTAAATCATAGGATAGTTTCATCATTTATTAATTTATGTACTTTATAAGCCGCATCAAAAATAGATAATTCCGTACACAATACAGTAATATTTTCTACCTTAGCTTTTTCTAATGCCACTGAATCAAGCATCACCCCGTGAGCTAAGATAATACAGGAGATATCAGTAAGTGTTGCAACTGCCAGTGTATTAATGTTACCCATTACAGTAATCCATGCTGCTCCCGCCGTAGCTTTACTCATAGCAAAACTTAATAAATCACAGCAAAATGGTTTCGTTATGTCTTGATCTAAGTTGTCACCAATTGTAACAACCTGAAATATATTTTTATCAATTAACTCTTGTACCTTCATTTACTTTACCAATCATATCGTAAATATTAACGATAAGCCACTGTTTAAGTGGAAAGATTAATTTTGTGGCATCCTTTCAAATTTATTTCTTTCACACTAAATTTAAAATATATGGTCAATTAAAATAATAATTAAAGCATTCACCAAATTAAAATTTATTTCTTTGAATCAAGCAAAGATATCTCATCCGATATTTTATGAATAAATTCACGAAGTACATGGATGCAATCTCTCTCACTTGCCACACCTCTAACAATATCTTCTGCCAATGATTTGCAAGTTGGAGCTCCACATGATCCACAATCAAGACCAGGGAACCTTTCGCATAACTCTTCAACCTTTGCTACCATTGCGATACTTTCTTTCATATCCATACCAAGTTTAAATACTGGTTCATAATGAACAGGTTCTGTCCAGAAACCATCTTCTACTTTGGTATTGTTTAGATGGTTACATGCTACTGGCATATACTTTCTAAGTCGTTTTAATTTTACTTTTGCCACAAATGGATTTTCAACCGTAAGAACTCCTCCAACACATCCACCATTGCATGCATTTAATTCTATAAATTCTAACTGTGAGAATTTTTGATCTTCAAGATCTTCTAATACTCTTATTACATTTTCAATTCCATCAGCTGCTAAATAGCTGTCTGTTAACAAGCCACCAGCTTCTCCACCAGTTCCACCCCAGCTGATACCTATTTTTCCTGATATGGAGAGTTCTTCTATCTCATCAGAATATTCAACATCTTTCATATGATTTAATAATCTTGGATAAATATCCTTAATGGCTAATACAGCATCTACATTACTATGCTCAAATCCAAGTGGAGTTTTTACAGCACTAACCTTTGCAGGACATGGTGAAAGAAATATAATACCTATTTTATCAGCAGGCAAACCAGTATCTTTTATTGCTTTTTCTCTTGCTAGTTGAGCGGCAAGATCAACAGGAGCTTTAATAGGAAGAAGATGCTCTATCAGATTAGGAAAACGCACGCGAATTAATCGTACGACAGAAGGACATGCAGTACTAATAAGAGGCCAGTCTTCTCTGTGTTCTTCAATGTATTTACGAGACATTTCCGAAACCAGTTCTGCTGCACCACTCACTTCATATACGTCATCAAATCCCATACTTTTTAATGCAGTTAATACAATATTAATATCATCTAAATTATTAAACTGCCCGTATAAGGAAGGTGCAGGAAGTGCAACTGTATATTCATATTTTTTTATTACACTTATCTTATCAAAAACAGGTAACTTTGCATGATGTGGACATATCCTAATACATTCACCACAATCAATACAAAATTCTTTTGTAATTACAGCCTTACCATTTCGAACACGTATCGCCTGAGTCGGACATCTTTTTATACAATTAATACAGCCTTTACATAAATCTTCATCTAGGCGAACTGCAGTAAAAAACTTATCCATATCCCCTTCTCCAATTCTAATGTATATCTGTTAATTAAAAATAAACTATTATATTCTTACTTTCATTTTAACCGTTGTACCTACTCCTACTTCGGTGCTAATATCCATCTCATCTGAATATTTTTTCATATTAGGCAATCCCATACCTGCTCCAAATCCCAATGCACGTACATTATCTGGAGCTGTTGAATATCCAGCCTGCATAGCTAGTTCTATATCGGGAATTCCAGGTCCTTTGTCAGAAAGAACCATTACAATGTCATCTGTCGAGATGGTAACCGTAATTATCCCACCATCCGCATGAATCACCATATTGATCTCTCCTTCATACATTGCTATAGCAACCTTGCGAACTACATCTGGACTAACACCCATTTGTTTTAATTTACTCTTTACATCACTAGACGCCTCTCCAGCCCTAGTAAAATCATCCGCACAAACATGATACGTTAAAATTATTTGATCATTCAATAGGTGGCACCTCCGCGAAGTCCTTTTTCATAAAGTAATCCACAAGCAGAAAACATCCTATGACCTGTTGTTAGTAGTACGATTCCACTTTCTTTGGCTAACTCCACCATTCCTTCATCTGGCTTTTTACCGCGAACAAATACGATACAGACAATATCCATCATCTCAGCAGTACGAATTACTTGCGGATTACACAAGCCAGTTAATAAAACAGATTGATCTTTGACAAAAGCCAATACATCGCTCATCATATCCGAACCACAAGCTGTATGGACTTCCTTTTCTAAATATTCTTCACCACAGATAATCTTAGCTCCCAATGCTGCCATTACATCATTAACGGTCATATATACCTCCAGTATACAATACTTACAAATATTCGTGTCATATTAAATAATTATAGTATAACATTACAAGAAGATATTTACAATCACAATTCATTTACATATAATAATGAAACATTCTTTCATCCTTAGGAAATGTTTGTGAATTTTATATTATATGTAGATTTTTTATCAATAACATGATATACTGATGTTGTTTGTCGAAAGGATATTGCATCTACATGCAAAACTTATTCGGCAGTAGTAGTATATTAAGCAAATAGATCAGAATCAAGGAGGTTAAAAAATGGGTTCCAAGAAAAAAACAGTTCCTTTCGCAGGTACCAAAGAACAAGAAGCGGAACTTCTAAAGGTCATTAGTGAGCACAAAGATGACAAAGGTGCTTTAATGCCAATACTGCAAAAGGCACAAAACATCTATGGTTATCTACCAATTGAAGTACAAACTATCATTTCAAATGAGATGGATATGCCATTAGAAAAAATATATGGTGTTGTTACATTTTATTCACAATTCTCATTAAATCCTAAAGGTAAGTATAAAATTTCTGTATGTCTAGGTACTGCTTGCTATGTAAAAGGATCCGGTGATATCTACAATAAATTAATGGAGCTTTTACATATCGAAGGCGGAGAATGTACTCCAGATGGTAAGTTCTCATTAGATGCATGTCGTTGCATTGGTGCTTGCGGATTAGCTCCTGTTTTAACAATCAATGAAGATGTTTATGGACGTTTAACTGTAGATGAATTAGCTGATATATTAGCCAAATATGAATAATTAATATTACTATGATGACAGAAATTTCTTTAAATGTATTGGATATCGCAGAGAATTCTGTTCGAGCCAATGCAAATCTCATTCAAATATGTATTACAATTAGCAGTGAAGAAGATACATTAACCATTACTATATTAGATAATGGTTGTGGTATGAGTGGAGAGCAACTAGACAAGGTGAAAGATCCTTTTTATACAACTAGAACAACTAGGAGTATAGGACTCGGAATACCATTCTTTAAACAAGCAGCAGAAAGTACTGATGGTGACTTTACTATCACATCAGACTTAGGTGTAGGTACTTTAGTAAAAGCAGTATTTAAATTATCACACATTGATCGTATGCCGCTTGGAGATATGACTAGTACCATACATGCATTAATCACATTGAATACGAATATAGATTTTTTATATATCTACACAGTGGATGAGAAAAGCTTTACTTTAGATACTCGTGAATTTCGAAAAATACTTGGAGATATACCATTCTCAGAATATGAGATATCAAGTTATATAAAAGAATATTTAAATGAGAATAAAGCAGAAGTTGATAATGGAAGATATTTTTAAAAGCTTAATATAAATGTATTGGAATCACTATAACACCTGAAAAGGTAATCCTGATTCTATTCTTTAATTTAAGTTTGATAATTTTTTAACAGGTTTAATTTTGTCAATAAATTAACAAGGAGGCAAATATATGAAAACTCTTGAAGAGTTAAAAGCAATCAGAGAAAAGATGCAAGGTCAAGTTGGCCTACGTTCTGAAAGCGAAAATCAAACCAGAGTTGTTGTTGGTATGGCAACTTGTGGTATTGCAAGTGGTGCAAGACCTGTTCTTAACGCTCTTTCTGAAGCGGTTCAAAATAAACAACTTTCTAATATTGCAGTCGTTCAAACAGGTTGTATCGGTTTATGCCAATACGAACCTATCGTAGAAGTTATGGAACCTGGTAAAGATAAGGTTACTTATGTAAAAATGACACCTGAAAAAGCTCTTGAAATCGTTGACCAACACTTAATCCGTGGTCAGGTTGTTAGCAAATACACCATCAGTTCCGAAGGGAGGATATAAAACATGTATCGTTCACACGTTTTAGTTTGTGGTGGTACCGGATGTACTTCCTCTGGAAGTACCAAAATCATTGAATCACTCCAAGCAGAAATAGACAAAAATGGCCTTACTGAAGAAGTTTCCGTTGTTCAAACTGGTTGTCACGGACTTTGTGCCTTAGGACCAATCATGATTGTTTACCCAGGAGCTTCTTTTTACTCCATGGTAAAAGTTGAAGATATACCTGAAATCGTTTCTGAACATTTATTAAAGGGTAGAATTGTAACTCGTCTTTTATATTCAGAAACAGTTACGGAAGAAGGAGATATCAAATCACTAGGCGAAACAGACTTTTATAAAAAACAACATAGAATTGCACTTCGTAACTGCGGTGTTATAAATCCAGAGAATATCGAAGAATACATTGGTACAGGTGGATATGAAGCATTAGGTAAAGTCCTTACTGAATACTCACCAGATCAAGTTATCCAAACCATCTTAGACAGTGGACTCAGAGGACGTGGCGGCGGTGGTTTCCCAACCGGTTTAAAATGGAAACTTGCAAAAGGCAATGACGCTGACCAAAAATATGTATGTTGTAATGCGGATGAAGGTGATCCAGGTGCATTTATGGATCGTTCTGTACTTGAAGGTGATCCACACGTAGTATTAGAAGCTATGGCAATTGCTGGTTATGCAATTGGTGCTTCTCAAGGTTACATTTATGTTCGTGCGGAATATCCAATTGCCGTTGAACGTCTTGAGATAGCAATTAAAGAAGCAAGAGAATATGGTATGTTAGGTGAAGATATCTTTGGTACTGGTTTTAACTTTGATATCGGTTTAAGACTTGGCGCTGGTGCATTTGTTTGTGGTGAAGAAACAGCTCTTATGACTTCAATTGAAGGTAATAGAGGTGAACCACGTCCACGTCCACCATTCCCAGCTCAAAAAGGTCTTTTCGGAAAACCTACTATTTTAAATAACGTTGAAACTTATGCTAATATCCCACAAATTATTTTACACGGTGCAGAATGGTTTGCTTCCATGGGTACTGAAAAATCCAAGGGAACAAAAGTATTCGCACTAGGTGGTAAGGTTAAAAATACAGGTCTTGTTGAAATTCCTATGGGTACTACACTTCGTGAAGTTGTTGATGAAATTGGTGGTGGTATTCCAAATGGCAAGAAATTTAAAGCAGCTCAAACAGGTGGTCCATCTGGTGGATGTATCCCAACAGAGCACTTCGACATACCAATTGATTATGACAACTTAATCGGTATTGGTTCCATGATGGGATCTGGTGGTCTTATCGTAATGGATGAAGATAACTGTATGGTTGATATTGCTAAATTCTTCTTAGAGTTTACCGTTGATGAATCTTGCGGTAAATGTACACCATGTCGTATTGGTACAAAACGTTTATATGAAATGTTAGATAAAATTACAAAAGGTCAAGGAACTATGGAAGACCTTGATAAATTAGAGGAACTTTGCTATCACATTAAAGATAACTCTTTATGTGGATTAGGTCAAACAGCTCCTAACCCAGTTCTTTCTACACTTCGTTATTTTAAAGACGAATATATTGCCCATGTAGTTGACAAAAAATGTCCTGCAGGCGTATGTAAAGCATTACTTTCTTATGTAATCGATGCAGATAAATGTAAAGGTTGTACATTATGTGCAAGAGTCTGTCCAAATGGTGCAATCGAAGGTAAAGTTAAAGAAGTTCACTTGATACACCAAGATAAATGTATTAAATGTGGTGCTTGTATGGAAAAATGCCGCTTTGGTGCTATCTCTAAAAAATAGTTCACATTCTAAATCAAAGACAACCTTTGATTACTGTACAACTTTTGATTGTTTATAAGGAGGTCAATAATGGAAACCGTAAATATTAAAATAAACGGTGTAGACGTAGCTGCACCAAAAGGCTCTACGATTCTTGAAGCAGCTAGACTTGCACACATCGATATTCCAACTCTTTGTTACCTAAAAGAGATCAATGAGATCGGTGCTTGTCGTATCTGTGTAGTTGAAGTAAAAGGTGCTAGAAGTCTTGTAGCTTCCTGCGTATACCCAATTAATGATGGTATGGAAGTATGGACGAATACTCCAAAAGTATTAAATTCAAGAAAGAAAACCTTAGAGTTAATTCTTTCTGATCATGATAGAAAATGTTTATCTTGCGTTAGAAGTGGTAATTGTGAATTACAAAAATTAAGTAAAGACCTTAAAGTTGAAAATGAAGGTTTATACGATGGTGAAACCAATGACTATGAAATCGATTATAGCGCTGCTCACATGTACCGTGATAACAACAAATGTATTCTATGTAGACGTTGTTCCGCAGTATGTGAAAAAATTCAAGCAGTTGGCGTAATTGGACCAAACGAACGTGGATTCAAGACTAACATTGCATCTGCATTCGATATGGGACTTGGTGATACTAGTTGTGTATCTTGCGGTCAATGTATTGCTGTCTGTCCTACTGGTGCTTTATCTGAAAAAGACAATACAGATGAAGTATTTGCAGCTCTCTCAGATCCAACAAAACACGTAGTAGTTCAAACTGCTCCAGCTGTTCGTGCTGGTCTTGGTGAATCATTTGGATTACCAATTGGAACTAACGTACAAGGTAAAATGGTATCTGCTCTTCGTCGCTTAGGTTTTGCGAAAGTATTTGATACTGATTTTGCAGCTGACTTAACAATTATGGAAGAAGCTCATGAATTCCTTGATAGAGTTCAAAATGGTGGAGTTCTACCTTTAATCACATCCTGTTCTCCAGGTTGGATTAAATATTGTGAACACTACTTCCCAGATATGACAGAGAACTTATCTAGTTGTAAATCTCCAATGCAAATGTTTGGTGCTACTACTAAAACTTATTATGCAGAAAAGATGGGAATTGATCCAAAAGATATCTATATGGTAAGTGTTATGCCATGTACTGCTAAGAAATTCGAAATTGGCCGTGATGATCAAGATGCTGCTGGGGTTCCAGACGTTGATATATCAATAACAGTGCGTGAACTTAGCAGAATGATTGAACGTGCAGGCATTAACTTCTTAGCTTTACCTGATGAAGAATTTGACACTCCACTTGGAATGAGTACTGGTGCTGCTGTTATCTTCGGTGCTACTGGTGGTGTAATGGAAGCAGCTCTTCGTACAGCAGTTGAAACATTAACTGGCGAAGAATTAGCAAGCCTTGATTTCACACAGGTTCGTGGTATGGATGGCATCAAAGAAGCTACTTATAACGTAGCTGGTATGGATGTTAAAGTTGCTGTTGCATCTGGTCTTAAGAATGCAAACGAACTTCTTACTAAAGTAAAGAACGGTGAAGCAGAATATCACTTCATTGAAATTATGGGTTGCCCAGGTGGTTGTATCAACGGTGGTGGTATGCCACAAGTTCCTGCAAGTGTACGTAACTTTAATGATATCAGATCCCTTCGTGCAAAGGTTCTATATGACATTGATTCCGATATGCCTATTAGAAAATCTCACGAAAATCCTGCCATCAAAGAATTATACGATACTTACTTTGGTAAACCAGGTAGCCATAAGGCACATGATATCTTGCATACAACTTATGTAAAGAGAAGTGTAAACTAATATAGTATTTAATATAATAAGAGCTATTGTACTGATGAATCAAAGTACAATAGCTCTTAATTCTTAATTTAAAGTGTTTCTTCTGATACTTTAACCCTAATTTCAATTAGATAACTACTTTCTTCATTTATTTCATTATCTGATTGACTTATATCTGAGATTGTAAGATTATTTTTATTTACATCTCTATATTCATGATTTTTATATTCTTTCAAATTCATTTCTTCTAAGTAGTTATATAAAGAATCTTGAAAATTTTTAGCTTTTTCTTTATCAGAGAAAAATATATGATAATATCCAGCACTCAAGCTGCCATTATAAAACCAATAAGATTTATATATCTTCCCATCCCAATCATTAAGATTAAAAGCATCTTTTATATTAATCCATTTACTAATGTAATTGAAACCATCCTTAGAAATTTGTTCATTCTCTTCCACGTTAATATCATCATTATCTAATTCATAGTATTTCATTACTCCATCAGCTGTCGTGCCCCACGGAAATCCATCAAATTGAAAAAGTTTACTTGTTTTATCATCTTTAACATACTTTTCAATTAAATTCTTCTGTTCTTTTATAACTTGTGAATTCTTTTGATTTTTACTGCAACCTACTAAGCTCACAATTAATAATAAATATACTAATATTACTATTTTTTTAATCATAACCACTCCATTTACATATGAATATCAGTCCCAATTGCTCCATAACAGCACCATACTTTGAACGGATGCTGAAATACTTTTAGAAGACCTATTAGATATACATATCATGATATGAATTATTAGATATAGTAAATTTATATTGTTGGTATTTACATACTTATTATAGAACCTATTTATAGAACCTATTTGTTTTATATGTCAATATACTGTTCTTTTTTACATTTTAATATTCAATCATTAACTTTAGTAGGGTAATTATTAGCTTATTCGATTCTTCCTGATACAGTACTTCTTTTGCATAAGCCGGATTATCCGTAATGATATTGTCAACTCCAAGTCGTTTCATTCGAATCAGTTCACTCTTATTATTAACTGTCCATACATGAACTTCCTTACCAACATTATGAACTTCTTGCATTAAGTTGTCAGTTACAAAATAAGATTTTAAACTAAAAAAATCAATATTCTCATTATCATAATAACTCTGATATATTTGATAAGCGATATAGCCTGTTTTAATATCTGGATCTATTGTTTTCACATTTTCTAATACAGAAAGTGACGTTGAAGTAATAACACATTGTTTTTCCATTTCATATTCTTTTATTAAATCCACTACATTTTGTTCAAAACCCACTTGATTCGCATTGTGCTTTAAATCAAGGTTTATGTTTACTTTACCTTTACAAAGTTCAAACACTTCTCGTAGTGTTGGTATTTTAGTTCCTTGAAACTCATCATTCATCCATATACCAGCATCAAGTAGGGCTACTTCTGCATATTCGGTATTCCAGATTTTTTTATTTAATCCAGCGGTACGTTTTAGATTATCGTCATGAAGTAAAACCAATTCCCCATCTTTTGTTTGCCTTACATCCACTTCAATATAATCCGCTTGTTCTTCTAGTGCTTTTTCAATTGCTGGGACTGTATTTTCAGGTACATCATGGGAAAATCCTCTGTGTGATGTTATTTGCATCATATCTAAATTCACATAGGAAAAAGATGAACCATTTCGAATGATATCATATAAAAAATAAAAATTAGCCAATGATAAAATCATAATACATATCATAATTGTTTTATTAAAAGAGTCTAAATGAATTGGAACGTCTTCCACATAGTTATCACGAAAAGTTTGACCATAATGTTCTGTTTTGTATTGATAATATAGGTGCGTAAATAAAGCAAAGTTTGAAATAGTACTAATAAGAAATACTACCATCATTAAGTAAATGCTCATTCTCTCATTAATAGAAAGAAAGGTTGCTACAACTAAACTTTTTTCTGGAATTCCAATTACAAAAACTCCTGTGATGGCCATTGCAATGATATATAACAAATAACTTAACAAAGCAATAATTATATTCCACGTGATAAAATAAAAGCAAGATTTAAAGAGTCTTTTATGATCCATTTGAATAAATATATTAATAGTGCCTTTCTCTTTTAACTCGTTTTTATGAGCCTTATCGTCTAGTAGGCAATAATGAAAATCAAATATGTGTTGTAACATTTTAAAGACTAATAAAATAACCACCATAAATAGCAAAGGCCACACAATTTTTTTACTAATCATGATAGCTGCAACAAAACGAAACACTCTAACTCTTTTTATTGCAAATAATAAAAAGGGAATGTTAGTTAATAACATAACTACCCAAATAAGTGGTATATAGATAAAATTTTTATTTAATATTAAAAATATAAAATGCTTTATTGTTAAGATAAAAACTTTTAATAATTTGGGTTTTTCACCTTTTTCTACTAAACTATAAAATGTGATTAAATAACTTGCTTCTATCAAAAAGAAAATACCCATAATAATCACTAGTAGAATTAACATTATAATCGTAATTGGATTTAGAAGAATTCGAATAATATTTTTATCTGTAATGTAGCTATTATCAGAAGCTTTTAATACTACATCCAAAAAAAATGGCATCACTGGATTTAATATAAAAACGGAAATACCTAAAATAATACTTTGACCTAAGATTAACGAGAAAAAATATTTATATAAAAGCTTTGTAGTATTTATGAATACTCTAGACTTATTTTTACCTTTTAATTTTCGTAACATAATAATTCCTTTTTTATTTATTTTAAAACTTTTAACATAAAAAAACAAGGTTTTAAAGATTTATTATTTGTTAACTATATTATTTTTTTGTTACATAGTTTATCTGTTTTTTATATATTCATCCAAGCATTAAAATTTCCTTTCATATTTTTTAGAAAAGCTGCCGAAATACAATAACGTATCTTGGCAGCTAAAAAATTGATATGATTTTATTTATTATTTGATTTATTATTTTATTTATTATTCTATTTATTATTTGATTTATTTTATGATTTATTACTCTATAGATAAAAACTGTATGAATACATTACCATGTGATAGTAGCTTAATCTGATAATTACCTTTTTTCAGTTGAATAGGATTAATTACTTTCGTCTCCCAGTTAGTAGTTAACGTTTCATTAATTTCTAAGACACCACCAATACTAACTGTTATCTCATTCGTGTTAATGTTATTTTCGTTTGTGCTGCTAACAAGAATATTACCATCTAATAATTCACTTTTTCCACATACTTTTATGGTATATTCATCATCCCTAGTTACTGCAAAATTATAACTAGTCCATTCCTTTTCATGTAATTTAATACATAATGCATTCTCTGTACTATCTTTATCGCGACTTCCTGTGCTATAATCGGGATTATCAATTCTTGTATGGTCATTAGTATATAGTATCGATATGTTATCGCTTAACCTTACATTTGCGCCTTCTTCTCTTACTTTTAATGCATGATAATCTGAATAATATTCTGCAGGTATTGTAATTGGAGCCTGGCACTCGATTGCACGGAATACATCTTCATTTACACTACTAGTTCCAATGCATTCAAGGAATTCATTAAAAATTTCCACTCCTTCTTCTTTCGTAAGACTCACTTTACCATCAATATAATCATTCAAATCATCCCATCTTTTAGGTTTATTAAAAGTAATTGAAGAATTGTGATTATCCATTTTTTTATAACTCCAGAAACTATAGGAGATATTAGCACATCGAAGCATGGTAAATGCTCCAATATACCAAGGAAGGTTATTCTCACCACCTTCACCCATAAATAATGGTATATTAAAACGTTTGCCGTAATCAATAAACTTCTCTATACTTTCTACATCTGGATTATTCCAATACTTATGGAATTGAAACATTAAATTATCATCAAACTTATCCTGTTCCATAGGGTCAAAGATACTAAAATCCGTATCCCAATGTACTCCTTCAAGAATTATCATGTGTTTTTTATCCACTTCACGAATTGCTTTCGTAATATCCTTATATAGTGGTAGAACCTGATTGTTATACTCGTTAAACCAATTAGGCAACGGCTCATTTAATAAATCATATCCAGCAACGCAGGCTTCATCTTGATATCTATCAGCTAACATCTTCCACATCACGATTAAATCACGTTTATTCTCATCATCAATAAATAACTCTGGCTTATCATTTTCACAATCATCGATGTTAGCACCAGTTTGACCACCTGGAGCTCCATGCATGTCTAAAATTACATAGATATTAAATTCCCTACACCATTCAATCGCATTATCTACATATTGTAAAACATCATATATAAACTTAACCTCTCCTTCAACTTTAGTGAATAAGTTTCTAGAGTTAATTGGAAGTCTAACTGAATTATAACCGTTTACTGCGATTAATTTTATATCTTCCTTTGTTATATATCGATTTCGATATTCGTTCCAAAAGTACTGAGAGTATTCTTTACCACAAAGTTCATCAATTAATTGTTCCATTTTTCTTGGGCGGTCACTTCTGATTTTCCACATGTAGCCTTCTGGTAATAACCATCCACCAAGTCCAAAGCCTTTTAAAAGTATCTCTTCCCCTTTTGCGTTTACCACTTTACTATCTTTTGCTTTTAAAAACTCCATACGATTACCCTTTTACACTTTTTTAAGTTTACCTTTCCATCCTTAATTAACATGGTAATAGCTTTTCTCTTTGATTCTAGTATATTCATTATTCTAGCAAATCCATTATGTTGGCTTTATTTTTAATAGTCTAAAACCTTGCAAGTAATATCCATAGTAACTATTAATTATGTTTTATCTTCCTAATACAAACTTAGCATGTTCAAAATTATCCTTAGATACATAAATATAATATTCTTTCTCAAATCTCTTTGACAAACCAAAACTTCCTGTTCTACCTCTTTGCTGTCCACTATGACTTAGTACTCTTATATCATATTTAATTTTATTCGTGGATAAAATTTCTCTCACGTCAGCTTGTTCTTTCATATCGTAACCATGATAAACTTCTCTACGGTTCCAAAACCACATAATGAGTTCTCCTTTGCGTAAAACAAAAATGAATCACAAATTAGCTATTTCTTGTTACCTATTTCTTGTTATCTATATCATTTTACTTTTCCAACTTTTTCAAGTCAATATTGTTTTTATATAAAAGTGTTTTTATTTGTTTTTATTATTTTTATTGGGGTTTTACGCTATATCTTTTGCAAATTACTCATTAGAAATCATCTCATTCTTTATTCTTTTCGCTTCTTTTACATTTCTAAACCATAATACTCCAATATAGATACCTATAAAAATAAGAAGCCCACAAAGAATTCTGCTAAAAAGCATATTACTATAAAATAATTGAAATAATCCAAATGTTAATAGCAAAAGGTAAATTGTCCCAACTAAATAATTTTTACCTAAACGTTTACTATACAAAAGTTTTGAGTCTAAATCTGATAATAGTTCTAATTCACCATCACTTGTTTTTTTTCTTAGATAACCCCACCCGTATATTGAACCAATACATTCAATCTTAAATTCGTTCAAAAAGTGAATGTAATTCGTTCCTAAGTTTTGATTTGGCATATTCTCAAACAACTCTATGCGATAAACATACTCACTAGGAGCTGTATTTTCAAACCAGTATAATAATGGTTTACATTTTATTAAAGCTTTCCCCTTTAAAGCAAGATAATTTAGCCATCTTTCTTCTTTTTTGTAATCTAGAAAAAAACGTATTTTTAACTGTCTCACTTATACTCCTCCTAATCTTGTTTCGCCATTATAAATTAACTCTTTCAGTCTTTTTACTTCATTACTTAAAATGTGCTTTCCCATATCCGTTATTACATATTCTTTTTTTCTTGAATCATTTTCACCTGAAATTGATTTGATCCACTCCTTTTCTAATAAAGCAGAAATTGCACCATATAGTGTTCCAGGAGCAAGGTTTACTCTTCCATTACTCATTTGATTAATATTCAACATGATGCCATAACCATGTAACGGTTTTAATAAGGATAGTAATATATAATACACAGCTTCTGTCAATACAACGTTTTCTTTTAAGTCATTCATATAAATTTAATACACCCACCTTTTTCATCCATATCTTGTTTTTGTTAAAACTAATCATACACAACTATATCGTGTACCGATATATCGTCTGACTGTATAATATCACATTTGTTAATATATGTAAATATTTTATTTGAAATGAGATTAAAGTGACTTTAAATACACTAATGAAAATAATGCCATATAATAAAAGTGGGCAAACAAGATAAATCTTGTTCACCCACTTTAGGTCATATCTATGTCAAGCAGCCGAATAAAACAAGTGCTTTAAATAAAAAAGAAAACAAAAGGTATAAGAGCTTCGGTTGCGAATTGTTGTAGATATGTACTCTCTTATTCCTTGCTGTTTCTATACTTCATTATATTCCAAACACAGTGATATGTTCCCAACTATTCATAATAAGAATGAGGCATTTTTACTTCATAATCTTACATTCATATAATAAAAAATTAATTATAAAACTTTTTGTAAACCAAATATACATCTACTATAAATGCTATAAATAAAAAAGGCTGAACTCAATGAGCCAGCCCCTTTCCGAAATGCTTTTGCTTTATGATTTGATCTTTTATTTACTAAAAATGTGCAATTAGCTAATTATCTTAATAATAACATAGGATTTACTGTTTCATCATCCTTCATAACTTGGAAATAGAGATTGCTACCTTCTACTGTGTAGTATTTTGAAGGTTTTGCAATAGTACCAATTACTTGGCCTTCTTCCACTACATCTCCAACTTTTACTTTAACGGCTTCATCTAGCTGTCCGTATACTACGCTATATCCACTTCCTATAGCTGCAGTTACTGTTACACCAGTTTCGTCTTCATTCGTGATAGAAGTTATGATACCTTTTGTTGCGCTTTTTACTTCAGATCCAACTTTTGCATCAATGATGACAGCTGGATTACATCTGAATTGCTCTAAAGTCTCATGATAAATTACTCTGTCTACACTATAATTCATAATGACATTACCTGAAACTGGCCATAATAATCCTTTGTCAGCTTCAAAGAATAAAGAATCAGGAGTCATAACTTCCTTACTTTCTTCTTCCTTATCAGCTGATGCTGTTTCATCTGCTGCGTTATCCGCTTTTGCTGTCTCTACCTTTTGTGTAGTTTCAGATTGATTTGCTGCTTGTTCTTTTGTTGCATCAGAAGGTGTGGTTCCTTCATTCGCAGCGTTTTCTGGGTATTCATAGTATTCTAAATAACTACCATCCGTAACAGGTTCTTTTTCCCCTTCATTCGGATTGGCATTTGCCACCTCAGTCTGACTAGTGCCCTCTTTATTATTAGCAGCAGTTGACGAGGTATCGTTATCTTTGCTCGGTTCAGATTCAATCTCTTGGTCACTATCAGCTACATCAGAAACAATTGGTTCATTAAGATCCACTAAATTGTTGTTATCATCTTTACTAGATGATTGATTTAAGCTAATCATTGTGATTACTATGATTGCTAATGCTCCGATACATAATAACGCGTAAAAGCTTTTGCTCTTTAAAAATTCAGCTAAGCTATGTTTTTTCATTATCATCACCTCTAGATATATTTTCACCAGAAATGATGGATTTATTCACTGATAGAAATGTAGAAATACAAATCTATCGAAAAACATTTTTCTTTTTCCTAGTTTTTCTTTCAAATAACTTCTAAATTCGTTAGAAAACTCCAGCACAAGTCGAAGTTCTTTGTCGTTAATGTCATTTTCACCATAACGAACCTTCATAAATAAGTTCGCAATTTGCAAAAAGTTAGTTTGATTAAAATGAATGTTATCACCTATTCTTTCTGCAAATGTTAGTAACGTTTCTTCCTTCGATAATCGATATCCTGACCATTCAAGATATCTTAAAATCTCAGCTAAAATCATTGATAATTTAATATTATTTGAAGCAAGTTGATATTTTCTTTCATATTTTCTTACCAATACACCATAATAGGTAAGAACAATCATTCCAAATAAAAGAACAATACATAATATGATAAAGAGTATTGCAACGGTGTATTGTCTATTTTCTTTATGATTAACTTCCACTACGGACTCATTTTTTACTTGGTCTAATAATCCTTCATAGTGTGATGGAATTTGTGAAAGATCACCTGAATTATAGGAAGAGTTTTCGTAATCTAGGTTTGCTGAAAGATCTCTCCATTTAGCATATCTTCCGGAATAAAAGGAAGGTGTCGGCTCAAATGGAATCCAACCAATTCCTTCAATGTAAGCATCGACCCAAGAATGAGCATTGTTACTACGTACTTCATATAAATAATTATCTTTCACTACTTTATAATCAACTACAAATCCTTCTATATAACGTGTTGGAATTCCAATACATCTAGCCATAATACCAAACGCTGTTGCAAAATAAGTACAATAACCTTGTTGTTGTTCAAATAAGAAGTAATCAACGAAATCTTCTCCTTTTGGAGTTTTAGTAACATTTGTTGTATATTTAAGTGTATTTAAATAACTTTCAAGCGCTTTTAATTTATCATAATCATTGTTATAATCTTTGGTGATTTCATTTGCAAGGTTTTTTACACGTTCTGGTAAGGTCTCTGGAAGAGTCGTATAATACTTATTGATATTTTCAGCTCTTTTATCTAATTCTTTTTTTAGATTATCCACATCTATATGAAATGTTGTAGTATTATATTCAAATATTTCTTCTGCCACTTCTTTTAATTCATTTTCAGTAGCGGTAAATGAAGCATCTTTGTTCCTTCGAAGCATTTGTTGAAATGTTTCATCATTTAAATTCATTTCATAATACTGCAACCTATAATCTGTTCCAACACCTTTTGCTTTAGTAAATAACAATGCACCTTGTTTTGTTTCTTTCAAAGATACCTTCTTTCTAAAGGTAATATCAAAAGTTTTTAAAGGATAAAAAATAGACCTAGTTCTAATATCATGGTATTCTATTTCATAATTTCGTTTCTTTACCATATTGGATAAGTCTCTTCCAGATTCTTTTTCCTTTGAAAATGCGTTTAACAATTCATAAAAGTCATAATAATAGTCTTCTTTGTCTAAATTATTATTGTAATCACTTTTCTCCCAACTTCTCCCTGTATATGTATCACGAATGGAGCCTATTAAATATCCTCTAGCAGTTGATTTATTTTGTGTTTTTATAATTAACGTAGTCTTTTTATTCCCTTTTACACTGCCACCAAGTTCATCTTTATTATTATCAGAATAACCTGCAAATGTAACTGAGAATTCATGACCTGTTTTATCAATGAAATACTCCATTTGAGTCATCCATATAGACGTTTGTTCTCTCACATTTGATATGAATCGTTTCACACCATTCCATTTTATTGGTTCTGGCTTCGATGGTAAGGATATGGATATAAGAGCAATTATAATACATGCTGGTGCTAAATACATGGTGGCAATACCATTGTTGACTGTATTCTTACTTTTATAAAAGAGCTTACCGCAGAATTCAACAATTACTGTGAAAGAATAAAAAATGACAATTCCTGTTGTTAATTTAGGGATATCTATTTCTTGAATGGTACTATAAACTAATAACCCAGGCATAATTACGGCAATAATTACGTTTACTTTTTTGCTACAATGCAACAGATACATTATTAAACTACTACTAACTAAGATAGCTGCCATTACCCCTAGTCCGTAAAACTGATTATAAGTAAGGTTATCACCATTGTAGATAAAACACCAATCATAGATATTTTTAATACCTTTAATGTACTGGATTTTGAATATCCGACCAATTAACATCCATAGAATAACAAATCCTATGATAGCAAAATAACTAATTAAGTTCTTCTTATTTATATCAAATAAATAGATTAGAGTAATAAATGTTGCTGTAAGTATAAAGATAAGAAAGATATGAATTCTTAGTTGATAATAGCTATTTAAATATGTTCCTAGTGCTAAGGTTAATAATAAACTGTTGGATACGGTTACTTTTCTTGGTACACCTGACTTTTGTATGGCATCGGAGTGGAATAAATTACTAAACTTAATACGATTTATTTTCATGAATTTAATACCTCCCCAATTTCATCTTCTCTAGTAATGTGTCGATATGATATACCTGCTAGTTTTAAACTAAAAAGGATATCTTCTTGATCTTGATTTAATTTATCACACACTAATAATACTGTAATATCATTACCTTTTTCAGAAATAGGAAGCATTCTTTTATATAAATCAAGGGTTAGATTATGAGTGATAATAATATAAAAATTATTATCATATATGTAATCCGTTGATTCAGAGAGTACTTGGTCAATTGACATTTTAGCATTAAACCTTATATCAACACATAACCTATAAAACATATCAAAATCCATTTTACTTCGTATAGATATTGTTTTTAAACCATCTTGTTCATAATATATCTTAGCTTTTGTATTATTATCTTTGCAATAATTAGCTAAAGCTAATGTACCTTCTAAAATCTGGTCTTCGATTATTATACTAGTTAAGTTATCTGAATCAATTGGTGTCAAATCCATAAGTATAACCATTTCTGTCTTTGGATTACTATTAAATTTACGACTAAATAATTCATTTCTTTTTGCAGTAACTTTCCAATGTACTTGCTTTAAGTTATCACCCATATCATACTTTCTAGTTTCAATATCCATGGATTCTTTCTCTTGATGAAATAAAAAGGGTGCTTGCTTTACATCTTTTTGAGGTGGCGCCATATTTAATCTACCAATGGGAACTACCCTTGGTAAAACAGTTACTTTTAATTTAGAACGTATGGGATAAGTTATCTTAAATAAATATAAAAAGTCTGTAATATCAATAGAACTAGCCCCGACATAATATTCTCCACGGTAATTACATCGTAGTGTGGTATGTAACGTTTCCGAAGCATTGGGTAACAAACAATATTCTTGAATGGATTCAGCATTGGTTATGGTTGATTTATCATGAAGGAAATTTACTTTTACACTACGAAAGGTAATATAATCTTCATTGGCAATGGTAAAGGCATAATAAGTCATATCACCTTTCACAACAACTCTTTGACCAATTTCTTGAAATAAACGAAATCTTACATAGACATAGAAAGTATAAAGAAAAGATATAACTGGTACAAATATTGTCATATAAAAAAAAGCATACGAAACATTTCCGCCATAAAAAGTAGCGAAAATACCGGATGCTATAATAAGTATGAATAATATAATTCGATTAAGCAGCATATGAAACATCTCCTGGTTTCATCATTTTTATATCGTTTATCTCTCTAATATTGGAACTCTAAATTTAGATATAATCTTAGATAACACTTTCTCAGATGTAAGTTTATTAATTCTAGCTTCTGGAGAGAGTATTAATCTATGCATAATAACAGGTCTTATGACTTTTAAGATATCATCTGGTATACAATAATCTCTTCCATCTGTGTATGCAGTAGACTGAGCTGCTCTGATTAAAGCAAGTGTTGCTCTAGGGCTTGCTCCTAATGCAATATTTCCATCTTTTCTGGTCTCATCCATAATATCAATTATATAAGAAACTAAATCTTTATGTATCTTTACTTGCTTTACTTCTTGTTGCATAATTGATATGGTTTTCCCATCAGTAACAGATGATAGTGTTTTTAGTGGACTTTGTGTTACATAGTTTGAAACCATTCTTTTCTCATCAGAAACACTAGGATAACCTATGGATAATTTCATTAAGAATCGATCTAGCTGGGCCTCTGGTAAGTTGTATGTTCCTAGATAGTCAATTGGATTCTGCGTTGCTATTACCATAAAAGGAGTCGGTAATTCATAACTTTTACCATCAACAGTAATTTGTCTTTCTTCCATTGCTTCTAATAAACTTGCTTGGGTTTTTGGAGATGTACGATTGACTTCATCTGCTAAAATAATATGATTCATAACTGCACCTGGTTTAAACTCAAATAACCCAGATTGCATGTTATATATGGATACCCCTGTGATATCACTTGGTAGTGTATCTGGCGTAAACTGTATTCTAGTAAAACCACAGTCAATAGACTTAGCAATTGCATTTGCCAGCGTAGTTTTTCCCACTCCAGGTACATCCTCTAGCAATAAATGTCCCTCTGCTAATAGTGCAATAATAGCAAACTTAATTACTTCTGTTTTTCCTATTATTACTTTCTCAATATTCTTAACAAGCTCTTCAATAACATGTTGATGTTCCATAAACCCTCCTATTATACGTTAACTCTTTTATGTATATTTAATACTATCATATCACTTAAGAAGTATTTGTCAATTGCTTCCATATCCCTATTGTAAATGCCATTGATACTTAATACAATGCTTAAATTTACAAACAAGTATTGTTTTTATATTGGAATAAAATGTATAAATAGTAGTTTGACTACAACTTCGAATAAAAAAACTGTTGCATTTAATATAAAATGCAACAGTTTTACGATTATATAAAAAATTGTTCAATAGCTTTTCTTAAATCTTCCGAAAGAGCTTTTAGTTCATTTGCATGACTAGAAACTTCCTCCATTTGAGCTAATTGTTCTTCTGATGATGCTGAAACTTCCTGAGCAGCAGCTGATGTCTGTTGTGTAGAAGCTGAGATGTTCTCCATTATTGCTACAATCTCATCCTTTCGTTGCTTCATAGATACACTTTCCGTTCTAATTTCATTTACACGTAAAAGCAATATTTCTATGGAATTTAATATTTCTTTAAATGCAGTTTTTGTATCATACACTGCTAAATTTTGTTCCTTCGATACACCTTTAACCAATTCCATTGTCTCTACCGATGTATTGGAATACGTATAAATTTCATTAATAATTCCTTTAATTTCATTTACTGCGTGGTTTGATTGTTCTGCTAACTTCCTTATCTCGTCTGCAACAACAGCAAACCCTTTACCTGCTTCTCCTGCTCTAGCTGCTTCTATGGATGCATTAAGGGCAAGTAAATTTGTTTGTTCGGATATTTGTGTTATGGTTTCCGTAATTACATTAATTTTACGGCTGCTTTCATTTACCTTACTAATGACTTCACCGATTTCATTGGTAGTACTATTATTTTTTTCAGTCGTTTCTATCAATTTATCTACAGCATTTAATCCTTTATTACTTAATTGATGAGTTTCATCCGCTATCTGATCCATATTAATTGCAGAGTTTGTAACAGCTTCAATACTTCCTGCTAATATATCAACTTTACTTACTGCGTTTTCGGTATTGCTTGCTTCATCGCCTACCGCTTGAGCTACTTCTCCTACCGTTGTTGCGACTTCATGAATTGCTCTTGATGTCTCTAAAGTGATATTCGCTAATGAATCAGAAAAACTCATAACAGTTGCAGATGATTCTTTCATTGTTCCGATAAGTGCCTTCATGTTCATAAGCATAATATTAAAGGATTGAGCTAATATACCTGTTTCATCATGATTTTTCACCATAATTTCATCCATACTAAGATTTCCCTTAGATACTTCGTCTAAGTTATTACTTATTAGTTTTATTGGAGCTGAAATATGTTTAGCAAAAAATAAAATAACGATTAAACCTAATATAGCCGCGCCAATTACTATCTGAAGTAGTACTTTTAATATTTCATAAGACCCTTGATTATAATCCTTCATATAAGAACCAGCTGATACAATCCATCCCCAGTTTGGGTCTTGTTCTTGATAAGAAATTTTTTCGCCTAGCTTCTCTGAATTTGGAAGTGTCCATGTATAATAAACGAAGCCTCCCCCATTCTTTGCAGTATTTATTTGTTCTTGAACAAATTTATAACCGTTTCCGCTTTTATCTTCCACCTCCCATACATTTTGCCCTTCAAGGGAAGGATGTGCAACTTCAAGACCTGTTTCATCATAAACTACAAAGTATCCATTACTACCTAAATTAATATTTTTATTAATTTCTCTTTTTCCTTCACTATTTTTTTCACTTAATAGATAGGTTTTAACTTCTTCTTGTGCTTCTTCAAGCGTTAAACTTCCGAGTGTTATCTCATTTTGTTTTGCTTCAATTAATTGCATTGCTTGCTTTACGCTATTTTGTAATATTATTTCGCCTTTTTTATTTAATTCTGTTTTTGCAATTTGATAACTTATGATACCTGCAATTACTAAGGGAATTAGTAATAAGAGAGAGGTCATTGCAATAAGCTTGGTACGGATAGAGCTTCGCACGTTGTTTTTTGTTTTTGTTTTCATTCGTATCCTCCGATTTGTTTAGTCTGTAACAATAACCTTATCCAAGTGCCATATTTCATTTACATATTCTAATACGGTTCTATCTGATGAAAACTTACCGCATTTTGAAATATTTAATATGGCTGAGTTTGCCCAGTTCGACTTATCCCCATAAGCCTTGGCAACTTTTTCTTGTACTTCTACATAAGAACGGAAATCTTTTAATATAAAGTACTGGTCCGCTCTCTCTCCTCCTTTCGTCTCTAGTAATGACTCATAAATTCCCTTAAAAAGATTTATATTCTCCGGCGAATAATAACCGTTAATCAGCTGATCTAAAACGAGATGTAACTCTGGGTCATTGTTATAAATCTCACGTGGATTGTAATTCCCATCCTTCTCATATCTTATCACTTCATCTGAACTTAAGCCAAAGATAAAGGCATTCTTTAGCCCTACTTCTTCCACTATTTCAACATTTGCACCGTCCATAGTTCCAAGGGTTAGTGCACCATTTAACATAAACTTCATGTTACCGGTACCAGATGCCTCTTTACTAGCAGTTGATATCTGCTCCGATACATCCGCTGCTGCAAAAATTAATTCTGCATTGGATACTCTATAATTTTCAATGAATACGACTTTTATTAATCCATTGATAGATTCATCCTGATTTATTTTATCGGCTACCGTATTGATTAACTTTATAATAGCTTTTGCTCTACTATATCCCGCAGATGCTTTGGCACCAAAAATAAACGTTCTTTTATTAAATTCCATATTAGGATTATTCTTTAAACGATTATATAGATACATTACATGCAAGATATTAAGTAATTGCCTTTTGTACTCATGTAGACGTTTCACTTGAATATCAAAAATCGATTCCGGATCTACATCAATATTGTTATGTTCTTTTATATAATTAGCAAGTCGTAATTTATTCCTATATTTTATCTCTAGAAATTCCTTTTGGCATTGTTCCTTGTCTGCATATTCGCTTAGTCGGTCCATCTGCCTTAAGTTAATAATCCATCCATCTCCAATTTTACCTGTAATCCATTCTGAAAGTAATGGATTGCCATGAAGAAGAAATCTTCGTTGTGTGATACCATTGGTTTTATTATTAAACTTTTCTGGAGTTAATTCATAAAAGTCCTTTAATTGTTGATTTTTTAATATCTCTGTGTGCAATTTTGCAACACCGTTCACTGAAAAACTTCCTGCAATAGCCAAATGAGCCATCCGCACTTTACCACCATATAAAATGGCCATTTTCTCTATTTTAGTATCGTCATAAGGATATCTCTGTTTTAAGTCAATCACAAATCTACGGTTAATCTCCTCAATGATTTGATAAACCCTTGGTAATAATTTAGAGAATAAATCAATTGGCCATTTTTCTAATGCTTCTGACATAATGGTATGGTTCGTATAAGCGCAGGTTTTAGTGGTAATATCCCATGCTTCATCCCAACTTAAGTAATAGTCATCCAGTAATATTCTCATTACTTCTGGAACTGCTACTGTAGGATGGGTATCATTTAATTGAAAGCAAACTTTCTCATGTAACTTCTTTATATCATCATGTTTTTCCATGTATTTTGTAATGGCACGCTTCACACTTGCTGACACAAAGAAATATTGTTGTTTCAGTCGTAATTCTTTTCCAGCATAATGATTATCATTGGGATAAAGTACTTTACATATGGTTCTAGCTAAACTTTCTTGTTCTACCGCTCTTTGATAATCTCCTTTATCAAAAGAGTCTAGATTAAAAGTATGAATGGCTTCTGCATCCCAGATTCTTAACGTATTAACGACTCCATTCCCATATCCCATGATAGGTAAATCATATGGAACAGCTAAAACAGATTGATAATTTTCCTGAATAAAACGATCTCTGCCATATTCATCTTTTTCTATTCTTACAGATCCACCAAACTTTATTTCTTGTGAATATTCCGGTCTTTTCATTTCAAAGGGATTACCGTTCATTAACCAATTATCTGGTACTTCCACTTGATATCCATTTTCTATTTTTTGTTCAAACATTCCGTATTTATAACGGATTCCACAACCATAAGCAGGATACCCCAGTGTTGATAGGGAATCCAAAAAACAAGCTGCTAACCTACCAAGTCCACCATTTCCAAGAGCAGCATCTGGCTCTTCATCTTCTATAGCATTAAGATCAAATCCCATCTCATCCAATGCTTCTTTTATTTCCTTATTTGCTTTTAAATTTATAATTATATTACCGAGTGCACGACCCATTAAAAATTCCATGGAAAGATAATATACTGTTTTAACATCTCTTTCTTCAAAAATTTTATGAGTAGCCATCCATTGATCAATGATTAAATTCTTAACAGAATAAGCAACACCTTGAAAAATTTGTTGTGGCGTCGCTTCCTTTACCGTCTTACGAAAGAGTAGTTTCACATACTCTTCTACATTCTTTTTGAACTCTTCCTTCATTATTTCTTGCATAACGAATCCCTCCTCTAATCCACTATGATAGACTAACCAAATTTTATTATGTCGGACTAATAGTGCTTACTATTTGGAGATTGCTCTACCCCTTCGTAGAATTTCTCATGTGACCTGTAATATTTAGTTTAAGTGAAGTCAAGTATTCTTTTGCTTGCTTCTTATGTCTACATTATATAATATGTAACCACTTACGTACAAGAGGCTGTCTATATTGTAATATGCGGAAATGTTTATTTTTATAATGAATAAAGTACTATTTCATAAAATTGAATAAATTAGTAAGCAATCACGTAATTACGTATTGACAGTGATTCCCAACTATGATAATATGTATTTACGTAATTACGAACTTGAAATCATTAGAAAGGAATAACTTATGGAACGAAATTATGGATTGGAAATTGATGAACTAAAGGGGCAGTTAGAAGAAATCAAAGCTTTACTACAAAGAAGCTCACAACCACCAAGTAAGGTACAAAGCGAACAAAAGAAAATAGGTCATATTGAAAAGATGACAAATATGCATCCTGACCCAAGTATTATGAACATTTTAGATCAATTAGAAAATGTATCTGGAAGTAACGGAGAAAGTGGCGCTATCACATACTTAGGCGTTTACTCTTCTGGCGGAAGACAGTCTACTTGGATACGCAATCAAGTAAATACAGATGATTTGCTCACTCTTATCGAGAATAAAACTGCAAGTAAAGTATTAACCTGTATTGGAAATAATGATAGGCTAAATATTCTTCTAGCTATTTTAAAAAATCCAATGACAGTGGCGCAACTAGTTGAAACTTGTGGTTATAATTCAACAGGTCAAGTTTATCACCACATCAAACCCTTAATCTCAGCAGATCTCATTGTTGAAGATGCACAAAATAAAGGGTTATATATCGTTCAGCCTCATAGGGTTCAAGGAATTATTATGTTATTAGCTGGTATTAGTGATATGCTAGACCCTAAATATACTGAAGGTAATTGGGAAGAGTGATTTAGATAAATATTAGTATAACAAGAAGGATAATACCTTGAGATCAAAATAAGAAGAGCTCTGCATCCAGTATTGATATATGATTACACATCTCAACATTTTTGACACAGAGCCCAATATAATAAGTAAACAGAATATTTAATATGTATCATCCAAGATTACCAAAAAGAAAATGGCTAAATATGGATCATTAGGTCCATATTAGCCATTCTTTTTATCACTTTAAATATACAAATCTACTTAAGAACTTAAATTTACTTTTTCTCAACACCTAAAGTAACCGTTTCACCATTGATGTTCCACTCTTTTGTAAATCCATAAGCACCATCAAGTACTAATTCATCTGCCATAACTTCAGATTTAATTTCTTCTTCATTCTTTTCAAAGATTGCTTTGATCTTTTCATTTCCAGTTTGAGAAACTTTAATGTGATCCATAACTTCAAATCCTGCATCTTTTCTCATGGTTTGAATCTTACTAATAAGTTCTCTCACAAATCCTTCTTCAATTAATTCTGGTGAAAGCTTTGTATCAAGTACAACAGTAACACCATGATCAGAATCAGATACATAACCTTCTGTTTGTGCAGCTTCAATTAATAAATCTTCTTTTTCAAGCGTTGCTTCATTACCATCAAGAGTAATCTTAAGACCACCAGTCGTATTGATTTCATCCATCGCTGTATTTCCATCTAACTCAGAAAGAATCTGACGGATTTGACCAATTTGTTTACCAAACTTAGGTCCTAATGTCTTTAATTGTGGTTTAAAGCTGTAGGAAGTAAAGTTCCTAACATCATTTGTAAAGGTTACTGCCTTAACATTTAACTCGTCTTCTACAATTTCTTTATAGAAATCTGGTAATCCAAGATTCTTTTCGCCTGCTTCATCGGTATAAGAAAAATCAGATTTTACATACATCGTTCCGATTGGCTGTCTATTCTTAATATTTGCAGTATTTCTACAAGCACGACCTAATACTACAATATCAAGAACTGCTTCCATATTCTTTTCTAACTCTTTATCAATGAACTTCTCATCAAAGGTTGGGTATTCACACAAATGAATACTTTCAGGAGCAGTTTTATCAAGATTTACAACTAAATTACGATAGATATCTTCTGTCATATAAGGAATAAATGGAGCTGAAACTTTAGCTAGCGTTACTAATGCAGTATATAGTGTCATATACGCATTAATCTTATCTTGTTCCATACCTTTTGCCCAGAAACGTTCTCTGCTTCTTCTTACATACCAGTTACTCATTTCATCAACAAAATCATCAAGTAGTCTTGCTGCTTCTGTGATTCTGTAGCTTTCTAAGTGTTCATCTACTGTTTTTACAACTGTATTTAACTTAGATAATAACCATTTATCCATTACTGGAAGTTTATCATACTCTAATTTATATTTAGTCGCATCGAATTCATCAATATTTGCATATAAAACAAAGAATGCGTAAGTGTTCCAGAAGGTTCCCATGAACTTTCTTTGTCCTTCGGTAACAGCACCATTGTGGAAACGGTTTGGTAACCAAAGCGCACTATTAACATAGAAGTACCAACGAATTGCATCTGCACCATGTTCTGCTAAAGCATCAAATGGATCTACTGCATTTCCTTTGGATTTGGACATCTTTTGTCCGTTTTCATCTTGCACGTGTCCAAGAACAATTACATTCTTAAATGGCGCCTCGTCAAAGATTAAAGTAGAGATTGCTAATAAGGAATAGAACCAACCTCTTGTTTGGTCAACTGCCTCACTGATGAAATCAGCTGGGAAATTGTTTTCAAACATTTCTTTATTTTCAAATGGATAATGCCATTGTGCAAAAGGCATGGAGCCTGAGTCAAACCAACAGTCGATAACTGGTTTTACACGACGCATTTCCTTACCACACTCTGGGCACTTAATGGTTACATTATCAATAAATGGTCTGTGTAATTCAATATTATCTGGACAGTTATCTGACATGGATTTTAATTCTTCAATACTTCCAATTGCATGTCTATGACCATCTTCACATTCCCAAATATTAAGTGGTGTACCCCAATAACGGTCACGACTGATACCCCAGTCCTGAACGTTCTTTAACCAATCACCGAAACGACCTTGACCGATGCTTTCTGGCATCCAGTTAATTGTATTATTATTTGCAATTAATTTATCCTTAACATCAGTCATCTTGATGAACCAAGATTCTCTTGCATAATAAATTAATGGTGTATCACATCTCCAACAGAAAGGATAACTATGTTCAAACTTTAAGGTCTTAAATAATAATCCCTTATGAGCTAACATCTTAATGATACCTTCGTCTGCTTTTTTACAGAACATGCCAGCAAAATCAGTCACTTCTGGTTTCATTTCACCTTTACCATCTACTAATTGAACAAATGGTAAGTCATATTTACGTCCAACACTAGCATCATCTTCACCAAATGCAGGAGCAATATGAACAACACCAGTACCATCGGATAATGTAACATAAGTGTCACAAGTTACATAATAAGCTTTTTTGTCTGGTGTAGCGTAATCGAATAGTGGTTCATATTCTTTGTATTCAAGATCAGTTCCCACATAAGTTTCTTCTACACTATAATCACCATCAACTACAGATAATAATGCCTCTGCTAAGATATACTTTTCTGTTCTAACAGCTGTATTATCTTCGCTATCTGCTTTGATAATATCACCTTTTGCATTAAGACTAACTACAACTTTTACATAAGTTTCATTTGGGTTTACACAAAGTGCTACGTTAGATGGTAATGTCCAAGGAGTTGTTGTCCAGGCTAAGATATATTCATTATCAGTGCCTTTTAATTTAAATTTCGCTATAACGGATTTTTCTTTTACATCTTTATAGCCTTGAGCAACTTCGTGACTGGATAGAGGAGTTCCACATCTTGGGCAATAAGGTACAATCTTAAATCCTTTGTATAATAAACCTTTTTCCCAGATTTGTTTTAAAGCCCACCATTCAGATTCAATAAAGTTATTTTCATAAGTAACATATGGGTTCTCCATATCTGCCCAATATCCAACCGTTCCTGAGAAATCTTCCCACATTCCTTTGTATTTCCAAACACTTTCTTTACATTCATGTATAAATGGTTCCAAACCATATTCTTCGATTTGTTCTTTTCCATCCAAGCCTAATTTCTTTTCAACTTCAAGTTCAACTGGAAGACCATGTGTATCCCATCCTGCTTTACGTAAAACGTTATAACCTTTCATAGTTCTATATCTTGGAATAATATCCTTAATAACTCTGGTTAAAACGTGTCCAATGTGTGGTTTACCATTGGCAGTTGGAGGTCCATCATAAAAAGTATAAGTTTTTCCTTTTTTTCTTTCTTCAATGGTTTTCTCAAAGATCTTATCATTTTTCCAGAATTTTAGCACTTCTTTTTCACGTTCAACAAAATTAAGATTCGTCGATACCTTATCGTACATATCATTTCCTCCTTAAATTTCAAATTACTTAACATAAATTTTTAAGCTAAAAATTACTATGAGTTTGCTTAATCACTTCATATAAGTATTTTAACGTAATTACTAAATCTACGTTAAAAAAAGCTCCCATCCATAAACAGGATGAGAGCGTTATGCTTCATTATACCACCTATTTACATACATTAACCTATTATCAGTATCAAC
This sequence comes from Anaerocolumna sp., assembly GCA_029239975.1. Taxonomy (GTDB): domain Bacteria; phylum Bacillota; class Clostridia; order Lachnospirales; family Lachnospiraceae; genus Anaerocolumna. Next base: position 81,162 of record JARBTX010000006.1, read on the forward strand.
CAATTTTGGTTAGGATATGCCTCCATATAACGGTGGACACCGGCACAGCTTACTTTAATCTATATATCTTTCAGCTTACAACTTAGGAGTGATTTTCAGTAATCTGCTACTTGTGTCAGACTTTCACTATCTCTGACTCGCTTTGACTTTCGCTAAAGGATACTTACTCTCTCCGTCATAGTTTTTGAAGTATTATTTAATGTGTTTATCATAGTATATTATATTAAAATTGTCAATAAAATTTTATCACCCTAACCTGTAACACTTTGAGTTGGTGTCACGCTAGGTGTAGGTGTCACGGTTCCTTGATTTCCAGGTGTTTGCGTTGGAGCAACTGTTACAGTTGGTGTAGGTGTTACAGTTCCTTGATTTCCTGGAGCCTTAGTAGGTGTTACGGTTCCTGTGGTATCTCCATCTGTCTCTTCATCTGGACTAGTTGTTGGATCTATATCTGAATCTCCACCTGTTCCATCTTCTTCTGTATCCGTAGAATCTGAATTCTCATCATCACCTAGTTCGCCATCACTTGTTTCATCATCCGTTTCCTCGCCAGTTCCTTCTTCCTCTTCTACACTTTCTGTCGGTGTTATCGATGGCGATGGTGTTGCAGTTGGAATAACGGTTGGTTTAATCATATCAGCTAACGCTATGCCGTAATTTGCTACTAATTCATTTATAGTAATATTGGAATAAGAGTCTAACTTAGGTACAAAATTATAATATTCTTCGAGAGATAAATTATTTTCATATAAGTAAAGAGCTAAGGCTTTTCCAACATATCGTATATGCCATGGTTCATAAGAGTATCCTGTAATATCTGGTTTATCTTCTGCATAACGAATTATGTATCCATAAAGGTGTGCATTATCTTTAAGCCATATACCTTCTGGTGTTTCTGCAAAAGATTCATCTAACCTGTTATTTACTGACTTTGTTGAAACATCCATAGATAAACCTGTTTGATGTTCACTATATCCAGGAATAGCAGAGTATGCCAAGGTATGTTTTAATCCTTGTGTTTTAATATTATTTGTAAATATATCATATTGCCTATCATAAGAACGATATCCAGAAACTGCATTAAAATATAATCCTTTTTGTGAAGCAGCTAAAAATAGTTTCTCTAGCGCTCTTGCAGCTTCTTCTCTCATTAGTTTTTTCTCATCATAATACTGGATAGAGAATGTTACATTTGGAACCACCAGGTCAGCCGGTATATAGTCAGAAGGTAAAGACAGCTCCTTATTTACCATAACTGTAATACTTTCAGGATTTGTATCTAGTACTACTGAGTCATGATCTTTAATCACTTCAACTACTTCTTCTGTAGAATCGTCATCAATATCAACCACAGCACCCTCCGTAGGAATTTCTACTCCATTACTTTCATTTTCATTTTTATTTTCATAATAGTGTTCATATGCAAAAGTGGATTTACTTCCCTGTGAAAAAAACGTCAATGAAAGATAACTGACAACACATAAAGTTGCAACCGGAATTCCGATTATTGCTATCCTTTTCTTAAGCTTCTTTTTTAATCTTAACATAAATGCTCCCATTTAACAAAACAACCAAATGTAACTTGATTCATATGATTTTAAGTTTATAAGTAGATTAGTTATGGCTGTTTGCATTAATACTATCCAACAATTGATTTTTCATTTGGAATAATTCATTGGATAAGTCTACATATACATCATGTGGATTTACTAATCTTCTTGTTTCATCCCATAATGTATCCAGCTCTTTTTTACAATAAGCACGTATCTCCATTACAGATGGTGATGTATAAACACACTTACCATTTAAAAAGATAGGTGTTAGAATCTCTCTTAATGTATAGGATCCAGCCTTTAAATAAGTTTTTTTCCATGTAGCTAATGGATCAAATATCTTTAAGGGATTTTCTTCTGAATACTTTTCATCCGCCATTGCAATTAAATCTGCTTTAATCTTGCCAGTTTCTTTTTCGTATATTCTATAAACTGTTTTATTACCCGGATTGGTAATCTTCCATTGGTTTTCAGACAACTTTATTTTAGGTATAAATGTCCCATTCTTCTTTATTGCTGCTAGCTTATATACCCCACCAAATGCAGGACAATCTTTGGAAGTAATTAAGTTTGTTCCAACTCCCCAAGAATCAATTGCCGCTCCTTGCGTTTTTAAAGAATCAATTAAATATTCATCTAAGTCACTGGAAGCTACAATAGACGCATCCGTAAATCCAGCTGCATCCAACATCTTTCTGGCTTTTTTAGAAAGATAAGCTAAATCTCCGCTATCAAGACGAATACCGTATTTTTCCGGCATTTTTCCTCTTTCTCTAAATTCAGAAAATACTTTAATAGCATTTGGTACACCGGATCTGAGTGTATCATACGTATCTACGAGTAAAGTGGCGTTATTTGGATAAAGATCTGCATATTCTCTAAATGCAGTTAACTCATCTTCAAAACTCATAATCCAACTATGAGCGTGGGTACCTAATGCTGGCACATCAAATTCTTTTGCTGCTAAAACATTACTTGTACCTACACAACCACCAATCACTGCCGCCCTAGCCCCTAAGGTACCTGCATCAGGTCCTTGCGCACGTCTTAGTCCAAATTCCATAACTGCTTCACCTTTTGCTGCATAACACACGCGAGAAGCTTTTGTTGCAATCAAACTTTGATGATTAAGGATATTTAATAGAGCTGTCTCTATAAGCTGAGCCTCTATAATTGGTGCAATAACCTTTACAAGAGGTTCCATAGGGAAAACTACAGTTCCTTCCGGAACAGCATATAAATCCCCTGTAAATTTAAATCCTTCTAGATACTTAAGAAAATCATAATCAAAAATCTTAAGTCCTCTTAAATATTCAATATCTTCATTTGAAAACTTTATATTATTTATATAATCAATCACTTGATCCAAACCAGCACAAATAGAATATCCACTACCAGAAGGATTCGTTCTGTAAAATACATCAAAAATAACGGTATCATTGGAGTTGTTTTTAAAATACCCCTGCATCATTGTCAATTCATAAAAATCTGTTAATAAAGTTAGATTTTCTCTACCCATGTTGACCTCCTTTGCTAGTCACTTATCAATCGCCCTTACTATTTTTATCTTATACATTATATCACATAATTTGATTTGTACAACCGATAGAAAATATTTAATATCTTAAGATTTTATGACTAACCTTAATTTTAAAGAAGATTTTTTTTGCTAATTATGATATACTATTCACGATAAGCAGATTAGTCCATGGTTGCTAAAACATTTTTATATTTATATAAGAAAATGGCTTAACAGGTATGGATAAGTGCAACGTTTTTATTGGAGGATATTATGAAAACTTTATTTATTGCTTTATTTTTACTTGTATTTTTTATTATAAGTATACCACTCTTTCTTGTGGAAATAATAATTGGAAAATTCAATCCACATTTGAAAGTAAAATCATCACAAGCTATTGTAGTTACTGCTTTCAAGTTTATACTATTTATGTGTGGCATCAAAAAGACTGTAATCGGGCTTGATAATATACCAAAAGACGAAGCAGTACTCTATGTATCCAATCATAGAAGTTATTTTGATATTTTAATTGGGTATACCACTGTTCCAACTTTAACTGGATTTATAGCAAAAAAAGAAATGGGGAAAATACCATTTATCAGTGTTTGGATGAAGTTTTTAAATTGTTTATTTTTAGATCGAGATAATGTTAGAGAAGGCCTTAAGACGATTTTAGAAGGAATAGAATTGGTGAATAAAGGGTATTCTGTTTTTATCTCACCAGAAGGAACAAGAAATCAAGAAAAAGAAATGTTGCCTTTTAAAGAAGGTAGTTTGAAAATCGCTGAAAAATCAGGATGTGCTATTATACCTGTTTCCATGAATAATACAGATAATATTTTTGAAAATCATTTGCCATGGGTAAGAAAAGCACATGTTGTTGTTGAATTTGGTAAACCAATTTATCCGAAAGAATTAGATGCAAACAATCGTAAATTTTTGGGTGCCTATGTTCAAAATATAATTAGGGAAACCTTAGAAAAGAACCAGTCTAGAGTTAAATTCTAAGGCTTGAACTTTTAAATGTTTAATGATACAATATTTCCATTGTATTAATCAGGGAAGGAGGTACATAGATGAAACCCTTTGTTATTGTTTTGCTGATTGTTTTGGTTGTCATTATTGCAGCATTAATCGGCTTGGCTATATATGGAAGAAAACTTCAAAAGAAATCCGAACAAACTCAAGCACAGATGAAAGCAGGCGCTCAAACAGTCTCTATTTTAGTTATAGATAAGAAACGTATGAAACTAAAAGAAGCCAATCTTCCAAAGATCGTGGTAGATCAAACACCAAAGTATCTGCGTAATAATAAGGTTCCTATTGTAAAAGCAAAAATTGGTCCGAAAATTATGACATTAATGTGTGATGATAAGATTTTTGATTTAATACCGATTAAAAAAGAAGTGAAAGCAGTTATGAATGGAATCTATATTATGGATGTAAAAGGATTACGTTCTAATCTAGACGTTAAACCAGAAAAACAAAAATTCTTTCAAAAAATCAAAAATAAAATTACGAACAAATAATAAGTAGTAATTTATTTGACAATGAATTAGATATTAAAATGATAGAAACTTATAAGAATTAAAATGAATGATTCATAATTACGTAAGTAATATTAAATAAATAATCTAAAAAGATAGGATGTTGAAAATTCTTTATACTACTTTGAATTTTCAACATCCTATTTTTATACCTTCTTAGAAGTTACTTTTATTTGTATTTGACATTCAGAAACAAATGCGCAATTAATGTCTAAACCATAACTAATATCGGCTATTATTTTATTTTCTTCTTCTGTAATATTGATTTTATTTGTAAATATCCCTACTTGAAGATCTCCATATGGAGTGTAGTAAAATGTTGTATTTTTCTTATTTTCTTCAAATATCATATGAACATTTGTGGCACCACGTTTAATAATATCAATTTGTTTATCAAACATTTTGATTGTACAATTGGTTGTACCTTCATAATCTTCTAGAATTTCCTCATAGAGAATATAATGTTTCTCATTTTTATTAAAGTATTCACCAACTGAAATTACTTCTACCGCTTCGTCTTTATCAATCTCGTATTGAAGGCCGGATATGGAAACTAAGACATCCTTTTTCATATGTGGCTCCCGTCTGCGTTAATCGCTAATTAAATAATGTATCAGCAAAACTTTCAATATTAATGTCCTTTGGTTCTATGACTTCAATAGGCAAAATTGTTTTTGCAAATTTCTTAAACTTCTCTGCACCATCACTTACATAGAATTTATGTTCACCAGCTGCTGTAACACTTTCCAATCCATTATGAATTAAAACTTCTCTTAGAGATCTCGCTGTTTCAAATGCTGGATTTACTAGAGTTACTTTTTCACCAACGATAGATCCTATAGTATGTCTAATGAGTGGGTAATGTGTACATCCAAGTACTAGTGTATCTATATCATATGTCATTAATTCACTTATATATCTTTTTGCTACTTCTACTGTGATTGGGTCATCAAGCCATCCTTCTTCTACCAATGGTACAAAAAGTGGACAGGCTTTTCCATAAACTCGGACATTCGGTTTTGTTTTACTCAAATAAGTATTATAAATACCACTATTAATTGTTCCTTCTGTTCCTATTATACCAATATTACCATTTTTAGTTGTTTCGGCTGCTACCTTAGCACCTGGTTTTACAACTCCGATAACCGGTATAGAAACTTCTGTAATTATGGTTTCTAAAGCGAAGGCACTTGCAGTATTACATGCAATTACAATGGCTTTCACATCATTACTTTGTAGAAATCTTACTATCTGCCTGGAATAATTAATAATTGTTTTTTTTGATTTACTACCATAAGGTACTCTTGCAGTATCACCAAAGTAAACAATTGTCTCATTTGGTATCTGTCTCATAATTTCTCTTGCTACTGTAAGACCACCTACACCAGAATCAAATACACCTATGGGAGCACTACTGGCCATCTGCCTCGCCTCCTGACTCCGCTACTCTTGCAAACGCCAATTGTATTAATTTATCAATTAATTGTGGCTTACCAATTCCTTTTGCTTCCCATAACATTGGATACATACTAATACTTGTGAAACCTGGTAACGTATTAATTTCATTGAAAATTACATCACCAGTAACTTTATCTACAAAGAAGTCTACTCTTGATAAACCATATCCATCTACTGCTTTAAAGATTTTTACTGCATAATCTCTTATCTTTTCTACTGTACTACTAGGAAGGTCTGGTGATAAAATTGTTTTAGATGCTTCGTTATTATATTTCGCATCGTAATCATAAAAGTCTGCGGCAGCTATGATTTCGCCAACTCCAGAGGCTTTTGGTTCATTTCCACCTAATACAGCACATTCAATTTCACGTCCGTTAATGGTTTCTTCTACTAAGATTTTTCTGTCATGTTCTGCAGCTGCACGTAGTCCTGTAATTAATTCATCCCTGTTATGAGCTTTTGATACACCACGGGAAGATCCTGCATTAGAAGGTTTTATGAATACAGGATAGTCTAATTTTTGTTCAATTTTTTCAATTACTTTGTTGATTTGCTCTAATTCCTTTTTATTAACTGCAACATAGTTAGCTTGACGTATTCCTAACGTATCTACAATAATCTTAGTAAATAACTTATCCATTGATACTCCACTTGCTACGACACCACAACCCACATATGGGATTTTTGCTAATTCAAGCAACCCTTGAACAGTACCATCTTCACCGTAAAGACCGTGTAGAACAGGAAATACAACATCTATTTTCTCGGTTACAACCTTATTGCCTTCTATTAATAAAACAGCTTTCTGTGTTGCATCTGGTGAAATTATTGCTGTTGTCTTACTATTTTTCCATTCCCCTGATTTTATATCTTCTACAGAAGATACTTTTAACCATCTTCCATCTTTTGTTATTCCAATTATAACGACTTCAAATAAATTTGTATTAATGTTAGAAATTACCGTAGTTGCTGAAACACATGAAACTTCATGCTCTGAGGATTGACCCCCAAACATTACTGCTACTGTCCTTTTATTCATAATATAATATCCTTTCTATTTACAGCTAATAGTTTTACCAAAACAAGCGTCTGAATAAAACTCATGATATCTATTATATGCTCAAATACTTTAATCATTTTACTATTTATTTCATAAACATTCAATAGCTTTTATCGATTAGATATTTGTAATACTAAAAGAAATATAAAAACAGATGAATAGCAATCCATTTATTGGTAAATAATTAAGCAAATGTAGTTTATGTTATTAGTCAACTTTTAAAAGATTGGCTAGCGAATTAATACATAGAAAATGCGAAACATCAAAATTCGATAACTATAATGATCGAATTACCAAATTAGTACAATAAAGGGAGATTAGTATGAAAAACGTATATTACAATAAACTCATCTTATCCAATTTTAATCTAGATAGTTTATATCGCAAAATAATTGGATTTATGTTTATGCTTTTATTATGTTCTATCTTTATAATAAAAGCTTTTACTACAAAAGAAACAAACAATACCATACAAGAAGGAATTGCATCTGAAATTCTAAGGTTTCATGTAATTGCAAATAGTGACTCTTCTGAAGATCAAGCTTTAAAACTAAAGATAAAAGGTGAATTGACCAAGGAATTACGCCCTAAATTAGAACATGCCAAAGATATAACTGAGGCAAGAGAAATTCTACAGGATAACTTAAAAGAGATGGAAGAAATCTCAAATCAAATAATCAAAGAAAACGGGTTTCAATATACCGCTACTGCATCCATTGAAAAAGGTTATTTTCCATTAAAAGTTTATGGAGATTTATCTCTTCCACCTGGGGAATATGAAGCAGTACGTGTAGAACTTGGCTCGGCAAAAGGGCAAAATTGGTGGTGTATTATGTTCCCACCATTATGTTTTGTTGATTCAACATACAGTGTAGTTCCAGATTCATCAAAGGAACAACTAAAATATGTATTAACAGATGATGAATATGATGCAATTGTCTCAAAAAAAGAGGTAAAAGTCAAAGTTAAATCTAAAATCATTACATGGATGAAAGATCTATTTAAAGATTAGTAAAAAAAGGTACTATTGCAAATATATGCTCATATGTTTATAATCATACTAAACTACATAAAAATAAACGGGAGCACCAATGGATACTATAAAAATTAAAGCTTATGCAAAAATTAACTTAGGTTTAGATGTGGTAAGAAAAAGAGAAGATGGTTATCATGAAGTTCGCATGATTATGCAAACGATTAATTTATATGATAAATTAACCATAAACAAAAATATAGATTCTACCATAAGATTGATAACTAATCTAAATTATCTTCCAACTGATGAGAATAATTTAAGCTATAAAGCTGCAGCGTTAATGATGAAAGAATATAACCTAAATCAAGGTGTTACAATTCAACTTGACAAAAAAATTCCAGTGGCTGCTGGTTTAGCTGGTGGTAGTTCTGATGCTGCTGCAACACTTTGGGGTTTAAATCGATTATTCGAATTAAATTTACCAAAAGATGAATTAATGAGACTAGGATTAAAATTAGGTGCAGATGTTCCTTATTGCATTATGAGGGGGACTGCCCTTTCAGAAGGGATTGGAGAAGTTCTAACTCCAATCAAAGCATTTCCAAGGTGTCATGTGTTAATAGTGAAACCAGCACTCAGTGTTTCTACAAAATATGTTTATGAGAATCTTAAACTAAATGAATATACAAAACATCCGGATATTGAAGGAATTTTAATCGCAATCAAAAACAATGATTTGTATGGAGCTGTTAATTTATTTGGTAATGTATTAGAATCTGTAACAGAAAAAGAATATCCCATCATTAAGGATATTAAAGATTATATGTTAGAATTAGGGGCTATAACATCTCTAATGAGCGGAAGTGGACCAACTGTTTTTGGAATTTTTGATAATCTTCACAAAGCCGAGAATGCTTTTTATCAATTTAAAAATGGTGATTTAGGTAAACAAGTATTTTTAACTGATTTATTCAATCCAGGGTATAAAGTATTATAGAACTCTCTCCGATAATCTTATTGTAACAATTGTTATTTTTTAACAGGGAGGGTTTCAATATGAGTTTATCCGCAGTAAATGCAACTACATCATCTTATGAGAGCTCTAATGTAAAAAAAGCTTCAAAAGTTTCTGATAATAAAACCAATTCATCTGAATCCAAAGACACAGAAGCAGCTGTTTATGAAAAAAGTTCTAGCAACACATCAAAACCTTCTGTATATACAAAAGATGATGTAACAATCAATAAACTTAAAGCTGATGCAGAAAAAAGAACACAACAATTACGTGATTTAGTAGAGAAATTGATGTTAAAACAAGGTCAAACCTTTGATGATGCTAATATGTATCAATTATTAAGAGAAGGCAAAGTACCTGTAGATGAAGAGACAGCAAAAAAGGCAAGCGAAGAAATCTCAGAAGACGGATATTATGGTGTGACTCAGACATCAGATCGTTTAGTTTCTTTTGCTATGGCACTATCTGGTGGTGACCCTGATAAAGCTGATTTAATGATTGAATCTGTAAAAAAAGGATTTGAACAAGCAACCAAAGCTTGGGGTGGCGAATTGCCAGGTATTTGTAAAGATACTATGGACGCAACCATAAAAAAACTTGAAGATTGGAAAAACTCCAAAAATCAAGAAAGTGACACCACTCAAAATAACTAAGGTATTACATATTTAATATAGTAAGTAATAAGTACGCGCAGATAATTTATGTACCGTGATATTTTGTGTACTGTGATAATTATGTACTGTGATATTTATGTACCGTGATATTTTGTTTACCGTGATATTTTGTGTACTGTGATATTTATGTACAGTGATATTTTGTGTACTGTGATAATTTGTACTGTGATAATTATGTACCGTGATATTTTGTGTACTGTGATAATTTGTACTGTGATAATTATGTACCGTGATATTTTGTTTACCGTGATATTTTGTGTACTGTGATAATTTGTGTACTGTGATTATGATGTACTGTGATATTTGTACTGTGATATTTAGTGTATAGAGATAATAAGTAGACAAAAATAATGAATATATTAATACGATGTCTGTTCAATACTATACTATAGTAATATAAAAGGCTGATGTAATTCAAAGTACATCAGCCCTTTTTTTATATAACTTTATCAACTTTCTTTAAGATAATTAATTTATCACCGATTTTAATGTTATCATCTTCTAATCCATTCATTTCTCTAATTCTATCCACAGTGGTGTAATATTTCTTTGCAATATTCCACAAACTATCTTGGTTTTTCACAATATAACCAACAACACTTGGCATAGATTGAATCTTGTCATAGTCTAAATCATTTACCTGAATATCGGTAATGATAGGTTCTGTAATGGTATCAAATACAATTGCACTTAAACCAATTCCAGCTTTTACCTCGATTTCTTCACTATCTAACATCATCACACTTAACTGTTCTAATGCAGGTTTTACACGGTAAATACTAGTTGGTTTTAAACCTTTTACTTCAATTACTTGAGTAAATGGAATAATGCCTTTGACAGAATTAATTGGTTTGCTATCATCTGCACAAATATAAAGTATCTGTGTTTCTAGCACACCATTTACTTCAAGCGCATTATCTACAGGATTAATTTCGTCTACCTTTATCTGTCCAGCAGCATGACAAACTTGAAGAATTTCTGGTTGGTTGTTTGCAATTTGCACCCTATCATTAACACGAACTTTACTATTATTTTTTACAAGAAGGTTTTCATAATGTGCGTCTTTCATAACTGGGACCAATTCTTTTGCAGGAGAATAAACATCATTTAATAACTCAAGTTCTTCTTCTTCGTAAATCTTGATTCCCATCTCTAAAACAGCTTCAACATCTATGATTCTTTCCTCACCATCTGCATCTGGCATTACATCCAAACTCTTACTTGCAATGGTGAAATCAATATTATCTATCATATCTTCACTACATCCATTGCAATCGACGGTTGTGCTAAATGGTATTTCTGTTTCAAAATATTCAATCGGATTCTCTTCATTTTCACTTGCATATAAGATGAACAATAAAAGTTCACCTTTTACTGAAAACTTATTGTCTAGTAATCTAACTTCAGGATTTCTTAGTTCTAATTCACTGTATAATATTTCTGCAATATTACCTTTATTGGAAGGTAAATGAACTTGATCTTTTACACGATACGTATCTTTTTTATCAACGGCTATATCAGTAACTGTGATGTTCTTATTGATGTATTGAACATTATCATCACCCTCTACTGCTACTGCGGTTGCTTCGTCATATAATTCTTCTACAAGTACTGTCAATCGAACGATGGATTTTACGCTAAGCTTTCTGGAATTGATTAAACCAGTGGTCAAATCTTCTAATTCCCAAGTGATTAATGCTTCGTCACCCATGCAGGCTTCGTCTAGATGAATTAATTCATCAAAGGGCACTTCCCCTGAAATATTATGTACCGGTCTTGCATTCTCATCACTTAAATATAACATATTAAAATAAAGGGCACCTTTGACCATCAATTTACCGTTCATCATTTTGACATCATTAATTTTTACTGCACCCTGTTCTTTAATAATCTTATAAATGTCGGGTTTCACGTCCGGAACGTTAAAATCATCATCTAATGTAAGCTGAAGACTGCTTTTACATTTCAATTTATTCATGTGAATATTCTTCTTAATAAGCTCCACAAAAAATCCCTCCTTGTCTTATACCATATCTTATTCAGAAGTAATATTTTTTATGATTAAGAATCACTAGAATAATAAAAAAACTTCTATTTATTAATATAAATAGAAGCCTTCATATATATTATAATTTTAGCACAACATCATCTGTACATCTTTCGTTAGTACATCTGCATAACTAAATGACATGGTTTTTACAGAATCGCTATTATCATCATCAATTCGAATTAGGAAAATGCTTGGGTATGTCTCTGATATGATTCCTTCTGTTATATCCATTTTATTTCTACCTTTGTTAGCTTTGATTTTTACTCTGCTTCCTACATGACTGACTATTTCTCTACGAACCTTGCTAACATCTGCCTGCTTTACCATAATAATAGCCTCCTTTGGGTAGTAAATTAACAACGAACATCCAGTTAATAATCCACTTTAGGCATACGGGTGGACAATACAACTATTGCTACTATACCATGATATTTCCAGCATGTCAATGAATTTTCAGACAACTTCCCTATTTTAATTGACTTGTATACAAAAATATAACTAAATTTATTTAATTATTTTATATATAATGTTGTAATTTTTTAACATTTACTAAATAATGCAGGTTAAACGTTTAAAAACTGCACAAAAAAACTCCCAGATTTTTGATATTATATACACTTTAACCCAATTTTTTAAACTTCACTCAAAACATGCGTTCTGTTTTGTATAAAGAAGGAGCTGTTTGACAATAGACAGCTCCATTCTAAATATAAGTATTATTCAAATACTACTCTTTTATCAATAAATTCAGTTTTTACAACTACGTAAGGATATGTAACTGCGTTTGTCACATAATCTTTTTCCGATGGACCTATAAGATTCGTATCAATATAAATCGCATTGGAAGTTAAGAATAGTTTATCAACAGATATACTATAACCTCCTGTTGGTTGTTCTCCATATCCTTGAACAATGTAAAGGTTTTCCGCATTTGAGTAGGACATTTTAAATGGTTCCTTTTTCTTCTCATTAATGATTTCCATTAACTGTTCAGGTACATCTGCATCTTCTACAATTGTAAATTCCAAATCCTTAATTTTTTTAATATCTGTTTTCTCCGAACTGCATCCGGTAAATAGTATACCGCTTCCTATAATTCCAAGAAGCAATAATATGGTCTTAAGCTTTCGCATGATTTCCTCCATAGATTATACTTATTTTATTCTATGACTAGGGTTCTAAAATAATGCAAAAGCTAGTATTTTTTATTCCGATTTTGACATTTCAGGGAAACTAAAATTCACATCTTCACCATCATCCACTACTTCAACCGTATACGTTTTTGTTTCATATCCTTCTTTTATTAACGTAATATAATGAGTACCTATTACCTTAGGAAAACTTACTGGGGCAGTACCTTTAAATTCACCACCAATATAAACAGAAGCACCTTCTGGCTTCAGAATATAGATATTCTTATCTGATCCTGTTCCTGTTTCATTTCCATTTGAATCGACAACCGTATTCTCATTTGAATTATCGTCTGTATTGTTATTATTTGAATCGCCGTCTGTATCATTATTCGTATTATTACCACCAGTGTTAGTATTAGAATTATTGGTATTTGAATTATCTGTTTGCCCATTATCTACTACATTGTTAGAGTCATCACTTTCAACTAGGTTAATTGTGATTGTATTACTTGGGTTTTCAATAGCCAAAGAGCTGGAATAAGGAATATATCCTCCTAATGACACCTTTATGGTATGTGCTCCATATTCTAACTCAAGAGTCTCTTCATAAGACACTAACTTATTATCTATATAAAGTTCAGCACCTTCTGGTGTAATATAAAAACGAACTAAGCCCTTTTCTACAGCAGGCTTTTTAAATTCACCCATATTTACAACCACTGATTCATCCGGTTTTACTTCTATTTTCTTTGACCCAATAAAATTACCTAGCTCAAATAAAATATCATAAGTTCCTTCTTGTACAGTTAATTCCATATTATCAATTACTGGTAATATGGCCTTATTTCCAATATAAGCAGTACCACCCATAAAATCGTCATACTCTTCGAATACTAAGGATCCATGTCCTTTCGTTACTACTATAGAATAGATTTCTTTTTCATACCCTTTGACTGTTATTTCATCTTTTTCATCTAAATTCAATAAATCAAGCATTTCACCATGTCTAATTACAAAAAGACTGTTAGAATATTTATATTTTGAATTTAAAATATCAACGGTACGTTTTGTACGATCTAGAATCCAATTGTTTACATTCTTATATTCCCATGCTTCACTTGAAATTTTTATTTTTATTAACTTTTGTTTATCTTTTTGGTAATACGCATCAACCATTTCACCAAGAGATAATTGTGAAACCGCAATTACTTGTTCGTACTTATCTAACACATTGGTTCCGCCTGTATAATTTAAAACTATGTCTTGTCCACTGTTGGTATCAAAAAGTGTCATAGTTCCTACTTCTGTGTCTATCTGTTTTAGAACAGCAAGAATCTGCTTATCATAGTCTATTGCAGCACTTTGTTCATTTTGCTTATCACCCTTTGATGTATTTTTAGATGAATTAGGTTGGTAAGTAGCACTTATAATAGTTGCAATCATAATAATAAAAGTACTTAATAAAAGAAATGGTAAAATTCCTACTGTTTTTTTATTTTGCTTTACATTCCTGTTTTTTTCGTCCAATGGTATACCCTCACATATAGTTTTATCCAATATCTTTATTTAACTGTATTCTTTCACTTTAGTCAAGAATAATCCAATTACTAGTTATAATTACTCATAAATACTTTGTATTAAGAAAATATCACCTTTTCATATTAAGTTCATGAAATAGGAAAGGCTGTTACAATATAGCATTTCAAAACTATATTTGTAACAACCCCTTTAATTTATTATAACTTATACGTAAATGATAAGCAACTATATCGTTATTCAGATCAATCTAATGTTGCTGCCAAACAATCCAAAAATTGCTTCTTTCTACTCATTTGTTCTTGTATACCGATTAATTTTTGAATGTTACGCTGTGGTACCCAAGATTTCTTTCCATTATAATAAAAATTTGTAATCTTCCAGAACTTCTCTGGATACAATAACAAGATATATAAAAGTCTTTGTTCATCTTTATCAATTGGTAGTGTTTCTGTATACGTATCTAAAATCATACTTCCAAGATCAAGATCCCAATCATTTTTTTCCATTACCTTACGCATGAATAAATAAAGATCCATAATCTGAACACCAATACAAGCTTTATCAAAATTCGTAGTCGCCATATTTGTATTAATATGACTTCTTAATCCAGCAGCTGATAATGCTTCTGAATTCTGATAATATCTAGAATTACCAAATCCCATTTGATTTTGTTTTAGCATGATAATATTATGATATGTGTAATTTCCATGACAAACATACCTTCTATCAATAGCTTCTTTCATTAATTGTAAATAATTTGATTCGCTTAAATACTTTGTTGCTTCGATTGCTTGATCATAAAATTCATCATAGCAATTTAAGTAGCATAATTCAAATTCGTTCTTTTTCCTTTTCTCTCTTATGTACCCACGCACTCTTTTTAACTCACGATTTCTTTTATCAAATAATTCAATTAAATCTGTACATGTATTAAATTGAACCAACTCGTTGTTAATAGGAACTTCTCTAAGCATAGAGTGAAGTAGAGCTAAGTTAGTAGCAGCATCCCCAACATCTGCTTCATCTCTTAGATTGCATTCATCACCAGGAAACCAATTTTTTAATACATATTTGCCACCGGCATTATCTTCGGTAATTATCTCATTTGAGTAATTTTTAACATACAGATCTATATTAGGGTAATTTTGATTTGCTAAATGCTCAAGCAATATACTCTCAAATTCAACACGATTCTTAGAACTCTCTAAGCTTTTTAATAGCTTGAGTCCCTTATCTGTCTCTAATATAAATGCCCCCCTGATTCTGTATGTGTTGTAGATTTTTATATTATATTGTCGAAATAGCTCTTGATTTCTATCCTCCATAGGAAAGCCTCCTGACCCAAACTATTACACCATTCAAAGGGTGTCTCTTCTAATCCTATGATAAATCATTCTATTTCATGACAGGAAATAAGAGGATTTTTAAGAATTTCTTAGGTCAATTTGACTTTAATAAAGGGGTCATATAATTATTAATATGAAGTTAATTTATCTTGAATTTTCTAATAATACTTGATAATGATTCTCTATATGTGATACTTCATAAATTAGTTATTTTCAATATTATCTGATATGAGCTGCTCTGCCAATTCTAATAATTTCTCTCTCTCGTTTAAAGAAGGGTTTTCAAGAACTTGTTCTAATAACAAATTCAAAGTCTTTCCTAACGCTCTCCCAGGTTTTAATCCTAAAGAAATCAAATCATTTCCATTAATATGAAGATCTTTTAGTTCTACACATTCTTGTTTTCTTAGGATAGCTTGATATATTTCTTTTGCTTTATCTAGATGACCTAATTTATCTCCCCAGGTTTTCGGATTTTGGGCTAAAATATCCGCTCTTTTTACCTGAAACAATAATTCCATAATATCTGTTCCAACTTTATTTGATGCCCGTCTCATGCCAGCAGGTGTTAGAGCAAAATTATAATCATGCCACTTTACTAGTCTCACTACTGTATCCGTCGTTTCATTATCAAATTTAAGTCTTCTAAGTATTTGTTTTGCTGTGTCAGCACCTTTTTCTGGATGTCCATAAAAATGATCACATCCTTCTTCATCCTTCACCTTGCAACTTGGTTTTTCCACGTCATGAAGCAACATCGTCCAGCGTAGCACTAAATTCTTATCAACCCATTCTAAGGCTTTCATAGAATGAGCACCAACATTATAAATATGGTGATAATTATATTGCTCTGTATTCATCATAGCATCAAATTCGGGAAGGACAACTTTCGTTATCCCAACTTCATAAGCATCCATTAATTTTTCAGGATGATCGGATAATAATAATTTATTAAGTTCAACTCTGATACGTTCTGCGCTGATATTCTTAAGATTAGCAGCTTTTTTTTGTACTGCTTCTAAAGTATCCTTATCAATATCAAATCCAAGTTGAGCTGAAAAACGCAAAGCTCTAAGTATTCTCAAAGCATCTTCATCAAATCGATCCGATGGTTCTCCGACGCAACGAATCCTTTCTTCTTTTATATCCTTATACCCATCAAATATATCAACTAATCCAACTTCTGTATTATAAGCCATAGCATTTATGGTAAAATCTCTTCGTTTTAAATCTTCCACTAAATTCGAAGTAAATTCAACTGTTTTTGGTCTTCTATTATCTTCATATTCACCATCAATCCGATATGTTGTTACCTCATAACCATCTTTCTCTAACATTACCGTAACTGTGCCATGTACAATTCCGGTATCAATCGTTCTTTTAAATATTTTCTTTACTTCCATAGGTTTCGCAGATGTTGTGATATCCCAATCCTCTGGCTCTTTTCCCAGAATAGAATCTCTAACACAGCCTCCCACCGCATATGCCTCATACCCATGTTTTATTAATTGGTTTATAATATAATCCACTTTTTGCGGTAACTGTATCTTCATAATGAATCCTTTCTTAGCTCAAATAAATTTCAGCTTATTGGCCTTTATTACACTTGATACTCAATAAGTGAAAAAAAGGCTGATTAATATTATAGCTGATGTTCTTATGTATCACAATGACTAGTTGTTATTATGGTATTTACTAGTACTTTTTTTCGTAAGCTATTTATAAGTATTTACTTTTTTTTACATTATAATAGAGTGCGGACTTTCCTTGTTTATAAATAAGTATTTATATAAAATTATAATATGGGATCATATATTAGATTTTAATGTTTGGACTATTATGGAACTGCATGTGATCAAAAGAATTATATTGATTAAATATCATGTTATTGTTTCATACAAGAAAAAAGAGTTGTTATTACTTAATAAAGGCGTCATAATATTACATTTATTTAAGTTATGAATATGTGTGCACTCATATTCTTTCCATAAATTATAACAGATTTATGACACCCGAATCAATACCTAATTAAAATTTCTATTCTAATGTTACATCATAGATGCAATTATCTATAATATACTCCCAAAGAATTATTTTATAGCAACACTTATAGTAAGTTAATTCTGCCATTTTTTTATTGACTTTTGCTTTATATAATTCGATTGTGGTAGCTTTCTTATTATCAATTTTTTTCTGAACTACATTACAATTTTTAACGTTTAAATCAAGGTCCCTTTTCGCAGTATCTTTTTGCTTTATAACATATTGATGTGATTTTATTGCATTCTTAACATAAGCTTTTATCTTATTATTTAGCTCACCTTGCTGCATCTGATAATCTTGTATCTTTAGCATCATTTGTTGATAGGTCTCATAACTAATTCCGGTATTATAATTCATATAGTTTTGATAACTTTTTATATAATTTTGCAATTGCATATAAGTTGTATTACTTGCAAGAAAAATCTTTGTCACAGTATCTAAATCATAGCTTTTTTGATTTACCTCTATATCAAGTTTTAAAGTTATGTTTTCTCCAGTGTTTGTTTCTGTTCTAATATAATCTTTTGTATTATCAAATATATTTTGATAGTAAAGTATCATATTCTCATTTTTCATACATTCCAAACTCACATCATCTACTTTTGACTGGGTGGAAGCACCTTTATTAAATTTAATTGTTTCCGCTTTTGCAACTAACTCTAGATATTGTCCATTTACATTGTAATACTCCAATTGCTCCTTTGCTACAACCAATCCAAAACACTCTTTTAGAAATTCATATGTTAGCTTGTTTCTAGATTGTTGCAACAAAATCTGTTGATACTCCTTATAAAAGGCTTCGGTATCCTCTTGCAGTTTTGCACCTGATACATGATTCATCAAGCTACTTTTTGTACTATTTAAACTTGCTAGTTGTGTATCAATTGTAGCTATTTGATTATTAATTTCTTGAATTAAGTCATTTGTATCTGTAAGTAAAGAATCATTTAAGTTATTATTTTCATTTTTGATAAGTGAATTACGATAGGCTATTAATTGTTCTCTTGTACTATTTAGTTCTGCTATACGTTGAATGACTTCTACATATTGACCGTTTAGGTTATTATAGTTTTCGTTCGCTATATCGCTATTTAGCGCTTCTATTTGGTATGTTATATTGTTCCTTAAGTATGTTATACTATTGGTTTCATATTTTTCTTGTAATTGACCAAATGTATAGGTCTCTTTCCCACCAGGTATAATGTACAAAAAATCATCTGCACTTACTGAATCAATCCATAATAATACTATTAGACTTATTGTTATAATAACAAAACGAACTACATGTTTTATAATTTTCATATGGCGTACCTCATATAAGATTCGATTTTCAAAATTTATTCTGTTCTTTTATGGTTGTGCAGTTTAGTTTATAAATTGGATTAGCCATTAATCTCCCCATAAATTAAGTTTTCTAAGACAGAAATCAAGAATACGTTCACTTTCTGTAATCATCATTGCTTGGCAAGCCATGCCAACTTTTAATTTAGTTTCATTCTCCTTCGAATCGTACAAAAGATTATGATCTAAATCAGCTTCTACCAGATAATAACCGGATGAGTTATTTGAATCTACTTTAATATCTTCTGAAATATTTGTTACGGTACCAGTAAGATATCCATACTCTCTGTTTGGAAGTGCATAAACGTTAAACTTAACTTCCATCCCTTCTTCTAGTTTGCCAATATCTTTGTTATTTACATAAATATTTACTTTAAATTGGCTATCATCTTCTGGTATGATTGTTAATACTTCTATACCACTTGCTAATATATCACCTTGTACTAATTCAATGTTATTATTAATCACACCAGATCTCGTAGCCCTAACCGTAGCACTCTCAATCTGTGTATTCAATTTATTTATGTTGGATTCTAGTTCTTCTTTTTTATTACTATATGTACGAATGGTATCAATAGTAGTTTTCAATTCATTACTCTTAAATTCTACAATGTTAGCTACTTGGTTATCTTGTTCTTCTACTACACATATTTTTTCGTTTTGTAGTTCTAAACTACTTATATTTGACTCAAGAGAGTTACTATTTTCCTTTAATGTATTTATGGTAGTATCTAACTCCACGAGATATTTTAACTTGAAACTCTCTAAGGTATCATTTTGATCTTCTTCATTTTGTTTATATAATTCCTTTTTGGATATGGTATTATCTTTTGAAAGTTTAATGTCCTTTATATTTTTCTTAACTTCGGTAATATTTGTGGAAATACTACTTAAATAACTAACTTTATAGGTTTCTATGGCTCTTTTTGCATCTTCCATAGCGATTTTTGACTGCTCTACATCCCATTCTGAAACAGCCAAACCTTCTAATTCTTTGTTTAACTCATAGTTTTCTTTTGCCTGTTCATAGGCTGTATTCAGTTCGGCAATTTTATTTTCATATTCTTTATACTGTAAACTATAATTATCATTCTCAGAAAATTGATTTTCTTCCGCTTTTACACTAGAATAAAGAAGTTTCAATCCAGCTAATTGATTGTTATAATATTCTAAACAATTTACTAACCCTGCTTCGGTAGTGGATAAATCAATTTCTGTTTTTGCATTTTTATATTGTTTTATTATGGCATTATAATCACTTAAGTATTTTTCAAATAGAATGTAATATTCACGTTGCTCTCCTGAATTTATAAATAAATTCTTACATTGCATAACCGAATTTTTTAAGGTTTCTGTATAATTTAACTTTGCATTTTGTTTATTTAACTCATCTGTTAGTGAATCCTTATTTAATTCTCTCTCCTTACTTGAATAGGCAGATTCCTTTGACATCATTTCATAATTAATTGCATAGATTTGGTATTTTAAATAATACTCTTCCTCATCTGGAATATTTTCAAATAAATTTACTCCATCTTCTATGGATTGTTGATATTTATTTAAAAGTGTAAGCGTATGGTTAACATGGTTTAATTGATTCCTATAAAGTTCTAATTCTGTAAGTAAATTCTCATGTTCGATTACATAAAGAATATCACCTTTATTTACATACTCACCATCTGCTACCTGAACGGATTCTATGGTACCACAATAGGTATTCATTATCGTTGAAACTTGATTATTTGGACGTATGATTCCTTCGGATTTTACAACCACATCAATATGTCCAAAATACATCCAGATAAGAGCTACCAATAAAATACTTACTATTAAATATATGAAAATAGTTATTATTATATTGGGTCTTGATTCATAAACTTCTTTACTATCAGACATTTCGTTGATATTGATTAGAATCGGTTTCATTTGTTTTACTCCTAGCTTTATGTTATATTCTACAAGAAATTTATACTTATTTTGTTTATAATGCAGATTAAATTTTTACAGTTAATCAACTTGTTGTTTCCAAAGTTTGGAATACCTACTGTTGCTTTCTATCAATTTATCGTGATTTCCTTGTTCAATAATATTTCCTTTTTCCAATACATAAATCATATCACATCTACGAATGGTACTAAGTCTATGAGCTATTATAATGGTAGTAACTCCTTTACTATATTCATCAATCGTATTTTCAATAGCTCTTTCCGTAATAGAATCTAAATTGCTGGTGGCTTCATCTAATATTAATATATCTGGTTTCTTAAGAAGTGCCCTAGCAATTGCTAGTCTTTGCCTTTGACCACCAGATAAATTTGAACCGTTTTCATCTAGCCTTGTCTCATATCTTAGCGGTAACTCGTTTATAAATTCATGTGCTTGTGCTTTCTTACAAGCATCAATCACATCCTCTGTACTTACATGATCTAATCCTAACATTAAATTATCCATAATACTCCCACTAAAAAGAAAGGTTTCTTGTGGTATATAGGCAATCTTCTCCCTTAATATATCTAGCTTAATATCTTTGATGTTAATGTCATTGATTAATATATCACCAGATTCTGGGGTATATAGATTTAATAGAAGTTTAGATAAGGTTGTCTTACCCGAACCACTTTCCCCAACTAGTGCAATTTTTTCCCCTTGTTTAATATGTAAGTTAATATTTTCTAAAATCAGACGTCTTGTACCATAACGGAAATTAATATGTTTAAAGTTTATATCTCCATGAAGTGTTGTAGGCGATAATTTCTTTTCTTCATACGTTGTTTTTTCTGTTTCTAAATCGAAAATTTCACCTAAACGGTCTGCTGCCACTATAGCGGTCTGCATATGTGGTTGAAGATTAATTAAATTCTTGACTGGATCTAAGAAGTAAGCCAAAAGCGAATTATATGTAATAAGTTGTCCAATTGTTAGATTTCCTTTTAGTACATTGTAAGCACCAACCCAAAGTATTACAATTCCACCTGTTAGTTCAACGAATCTAACCAAAGACCCTTGCAAATTATTAACCAGACTTAACTTAAATATACTACGTAATAACCTTATAAATTTTTTTTCTGTTTCTAAGTTAACTTTTCTTTCCGCATTATATGCTTTTACAGTTTGTATCCCATTTAAGGATTCCACCATATAGGATGTTAACTGTGCATTTTGTTCCATTTGTTCCTTATTTAATTGGTTATAGCTTTTGTTAAAACTAATAACAATAATAAAGTATAAAAAAACTATAACTAATGTAATACCAAACATATAAGCATTCTGAGAATAAAGTATCACGCCACCTACCACAACCATTATAGTATCAATCATAATAGTAAGTGTTGCACCTGATATTGCATCTCTTACCTTTGATGCATCCTGAAATCTTGAGATGATTTCACCTATTTTACGCGTACCAAAAAAATTCATTGGTAATTTTAAAACATGATTATAATAGCCTAATAACAATGCAATATCTAATTTTTGACTTAAATATAATAATAAGTGTGAACGAAAAGCGGATAATACAATCTTAAATAAATTTAATAATATTACACCTATGGATAATATATGTAGTGTTTTTAGCAAACCAGATGATAAGATGTCATCAAGTAATACTTTATAATAAAATGAACCAACAATACCAAGTATGGTTATTAACATGGATGCTACAAAAACATCAAAAAGTAACTTTTTCTGTGGAAGGAGCAAATGAAGAAACCTTTCAAATAACCCTTTTGTTTCATCACCTTTCACAAATGAATTATTAGGTACTAATAAAATAAAAACTCCAGACCACTGATATGCTGGAGTTTTTATCTCACTTGTCACTTCTCCAAAAAATTCTTCTGGTGTAAGCCTAACAATACCTATTCCTGGATCTGCTATAATTACTTCTTTTTTTGTTATTTTATGTATTACTACATAGTGCAATAATGTTCCATCAACTATCACATGAGCAATACAAGGAAGTGGAAAATCGGAGAAAAATGCATTTTTATCTCCTTTAACACCTTTTGCAGAAAAACCTAATTGCTCTGCCGCTTTAATGACACCAAAAGCATTTGTACCCTGTTTGTCAGTTCCAGCAGTTTCTCTAATTTTGGTTATGGAAATTTTATAGCCATATTGTTTTGATATTGTTGCAAGACAAGCTGCACCACAATCCGTTATATCCTGCTGTTTAACACAATAGTACTTTTGAAACATAGTAATGTTCTCCATTTTTTTAGTAAAAGCATTTTGTTTTACTCACCTAATCAAGGCTTATAAATACCTTTAAAAAAGTCCGTGATAATACTAATAATCGATCCTGCAATAGAATCACCTGCTTGGATATCTAGTTCCTGTTCCAAGGTTAACTCATGGAAATTTTCTAAGTTTTCTAATTGTGATTTTTCTTTTTTCATATTTTATACCTCCTTTCCTAAACTATAACTCTACTTAAATTATGATTTCAATATTGTTATGCTATTTAACATAAAAGTCGTGCTCATTGGTATAATTTCTAAAAATTAAAAAGTCTTTTACCATTTATTAAATTCATGATAAAATACATACAAACAAAGATGAGGTAATCTATGGACGGTAAAATTATATCTTTTTATATTGATGTTATATATAATTTGTTAGCTTATTTTACATATATGAAATATTGCAATTTTTATATGATGGGTAATGGAAAAAAGCCTACCTATTTTAGAAATTATTGCTTAATGATTGTGTTCCACTTTATAACCAGTTATGGTACTATTCCATTATTATGGTTATTAACAATAATAGTGGAACTCTTATTTAATCAATTATCTTACTACATCTCGTATAAAAAAAATCTCATTCATGTACTACGATTTAATGTCATTTTTTATTTATCCATAGTGTTAGGACATACTCTTGGTATTTTTATATTTGATAATAGTGTTCTGCTTAATAATGGTTTTTATCAGAATTTAAAAGGAATCATTATATGTACTGTTGTTTATATACTTTTATCCTTAATCTTTAGCAATAAATCTGCCCAAAAAACACCTTTACATAATCCTTACAAAAAGTATGTCTACTTTATTTTATGCCTTATTGTTTTTATATTATGCGCATTAGTAATATATAATATCAATTTTAATGTTTCGAAAGAGACACTTGAGTTTGTGGTGCTAATTACCTTTATGATTAATATAGTAATGATTATTTTAATTATTACTATATATGAAAGAATTGTGGATTTCCTGCAAGAATCAGCCTTAGAGCAATTTAAGCTTCAAAAATATGAATTAAATCAGAATTTTTATAATGAATTAACAGAAAAATCAAGACAACTAAGTTCCCTGCGACATGATTTTAAAAATCACTTAGGTGTAATTAGAGGAAGGCTTATTCAAGAGAAATATCAAGATGCAATAAGCTATTTGGACTCCTTGTTAGATTACACTCAGACAGTAAGTGAATTGATTATTACGAATAATCAAACAATCTCTTCTATCTTGCAGGCAAAGAAATCAGAATGTGAAAGAAAAGAAATTAGATTTAGATACGAAATAGGTTTTGATAAAATATATAATATCACCGATATGGACCTAATTATTGTCCTTGGTAATATTTTAGATAATGCAATATTTGCAGCCAGTAAAACTTTTGGTCATATGAAAGAATTAAATCTTTCTATAAAACAGGTAGATTCTTATTTAACCATTATATGTAAAAACGGGATAACAGAAAGACCAATTGAAGTAGATGGACATCTGATATCCACCAAAAAAGATAAAACCATGCATGGTATAGGACTTAATAATGTAATGGAAACATGTGAAAAATATAATGGTCAATGCTTTTATCATTATGATGAAAAGGAATTTACCATCAATATATTATTACCTAATTATTAATTTTGAAGATTATTAAGATTGGGCAATATTGATATTGGGAAATATTAATAATTTATCTAGCACCAATTGAATTTAATCAATTTGGTGCTAGATTTAATTTTTGGTATAAACTATTCATAAATCGTTCTTTAACGTCTTTATAGTATTTTCTACTAATTGGTACTTCAATATAATCTCTTAATATAACCGTTGATTTAGCAACTTCTTGTATCAAATCGAAATTAACAATATATCCTTGATGTACATATA
>JARBTX010000173.1 GCA_029239975.1 Anaerocolumna sp.
TGTAATTTGCAATTTTTTTATACTTATTTACATAGAAAACCACCATATGAATCAGAGTTTCTGAATCATGTGGTGGTTCACTTTACTTACTATATATTGGTAAGGACTTTAGTAATTCTCCAAATTTATAGTTCCTATATTCATTTGCTAATAAATTTCTTGTATAAGTGGAATTACCTAGATAGCTAGTTCCATATCCTATCTCAAGTGTTATTGCTGCAAATTTTTTATTTGCTTCTTTTACTTTTATTTTAGCAGTATCTAAATCTTTTACTTCTAAAAGCATATATTCTTTTCCTTTATCCGTGAACACCATAAAACCACTTGCAGGGGAGAACTTCGCACCAATAGCTAAAGATATCGCATAATCTGTTAAACTTGAACCTTCTCCTTGCAATCCATAACTAGTTCCTTCGAATACTCTTGAATATTTACGATAGGTATAACCTGAATTCAATATTGACATTACTTTAGTTCTAAGATTTAAACTTCTCGATTCTTGTTGTTTTGTTTGCCAACCTTTTCCTGCATAAATTATAGAACCTTGTTGATGTAAATCAAGAAAATAAGTCGCCTGTTCTACAACTATATAGTGATACAACCATTTCATCATGGCTTTTGTTTCTTTATTAGAACCAGCATAATCTCCAGCATAAAAGCTATATCCAGGTTTATCTGCAATGTAACTTTTACGGCTATAACCTTTCATAACCTGACCCCATTGAAGCCCTGGAAAATTACGATTGCCATCTGTTCCGTTGGTATAAGCTTTCCAAAGTTCACTTCCTTTGGTCCACTTTTTGGGTTCTTTTATTAATGCTTCCCTACCATCAACATTGATGATTGGCACTGCTACAAACTTATTTTTCTTAAGTAAGTCCATTGTTTTTTTATCTGTTTGAGCTTTTTGAATTAGATCAACGAATTCCTTTACAACAAATGTGCCTCCAGCAAATTCTCTTGCATGAATTTGTCCTGTTAACATGAATATATCTTTTTTTACAGAAGAATTCACATCAATTTCAACTGCATATAAATCTCTTCCTTGTGTTGATTTTCCTATTTTATATAAATATACTCCATCATATCTAGAGAGCTTTTTTAAAGTATCTACATAAGTTTTATAATCCATTGTTTTGGATATATCAATTGTAATTTTGACTGGTTTTTTATTGTATTCCGTTACATCAATCCACTTATTACTCATAGCTTCGGTGTATTCCTTTATAGGCATTCCATACCCATAAAGTTTACCGAAATTTTTAATTTGATTTTGTAAAGTTCGTAATGATAACTTTTTTATGCTGATATTAGTAACACTGTTTCCTACATAATCGTATTTTGCCATTAACTTTAACGTATTCGGAATAAATTTATCCGGTGTTTTCGTTGGTGTAGGCGTTGCAGTCGGTTTATTAGTTGGTGTAGGTGTTACACTAGGTGTTATCGTTGGTGTTATGGTTGGCGTCGGAGTTGGTGTTAAAGTTATAGTTGGTGTTTCTGTAACTGTCGGTATATCTGTTGGTCCTATGGACGGAGTAACTGTTAATGTTGGTTCGTTCGTTGGATAACTAGTTGAATCTGGCGTAACACTAGGAGTATTCGATATAACTTCACCTGCGTCTTCTATATTTATGTCAGTTTGATTAACATTCATAGCTTTTGCTTTGTTGCAAAACACAGTATTTTGAACAAGTAAAGATACCATAATCATCTGAACTATGAAACGTTTAAATTTTTTGTTCTTACCTAAAGTATATCTCCCCATTTATACACTCCTCATGTCATAATTTAGTATTATTTCGTTTTTATTAGTGTTTTGAGTCGTTTTAAGTCGACATACAATACATTTAAACATGATTTATTATCTTTGTCAAAAGTAAAATTCTTGTTAAAAACTAATTTTTATCCAGTATGATTCCGTTTGAAAATGCACAAATTAATAACAAGTATTATTAGTAGGAGGTAAAAATGGACGATTTATATATAGAAACGAAAAGTGGAACACTTCATATTGATGAAAACATTGCCACGAAATATCACTTAGAAAAAGGAACTGTATCTCCTTTTACTAGCGATCGTATTGTAGATAAATTTGGTGATTTTACAAGAGAAGAACCACCAAAAGAAGAAGTTTCATTGAATCAAGGTGATGATGAAATAGAAGAAATGGGAACAGGCTTAATGATGTCACAATCAGAAATCATAGATTTTACACAAGCTGATGATTCTGATATTTCATAACATTATAAATTGCATAGATATATCAAAAAACCAGATGTTCAAAAAAGACTTTTAGCCTTGAATATCTGGTTTTTAATTAATTATTTTTATTTTTTTACTTGTTAATTGATATCTTATTATTTTACTTATTATTTTACTAGTTATTTATAACTTTTATTAATTACTAAAATCAATATTTTCTGGATATTGATATTCACCATAATCTAGAACTGTTATAATTTGCATACACGCATTACGATAAATTTTACCTTCAATTTCTACTAATTTATCACTTGTCCCATTACCGTAACTATTTTTTTCTGGCTTCGATGGATATTTAATAGGATAGAACTATATAATTTTATGTTTTTCATATCGGCCACCTTTATAGATCAGCAAATTCTTTTGTCAGGTATATCTCACCAGTTAAGTCCTTCCAATAAATTCTATCATCTAGTATCATATAACCATGGGCACTATCTTCTTTTGGTATAGATACTGAACCAGGATTCATATAGATAATATTTTCAACTCGTTCACATTTTGGAACATGAGTATGTCCATTTAGTAAGATGTCCCCTTGTTTTAACAACGGTATGTTTAAAGGATTAAATTTATGTCCATGAGTTGCAAAAATCATGCGATTTTCTAGGTAAAGAATGCAGTACTCTGCCATGATAGGAAATTCTAACACCATTTGATCCACTTCCGTATCGCAATTACCCCTTACGCATAAAATTTCTTCTTTTATACCATTTAGTAATTCAATCACCTTTTTAGGATTATATTCTTTTGGTAAATCATTTCTTGGTCCATGATATAATAAATCACCTAATAATAATAGTTTTTCCGCTTTTTCATTGTGATAAGCTTCAACCATTTTTTTACAATAAAATTCGGATCCATGGATATCCGATGCAATCATTAATTTCATACTATATCCTCCTTCGTAGCTTTCTTAAAATTTTAGTTATTCTTCTCTTTACTATTTACTTTCACTAAATAGTGCTGATGCAGCTTTAATGCCCACATCAATATTATCTTTTATATTACATTCTAAACCAATATTTCCATCGTAATTAGTTCCTTGAATAGCTTTAAACACTTCATGATAGTTTATTTCACCATTGATTATATTCCCTCTTCCAGGATTACCTGCACAGTGAAAATGTCCAATTTTTGATATATTTTCTGTAATTGTTTTAATCAGATTTCCTTCTATATTTTGATAGTGATATATATCATACAGTATCTTTACATATTCACTTCCCACTTCGTCGATTAATCGAAAAGCATCTTTTGAGTTTGTTAAAAAATATCCTGGATGGTCAAAAAGATTTAATGGTTCGATTAATAGCGTAATATGATTCTTTTCTAGATGCGGCACACATGCTTTTAATCCATCTACTAAGCTCCCCCATTGTTCTTCAAATACTTTATCCTGTATCTGATTCCCAACCTGACTAATTAAAAGTTTTGTATTTAGTTTTTTTGCAATCTCAATACTCTCACATAATCCATTTATATATTCTGATCTTTTAAGTGGGTCTAAAAGTGTAATAAACTTAGTACAAAATGTTGTACAATTCATATTTAGTTCATTCTGTTTCATTCTTATAGCATCAATATCCTTATCCCACCATTGCCAGAACTCATAACTAGTAATTCCAAGCTGTTTGATACTTTCTAAGGATTCTATAAAATCTCTACCACTATAAACCATATCAATACAAATATCTAATTCCATTTTGTCTCCTATCTAAAATCTTGATAAAATAATCTTTAAGTTGCTCTGCTATTGGTATATTATAACACATTTAAATATTAAAAATAATATATCTATTGATTAAGCTGAGAAAGGGGCTGTCGCATTAACGATTGAAAATCGTGAGGCGACAGCTTCTTTTGGGTCTAAAAATGCTATTATACTATCTGTTTCAGAGTGACTTGAAC
>JARBTX010000095.1 GCA_029239975.1 Anaerocolumna sp.
ATTAGAAAAATTGTTCTCTGGTGTAAAACAAGGAAATAGACAACCAGGTTGTGATTCACCAATTTATACACCTACTATATATACGAAGAATAAAGATGTAGAGCAACTTCATCTAAATATTGCATTTGAATCCATCGCCTCTGATTCGGATGAAAAGTATGCCTTAACCATATTTAATTCTGTTTTTGGTGGTAGCATAAATTCTAGATTATTTCAAGTCATCAGAGAAAACCATGGATTAACTTATTCTATCTATTCCTATGGAAGTTCCTTTAAGAATGCAGGTTTATTGCATGTATACGGAGCTATGAATCCGATACAGTTAGAGAGGGTTATGAAATATACATTCGAAGTGATCGATGACCTTAAAACAAATGGTTTAACGGATGATGAATTATCTATGACCAAAGAGCAAATAAAAACAGAGTTAATACTTGGCAGTGAAAGTGCTAAAAACAGAATGAATAGTAATGGTAAATCAATTTTATTTAAAAATAACATAATTCCACTAGAAGAAACAATTAATCGTGTAAATCAAGTAACCCAGGCCCAGGTAAAAGAGTATGCGAATAAATATTTATTGAAAGAAAAATGTAGCTTTTCGCTTGTAGGTAATCTTGAAAATGTAGATAAATTGAAAAATTTTATTTAATTAAGAATATCAAAAAAGAAGATATATTAAGATTATGTATGAATATTAAGAATTACTTTATATAAGCAGTATACTTATTATAGAGTTTTCTACTAATATAAAATAGATAATAGGAAGGTGATTCACATGAATAATTATCATATTAACACGAAATGTATTCAAGAAGGTTATGAAGCAAAGAATGGAGAACCAAGAGTATTACCAATCTATCAGAGTACTACTTATCGTTATGAATCCAGCGAACATGTTGGGAAATTATTCGATTTAGAAGCAGAAGGATTTTTTTATACAAGATTAGCCAATCCAACTGTTGATAGTGTTGAGAAAAAAATCGCAGCTCTTGAAGGTGGAGTAGGTGCAATGTGTACATCTTCTGGGCAAGCAGCTAGTATGATTGCAATTTTAAATATTTGTGGTTCCGGTGATCACATGATCGCGTCTGCAGCTATTTATGGTGGAACAACGAATTTATTTGCGGTAACATTAAAAAAACTTGGTGTTGAAGTTACATTCGTTAATCCAGATGCAGATGTAGAAGAATTACAAAAAGCTTTTAAAGAGAACACGAAACTCGTATTTGCTGAAACACTTGCAAATCCTGCACTTGTTGTAACTGATCTAGAAAAGTTTGCAAATCTTGCACATAAAAATGGAGTGCCACTCATTGTAGATAATACATTTGCTACACCAATAAATTGCAGACCAATTGAATTTGGTGCGGATATCGTAATACATTCAACTTCAAAATATATGGATGGCCATGCAGTTGCATTAGGTGGTGTTATTGTTGACGGTGGTAACTTTAATTGGGATAATGGCAAATTCCCTGGCCTTTCCACTCCTGATGAATCTTACCATGGTATGGTATACACAAAAGCATGCGGAAGAAGTGCTTATATTGTAAAAGCCAGAGTACAACTTATGAGAGATATGGGGTCATCTCCTTCACCAAATAATGCATTTTTATTAAATCTTGGTCTTGAAACTCTTCATTTAAGAATGGAACGTCATTGCAGCAATGCGTTAGCTGTTGCAAAATGGCTTGAAACAAACGATAAAATAGCTTGGGTAAATTATCCGGGACTTGAAAGTAACAAGTATTATTCACTTGCAAAGAAATATATGCCAAATGGTACCTGTGGTGTTATATCCTTTGGTGTAAAAGGTGGAAGAGAAAATGCAGTAAAATTAATGGATAATCTAAAATTAGCTGCAATTGTAGTTCATGTTGCGGATGCAAGAACCAGTGTATTACATCCAGCAAGTACAACTCATAGACAATTAACAGATGAACAACTAGTGGAAGCTGGAGTAGCTCCAGACTTAATTCGTATGTCAATTGGTATTGAACATGTAGATGATATTATTGCAGATTTAGAACAGGCATTGACGCAGGTACAATAAACAAAAGCTCTGGGAGGTTATCATGCATATTAATGTAAATGAATTTTCTAAGCCTTGTGAATGCCACTTACAGCATAACATTTTTGTAAAGGACATTATAATAGAAGCTTGTGCGCTTAAAAAATTACCTGATTTATTGTCAAAAACTTTTGATAAAGAGTTTGATAATAGCTATGACAAAATAAGTATTATCTGCGATGATAACACTTATGAAGCAGCAGGAAAAACGGTGGAATCTCTGTTGACTGGTAGTTTTCTCGTAAAGTTATCAGCAAATAATCTTCATGCAGATAACCATGGTGTAGAATCAGCGGAATCACAATTACCTAATAAAACGAAATTAATCCTTGCCGTTGGATCTGGAACCATACATGATATAAGTAGGTTTTTAGCTCACAAATATAACATTCCATTTGTGTCAATACCAACAGCAGCAAGTGTTGACGGTTTTGTATCAACAGTGGCAGCAATGACATGGAATGGTCTTAAAAAAACATTTCCAGCTGTTTCGCCTATACTAGTAGTTGCTGATACTAATGTATTTATGAATGCACCTTACCGATTAACGGCTTCAGGTATTTCGGATCTATTAGGCAAATATACTGCATTAACAGATTGGAAGATAGCGCACTTAGTAACTGGTGAATACATCTGTAATCGCGTATGTGAATTAGAATATCAAGCATTAGAAGAAGTTTGTTCTTGTATAAATGATTTGCGTAATGCTTCAAACTATGACAATCGTCTTAAAGCATACGAACAATTAATGTATGCATTATTATTATCCGGTTTAGCTATGCAGATGGTAGGTAATTCAAGACCAGCATCAGGCTCAGAACATCATATATCGCATTTATGGGAGATGGAAGTGATTAATCCACATATTAATGCTCTTCACGGTGAAAAAGTATCAATAGGTTTAGTGCTTGCAACACATTCATATCATAAAATTAAAGATGCAATTCGTAAAAATGAATTTGAGTTAATAAGTTATCAAGGGATGGAACATGATTTATTGAAAGAAACGTTTGGAGCTAAGGGTTTATACGAAGGTGTACTAGAAGAGAATAGCATTGACCCATTACAACAAATCGATTTGGAACATTTTAAGAATTCATTAACAGAAATAGCAGATATCATTGATAAACTTCCAACGGAAGAAGATTTGATTTCATTACTTACAAATGCAGGATGTATGAAAAATATGAATGAGATTGGCCTTGATGAAACATTAATACCAATAACATTACGTCTTTCACCTTATGTAAGAAATAGATTGACTATGATGAGATTGTTAAAACTGATTACAGTCAAAGTCGATAAATAGTAGAAATGTACTAATTCTGCACAAAGGATTTTTGTTGCAGGAATAATTTTACATCATTTGGCATTATATGTTAATGTTGCACAAAACGAAATTTAATTATTAATTATTATTACAATGTACACTTAAATATCAATCTGCTAGAATAAATTATACCAATAATGGTAAACATTGGTAATATTTCATATTTTAGGAGGAGATTGTATGAAGTTACAAAAAAAAGTTTTATCAGGAATCGCAGCTTTAACTCTTATATTTTCATTGTCAGCAAATGTTACAAATGTTAGTGCTGCAACCAATGTAGCAGATTTTGAGGATGGAAAATATGGGTTTATTTCCATGATGCAAGACGATGGTGCAGATCCATCTGAATTATCTGTTGTTGATCTGAATGGAACAAAGGTTTTAAAAGTGGATGTACAAAAAGGTGCAGTACCAAAAGTACAAATTAATGTAGCAGATATGGTTGATGCAGGTTCCCTTGATAAAATTAAAACAATTGAATTTGATTTAGTAATCGAAAATCCAAGTGGTGAAGTTGTAAATTGGAATGGTGGAGCAATTGGTTCTAATAGTGGTGCGGATGCAGGTACTTGGTCTCAATCTGACTGGTCATTAGAAGAATATAGCGCATCAATTTCCCCAGTAACAAAAATGACTAGAACATTCAAAGCTGGTGAAGAATTTGTTAATGATACACAAGCTACATATTTATTTATGAAGTGGGCTAATAATAACGATATGTATATCGATAACATTAAATTTTTAACAGCGGATGGAACTCCAGTTGCTTTAAATTTCGGTGGTTCAACAAAAGAAGCAGTTAAGGAAGAAACTACTGATACTTCTACTGATACTTCTGCTTCCACAGCTACAACTGATACTGAAACTACAACAGAAGCAACAGCAACAGAAGCTACTACTACTGCTACAGCTGAAACACTTCCACAAACTGGTACTGCTCCAGTAGGATTATATTTTGTACTTGGTGGCGCTTTAATCGTGGTTGGTATTGCTGCTAAAAAACGTGGATCTGTTGAATTTTAATAAATAAATTACATAAAATAATAAATAAATTAGTATTTTGATTAATATAAAGCAAAAACTTCTCATTGAGAAATCAATGAGGAGTTTTTTTGTTTCGTAAATAATATTTTCATTTTTCCATATAATAAACAAGAGTAATTTTATATGTCTGAATATTATTGTACTAAACCCAAATTCGCGGTGTATCGACAGAATGGAGGAATATAATGGAAAAAAATACAGAAAAGATTGGCAAAGAGAAAGAACAAAAGGAAAAAGAAGAGCTTGATGATGGGAAGATACGAGAGTATGGTCAAACCACTTTAGTAAATGAAGCTAGGAAATCAAAAATTCATTTGTTATCCATCATAGGTGAGATAGAGGGTCATGAATGTCTACCACAACATAATAAAACAACTAAATACGAGCATGTTTTACCTCAATTAGCAGCTATTGAAGATAGTGCTGATATTGATGGTCTATTAATATTAATCAATACGGTAGGTGGTGATGTAGAAGCTGGTTTAGCCATAGCTGAGATGATTGCCTCCTTAAGTAAACCAACTGTATCTTTGGTATTAGGTGGAAGTCATTCCATAGGAGTACCATTGGCTACGTCAGCGAAATATAGTTATGTTGTTCCTAGCGCTACCATGATTATTCATCCAGTCAGAATGAATGGAACTGTAATTGGTGTCACTCAAACTTATGAATATTTTGAAAAAATTCAAGAAAGAATTTTAAACTTTGTAGTTTCCCACTCAAAGATTGACAAAGATGACCTAAAAGCGTTAATGTTAAATACGGGACAACTTGCAAAAGACGTTGGGTCAATATTAATTGGGGCTGAAACGGTAGAAAAAGGAATCATAGATGAGGTAGGTGGGATTAAAGAAGCACTTGCTAAATTATATGAAATGGCTGGAAGGGAGTAGATGGTATGTTATACACAGTAGTACCTTTAGAAAGAATCTACAGCTATAGAACGGAAAGTATATTAGGTAATTCATCAAGAAATAAAAAAAGTATGTCAGAAGAAGAAAAAATAGATTATAAACAAATATCACTTCCAAATGGCAGAATTTATGCGAGAAGAGATGGTGAAAATTTTGTTGTAGATGGCATCTATTCTACAGATATGGGTGATTATTTAAATAACGAATATTCACCAGGTTCTATTATTAAGTTATAAGAGATAATAGAACATAAATGAAGATTAATAACAGTAATAATTTTCATATTTTAAGAGTATGAAATAAAAAGATGAAAATTAGATGATGAAATGAAAAGTTAAAATGAATAGTTAAAATGATAGATAAAATTGAAAAATAAAATTAAAGATTAAATAAATGAGGCATAATTAATGCAGAAGTTTAGATAATTTAATTAAGATTAATAAATATGGTAATAAATAGTATAATAATTGTAAGAAAGTAATATATCAAAGAATGATTTGTTATCGAACGTTTTTTCGAGTTTGTTCAATATTTTTCCTTGCAACTGCATTAAAATAAGGGTATAATATGAATTGGTTCTATGCTTCGCTGACATATTTTAGTCAGGAACTTAGAATCAATTTGTCTTTCACGAGAAAAGAAATACATAAAATAAATATACAAAAAATGCTAATTTATTTAAAGTCAATTGCGAAAAGATATAGTTTATCATAGTTAACCTAATAGTTAATACTATAAATTCGATATTTCTTGCTTAAGTTGCCATTACGTGCAATATTTAGCTTTAAAACCCGTATTTATAATTTTGATTTATGTACCTATGATATTGTGCAATTGCCTAAATGATTATATAATAGGGGGATTTACTGGTGGCTACAGGGCAAAATAGTAGACAAAAATCAAATAATACGAAAAGTACAAAATCAACAAATTCCAAAAGAACTTCAAATAGTAAACAATCAAGATTAAAAGTAGAAGAAGATACAAATAAAGAACTCTACCATGATGAAATTGTATTAATTGTAACCTTGGTTGTATCGTTACTATTAATTTTTAGTAATTTCAATTTAACAGGTATTGTAGGACGTTCTATTAATGCATTTACATTTGGTATGATTGGATTGATCGCATATATATTTCCAATTCTACTATTTTTTGGTGTTGCATTTTTTATCGCAAACCGTGGAAGTAGTGCAGCTTCACGAAAATTAATAAGCTGCATATCATTAAGTATTGTTTTATCTGCACTTATACAACTTATTGCATTTGAAAAAATAGGATCTCTAAAGATTAGTGAAATATTTAACCTATCTGCCAAATCAAAAAGTGGAGGTGGATTAATTGGCGGGTTACTCTGCAAATTACTGTATTCTCTATTTGGAACAGTTGGAACATACATCATTTTAATTGCATTTACCATTGTATTTGTAATGTTTATTACAGGCAAAGCTCTTTTTGCATATCTGGGTTCTAAGAGTGGCGAATCCATACAGCAAATGAAAGTGAGAAAATTACAACGTTCTGAAGAATTAGCTAGACTTAGAGAAGAAGAGTATGAAAATCCAGAAAGAAGAACTGCTAGAACTGTACTTTTAAAGAAAAATAAGGATTCTCTTGGTGATACTACAGATGTAGAATCAGGAAAAACCAAGGCAGAAGATGAAGGTTTTCTTAATATGCTCAAAAAGAAGAAGGGCAAATCAACAACCACTAATGGAGCAAACTTAGAAAATAATTTTAATATGGAAGAAATCACGTTAAGTGACATTGATAACATACCAATATATCGTGGCGAATCTGCAAATAATGGGACAAGCTCTACAGATAATAACAAAACGTATGAAGATCAATTAAAAACGAAATTTGGCAAGCAAACGGATAATCAAGATGATAAACATAGGAATCAAGATCGTCCTGGTATCGATGATGACATTCAGAGATTATTAAAAGCAGCGGAACATGATCAAACTAATTCAAGTCATGGTTTAAATGCAGAATCGGTTAATCATTCTGACAATTTAAAACCAAATACGGATGATAATTTTGACGACTTTAGAGTATCACTAGATTTTGAAGATGAAAACGTACCTTTTACATCCGATAAAGAAGAGCATCAATCAAGTTCTAGTATGAGTCATAATACATTTAGTAGTAATATAAAACCAAAAGAAAACCATGAAACAGCATCTAGTAGTGTGATGAATGGTAAAGCAGATAACATAGATACAGAAAACCTACATATCAATCAAAATATAGAAGAGAAAAAAGAATATATATTTCCACCAATTGATTTATTAGCTAAACCGAAAAATGAATCAAAAGGTATGACGGATCGAGATTTAAAAGAAACAGCATTAAAACTACAAAAAACTCTTGAGAGTTTTGGTGTTCGAGTATCCATATCGAATGTTAGTTGTGGTCCATCAGTAACTAGATATGAGTTACAACCGGAGCAAGGTGTAAAGGTTAGTAGAATCACTGGATTAGCGGATGATATTAAATTAAATCTAGCAGCGGCAGATGTAAGAATTGAAGCACCGATTCCTGGTAAAGCAGCTGTAGGTATTGAAGTACCAAACAAAGAAAACTCAACGGTAATGTTCCGTGATTTAATTGAAAGTAAAGACTTTAAGAAACATCCATCCGATATCGCGTTTGCAGTAGGTAAAGATATCGGTGGACAAACGATTGTAACGGATATTGGTAAAATGCCTCATTTATTGATTGCAGGTGCTACAGGTTCTGGTAAATCCGTATGTATTAACACTTTAATCATGAGTATTTTATATAAGGCGAAACCTTCTGATGTTCGTATGATTATGGTGGACCCAAAGGTAGTTGAATTAAGTGTTTATAATGGGATACCACATTTACTTATTCCAGTAGTAACTGACCCTAAAAAAGCTTCTGCAGCGCTTAATTGGGCTGTTATGGAGATGACAGAACGATACAAGAAATTCGCCGATCTTGGAGTACGTGATGTAAAGGGTTATAATGAGAAGATTGCTACTGTAGCAGAATATAAAGATGAAAGATATCAAAAACTACCACAAATTGTTATAATCGTAGACGAGCTTGCAGACCTTATGATGGTTGCACCTGGAGAAGTAGAAGATGCAATCTGTCGTTTGGCACAGATGGCTCGTGCAGCTGGTTTACATTTGATTATTGCAACTCAAAGACCTTCTGTTAACGTAATTACTGGTTTGATTAAGGCTAATATACCTTCAAGAATTGCATTTTCCGTTTCTTCCGCGATCGATTCTAGAACAATCATCGATGGTTCTGGAGCAGAAAAATTGCTAGGTAAAGGAGATATGTTAT
This sequence comes from Anaerocolumna sp., assembly GCA_029239975.1. Taxonomy (GTDB): domain Bacteria; phylum Bacillota; class Clostridia; order Lachnospirales; family Lachnospiraceae; genus Anaerocolumna. The sequence goes on from JARBTX010000095.1 coordinate 8,687, forward strand.
TCTTTCCATCTGGTTATCCAAAACCAGTACGTGTCCAAGGTGCATTTATCTCAGACAAAGAAGTTAGTTCTGTAGTAGAATTTTTAACTTCACAAAACAATGCAGCGGAATATAGTGAAGATATTGCAAATAAAATAACCAGTGCTCAGACCGTTGAAAGTGCAAGTTCTTCTGGTGGTAATGATCGAGATGATTATTTTATTGAAGCAGGAAAATTTATCATTGAAAAAGACAAAGCATCTATTGGCATGCTTCAACGAGTTTATAAGATTGGTTTTAACCGTGCTGCTAGAATAATGGATCAATTAGCAGATGCAGGTGTTGTTGGACCAGAAGAAGGAACAAAACCAAGAAAGATATTAATGTCTTTAGAAGAGTTTGAGCAATTTGTAGACGAATATGTTTAATTCATTATTTTGAGTTTCTTTATAATGTTAAGTTTTTCGTATTATGAATTTCTTTATTGCATTAAATTTCTTTAATATTATGAATTATTTTTTTATTTAAGTTTCTTTTTTAATATGAGTTCCTTTTTACATTGAATTTATTTATATTAAGATTTTTTACTTTAAGTTGTTATATCATAACTTATTACTTAGGGGAGAGGGTGTTATTTATGAAGGGATGGTTAGTTACTAACGGTTTTTTACATTCCAATAAATTCACAGAATTAAATCTTTGGCTAATCGAAGCAGCGAAAAAACAAGGAATTGATTTACTTGTGAAAACTAACAGTGAAATATTAGCTAAGTTAGATAGTCATTTTCATAAAACAGAATTAGTTAACAATAATACAAAACCAGATTTTGTTCTGTTTTGGGACAAAGATATTAAATTAGCAAAATACCTTGAGATGAAGGGTTACGCTGTTTTTAACTCCTCTGATGCGATTGCAACTTGTGATGACAAAGCCTTAACACACCTATGTCTACAAAGTGCAGGTATTAAAATGCCACGGACGATTATTGCACCTATGACCTATGGTAATATTGGTTATACTAGCTTAGAGTTTTTAGACCAGATTGAGACTTCTTTTGGATATCCTATTATTGTTAAAGAATGTTTCGGCTCATTTGGTCAACAAGTATATTTAGTGTATAATAGAAGAGAATTAGAAGATATAGTTTTAAACATTGGTTCAAATCCAATGCTGTTTCAAGAATTTATAAAAAGTAGCAATGGGAAAGATTTAAGACTTCAAGTAGTAGGCAATCAAGTAGTTGCTACGATGTATCGTTATTCGGCGAATGGAGATTTTAGAGCCAATGTATCCATCGGTGGAAAAATGAAGCCATACGAACCAACAAAAGAGCAAATGGATCTGGCTATTCAATGTGTAAAGATTATTGGACTTGATTTTGCAGGAGTCGATATTTTATTTGGTGAAAATGGAGAGCCTATCGTATGTGAAGTGAATTCAAATGCTCATTTTAAAAATATTTATGATTGTACTGGTGTCAATGTAGCAGATCACATTATGGAATATATAATTAAACGTATCTGCATAGGTTAAATTAATAGGAGATAGAATGATAGGTTGGTTAATTTATAGTAAACCTGATGCTATTAAAAATAAAAGGTATATCGATTTTTATATGGAAGAAGGAAAACTTCTTAATATAGATATAAGTTTAATACTAGTCGAGGACCTTAATTTTGGTATCAACGATAATAAGTGGTTTATAGAATTAAAGAATCAGACAGTAAAAAGCCCTGATTTTGTCATATGTAGAACTATATATCCATTATTAAATAAACAGTTTGAATTAATGGGAATTCGTGTATTTAATAACTCAATGGTAGCAGATATTTGTAATGACAAAGCAAAAACGTATCAGTATGTAGCAAAACTTGGTATTAAAGTGGTGGATACAATCTTTTGCCGTAATGATTTATTACAGCTAAAATTAAATAGTTTAAAAGAACCAACAGTTGTTAAAGCAGTTGCAGGGCATGGAGGAAGTCAAGTATTCTTAATCGACCCTAATGATACGACAATAGTAGAAAGAAAGAAACAAGAGATTATAGATGGAATTGATAAATCAGACGTAGTAATTCAGCCACTTACAGGTAACAAGCATCAAGATCTTAGAGTTTATGTTTTAGGAAAGCAAATTATTGCGGCTATTCTTCGTACTGCCAATGAAGGTTTCAAGTCAAATTTTTCACTTGGCGGTGATGTAAAAAGATATGAGTTATCACCTGAAGAAACTAATACTGTTATGAAGATAGTTCATAGTTTGGATTTTGATTTAGTAGGTATTGACTTTATAATTGGAGATCAAGGTGAATTAATATTTAATGAAATTGAAGATGTAGTAGGTGCTAGAATGCTTTATCAATGCACAGATATTAATTTAGTGAGGGTGTATTTAAATTATATCAAAACACATATACTAGCTTAATAGTTTCGGTTAATAACAGAAAGTGTTATATTTTATGAAATGTCATTAGCCTATTTTCTACATTTATATAATATGGAACTTGTAACAACTTAAATCAATCAGGAGAAGTATAAATGAAGAAGCCAAAAATGATTATTTTTGATTATGGTCAGACATTAGTGAATGAGAGTATCTTTGATGGATTGGCTGGTGAAAAGGCTTTATTATCTAAAGCAATAACAAATAAATCCAATGCTACAGCTAAAGAAGTTCAAGAATTCATTACAGAATTAGAAAATGATATAGGTAGATTTGATCCAAAAAGAATGGAATTATATCGGCATGAAATTCACAATTTTAATTTTCAACGATATGTATATGAGTATTTTGATATTGCATTTGATTTGGAACAATGGGAGATGGAGAAAATTTTTTGGGATCATGCATCACCTGCAAAACCTACAGAAGGAATTGAAGATTTTTTAAAGTATCTACATGAAAATCAAATTCGTACGGCTGCCATCAGTAATATATCCTTTGGCGAGGTTGCGTTAAAGAAAAGAATTAATGAACTTATACCTAGTAATAACTTTGAATTTATTATAGCAACCAGTGAATATGTTTTTCGTAAACCGTCTAAATATATTTTTCAGTTAGCCTTAAAAAAAGCTGAACTTTCTGCTGAAGAAGTTTGGTATTGTGGTGATAATCCTGTATGTGATGTAGACGGACCATCAGAGATTGGTATGAGAGGAATTTGGTATACTGGAGCAGCAAGAAGTACCGATAGAAAGCCCAAAGAAGAATGTATTCATGTTACAGATTGGAAGGAATTGGTTACAATTTTACAGCATTTACAATAAAGTTAAGTAAATTCAAATTTCTAAAAATATTTAGATATTGACATCCCAATAATTACATGTTATTATATGGAAAACTTAAAGGTGGGTAAGAGAATGAATCAACTATTCGCATGCCAATTGAATAGGGACGACGATAGCAAGCGTTTATAGCTATGGATATTACTCCATAGGTATAAGCGCTAAACGATATTATACCTATGTTGGTAAGAATTCATTCGATTACTTTAATAAACTGTAATTACAATAAAATAAATTATAACTTTTTGTGTAAACTCAAAATAAAATTATCAAAGTAAAACAGCAAACTAAATTAATATAATAAAATAAATTTATTTTATCAAAATTAGTTAAATAAAATAAGTTATTAAATTGTTTAATTAAATTATGTAATTAATAAAGATAGTAGATAATGTGCTTTAATTATGTGATAAATTAATATTAATGAATTATGGAATTTAAACATGTTTTTCTTAAAAATTCATTTAATTAAGCCATTTAAATAACAATTAATTAATCATATAATAATCCATCATATAATTAATCATTTAATTAATCCATGTAATTTATAAATTATATTAATATATTTTTTATTAGATAATCAAGAATTATTTATTTGTATCAATTTATTGATTAAAATTTTTAATTGTTGATATGCACAACAAGTTTGATTAGAAATTTGTATTTTATAGTATTTATAGACATAAATCGAATATATAACCACGTGGGTATAATAGACTTTCTCATTATACCACGTGGTTTTTTATTTTATTTAAAGAGGGGGTTAGATTCAGTTATTGCTTTAAATCTGTATTAAAAATAACAATTATAAAGGAGAAATTATTATGATAAAAATAACTGGAGCAGTAAAAAAGACAATAGAAGCAGAAGAACTAAGTAATTATATTGGTAAAACAATTACAATACATGGTTCCATCTATAAGATAAGAATGATGAGTGGATTTGCATTTGTAATAATTCGAACAAAACGTTCTTTAGAACAATGTATATACAGTAATGAATATACCGAATATGATATTGCTAATTTAAAAGAGCACATGTGTGTTAACCTAGTGGGTGAAGTGGTAAGTGATGAGCGTTCCAAAAAAGGATATGAGATTCGTATTAAAACAGTAGATATTCTTTCACATGCGGAAGAAGAAACACCGGTAGTTATTAATAACAAGGAAGTTGCAGCATCATTAGAAACAATTCTTGATTATAGACCGATTACTTTAAGAAATGAAAAGGAACGTGCTATATTCAAAATTCAAGAAGGAATCTGTATCGCTGTTCGTGAGTTTCTTCATAAAAATTTGTTTACAGAGATACATTCGCCGAAAATTGTATATGCTGGTGCAGAAGGTGGTTCTAATATATTTAAACTTGATTATTTTGGAACAGAAGCATATTTAGCACAAAGTCCACAAGTTTATAAGCAGATGATGGTTGGTGTTTATGAAAGAGTATTTGAAATAGGTGCTGTGTACCGAGCAGAAAAACATGATACATCAAGACATCTTAACGAATACACAGGAATCGATTTTGAAATGGGGTATATTGAAAGTTTTACTGAAATTATGGAAATGGAAACAAAAATGTTACAAGCTATCATGGAGTATCTAAATAAGAATTATCAATCAGAAATTACTTTATTAAAAGTAAACTTACCAGTAGTTGATGAAATTCCAGCCATTCGATTTACTGAAGCAAAAGAATTAGTAAGTAAGACTTACAATAGAGAAATTAAAGATATGGGAGATTTTGAACCGGAAGAAGAAAGATTATTATGTAATATAATTAAGAAAAAAACAGGAAGTGATTTTGTTTTTGTAACACATTATCCTTCTGAAAAACGTCCATTCTATGCGATGGAGGAGCCTGGTAACCCAGAATTTACTGAAAGTTTTGACTTGTTATTCCGTGGTATTGAGGTTACAACGGGTGGTCAACGTGTACACAACTATAAAGAACAAGTTGCTAAAATGTTGAAACGTAATATGAATCCAGAGCAATTTGAAAGTTATTTAATGATTCACAAATATGGAATGCCACCACATGGCGGTTTGGGAATCGGATTAGAACGTTTCACCATGTGTTTATTAGAGCGAAGTAATGTGCGTGAAACTACCTTATTTCCCAGAGATATGCATCGATTAGTACCATAAATTTAGTTTAAAGTCTAGCGAACTTGTATTTTTATTAAGATTATACACGGTGGAATTATTTGACAAGGTAAATTTAATGTGATACGTTATCTTTTAGCGTAGTAACAAATGGAGTCAATACTAAATGAAATAATTCTACCGATTTATCATACAATTGATACGTAAATTATTGTTTAATCTAATTGATAAGAATAAGTAAAAGCGCATTAATTGTATGATAAATAATAGAAAATTCGGTTTTCGATCGCCGTATAGAAGGAGTTAGTTTGACACCAAAAGCTTAGAATTAAATATAACTTAAGGAGGATTTATGCTTAGACTAAGACCATATAAGGTAAGTGATATAAAATTTTTAGTTGAATGGACTAAGGACGAACGTCTATTCAGTATGTGGTGTGCTAATAAATTTACTTATCCTTTGACAGAAAGCCAACTTATTCAGTATAAAAACATGTATGACGATGATGAATTTGGTTGGAGTTTTACCGCATTGGATGAAGAAGGAACCCCTGTCGGACATATATTAATGCGAATGGCAGATTATAAAAATGCGAGTATCCACTTTGGTTTTGTTTTAATAGATCCTACGAAACATGGGAATGGATATGGAAAAGAAATGATAAAATTGGCTATTACATATGCAACTGAGATATGTAAAGTCAAAAAAGTTACTCTTGGAGTATTTTCTAATAATCATATAGCTCATAATTGTTATAAATCAATTGGATTTGTAGATCAAAAATATCATGAAGACATTTTCTCTTATAAAGATGAAAAATGGGGACTTTATGATATGTTATTTGATTTAAATACATAAGGGATATTTTTTTTAGTATGGAAACTTGATGCAATAAGTACAACAAATTCAACGTTGATAGAAAGGTTACTTATATGAAAAATAGTGTTAAGATTGGAATAATCGGTGATTATGAAAGTGAGCGTCCTTCGCATATAGCAACGAATGAGTCGATACGACATTGTGCAAAGTATTTAGGAATTGATGTAGAAATAGAGTGGCTACCAACCGAATCTTTTGAGAATGGAAAGACAGAAAGTTTACAAGCATTTGACGGATTATGGTGTGCACCAGGGAGTCCATATAAGAGTATGATGGGAGCGATTCATGCGATAAATTTTGCAAGAGAAAACAACTACCCATTTATAGGGACTTGCGGAGGTTTTCAGCATGCGGTAATGGAGTATGCTTATAATAAATTAGGTTATAAGGAGATAGGAGAGAAGAGCTATAACCCGTATACATCGGAGCTATTTATATCACCCTTATCCTGTTCACTTGTGGGAGAAACCCGTATTATTAAAATACATAAAGATTCTAAAATATATCAAATATATCTAATAGAAGAAAAGGAAGAACGTTTTAATTGTAGCTTTGGTTTAAATCCAAAGTATCAGAGATTAATTAACGATAATGGTTTTCGTGTTGTTGGTACTGATGAATCTGGAGAAGCTAGAATATTGGAACTAAATAAGAATGACTTTTTTATTGCAACTTTATTTCAGCCACAGCTAAGTTCGACAGAATCAAATCCACATAAATTAATTCTCTCATTTTTAATTCATGCCACTAAATCGCTGAAGAATTAAAAGTAAGATTATAAAGAGTAAATAAATAAGCAGTAAGTAGATATATAGTAGTGGATTAATAAAAAGACAAATAGTTAATTGATAAATAGCAGTGGAAAAATAGTAAGAAGATAAATTGTTAATAGATAAATAGTAATTGGATAAATAGTAATTGGATAAATAGTAATTGGATAAATAGAATAGTAAGATGAAAAATAGCATGCAAATAAATAGTTATTAGTTAATTTATGAAGATTCGTATTAAGTAGGTTTAAACTTAATTGGTCAAGAGATAGCGAATTAATTAAAACATCGTAACAATTAATTCGCTATAGTTAAATCTAAAAAGGATCTTAATCTTAAAAGGATTTTAATCTAAGTAATTTAGTAACTGTAGTGGCTTATCAATAATATAATCCGCACCTTCATGTTCTAATAACTCTTTAGTTCGAAATCCCCAAGTTACACCTACACATTTTAAACCTGCGTTATGAGCAGTATGAACATCAACATCGGAATCACCAACATAGAGAGCTTCTTTTTGTGTAGAATTTAGAGCAGCCAAAGCAGCATAAACAGAATCAGGTGCAGGTTTCTTTAATGCGTTAGGTGAGTCACCAATAGCAACACTAATATAATCACTATAATAATCTTTACATAACTCTTTTACAGCAGAGTCGAATTTATTTGATACAATCGCTAATTTACAGCCTTTTTCTTTTAAAGCCTTTAATAATTCTAGTATTTCATCATACGGTTTTGTTTTATTTCTCATATTTTTTGAATAATGCTCACGAAACATTGTAAGACACTCCGCAGTAATTTCATCTTTGGTGCCTGTTGGTACGGCTAAATCCATAAGACGTTTAACACCATTTCCAACAAATGATTTTACTTCATCCATAGTCCTTTTTTGTAAATTATGGGTTTCTAAGGAATAATTTACACTATCAGTTAGATCCTCTAACGTATTAAGTAATGTTCCATCTAAGTCAAATATAATTGTATTGTATGTCATTTGTATTTACCTTCTTTTCGTTAAGTCAAAATACCAAGTTGGCTAGTTTCATAGATTAAATAAAAAATTAAATAAATCAATAAAAAAGATCAATCAAAATAAGATCATCAATAAAAAAAGATCAATAAAAAAAGATTAATAACCTAAAAACTAATAAGTAAAAATTTATAACTAAAAACTAATTAGTAAAAATTTATAACTAAAAATTTATAACTAAAAATTAATAAGTAAAAATTTATAAGTAAAAATTATTAAGAAGAATATTTGAAATTATGTTGTAGATTTTACTATTAATATTGTATTATTTTTATGGTCGCATAATATCAATGTAGAATAATAAATTATTTCCTTATTATAACTCGTTGCTTGTTATAGGTCAAAGTTTATTTATTAATACAACTTATAGAAAAATATAATGAATATCATATAATAAATATTGAAATAAAAATAGACAATAATTACATTATTTATTATAATTTGTAAGAGGGTGTCTTTCAGAGATGGACATTCTGATTCATTTAAAATAGGTTTAAAAATAAATATATAATCAGGAGGATTATACCTATGAAAACCGATATTCAAATTGCACAGGAAG
>JARBTX010000174.1 GCA_029239975.1 Anaerocolumna sp.
AGTTGGTAACCCTAACATAAAGTATAATTTAACACGGTTCCAACCACTCCTAAAGGCATCCATGGCACCTTTTAGAATATTTTCTTCTGATAAACCTTTATTGATAACATCACGTAATCTTTGAGAACCAGCTTCAGGTGCAAAGGTTAAACTGCTCTTCTTTACATCTTGTACTTTACTCATTACATCAAGAGCAAATGCATCAATTCTTAAAGATGGTAAGGAAATATTAACTCCTTTATTGGTAAATTCATCAATTAAATAATATACTAACTCCTGTAAAGCAGAATAATCACTGGAACTTAAAGAACTAAGTGAAATTTCTTCATGACCGGTAGCTTTTAACATCTGATACGCGTAATCTTTTAAGAATTCTACATCTCTTTCTCTAATTGGTCGATAAATCATACCTGCTTGACAGAATCTACATCCACGAATACATCCTCTTTGGATTTCTAATACGACTCTATCCTGAGTTACCTTAATATAAGGAACAACTGGTTTTTTGGGATAAAAGGTATCACTTAATTGCATTTCTACTTGTTTCTTAATGGTATCTTTTGCATGTTCATTAATCTTGTAAAATGCTTTGATTGTTCCATCATCATTGTAATCAACATTATATAATGAAGGTACATAGATTCCATCAATTTCTGCAGCTTTTTCTAGGAAGTTAAGTCTAGATCCACCTTGGGCTTTATTCTCTTTGTAAGCGTCTAGTAATTGGTCGTAAACAGTTTCACCTTCACCAATATAAAATAAATCAAAGAAGTCGGCAATTGGTTCCGGATTATAAGAACATGGTCCACCACCGATAACGATTGGGTCTTCGTCAGAACGATCTTTTGTATAGATTGGTATCTGAGATAATTCTAATACCTGTAAAATATTTGTGTAAGACATCTCATATTGAAGTGTGATTCCTAAAAAGTCAAACTCCTTAATAGGATCTTGAGATTCTAATGCAAATAATGGTATTTGTTTTTCTCTCATTATTTTATCTAAATCCGTCCATGGTGAGTATACTCTTTCACAATAAGTATCTTCACGACGGTTAAACATATCATATAGTATCTGAATTCCTAGATGGGACATACCGATTTCATAAACATCAGGAAAACACATACAAAACCTGATATCGACCTTGTCCAAATCTTTTTTAACCATATTAATCTCGTTACCAATATATCTGGCAGGTTTATCAATGGTTAATAAGACTTCATCTGAAAGTGCTAATTTTCTCATTCTTTTTTCTCCATTTCCTTAGAAAAACACATTGGTTAACATAATAAATTATGTAATCAATGTGTTGGTATTTTAATATAACGAAACATCTTTTCTATTATAACTGATAATGGAAGAAAAAACAATTCATAAAATTATTCTGCCTTTACGAACTTCTCAAATAGATTTACAAAATAATCTTCTGCTTCTTCTATGGTTTGATTGGACGTAAATATCTTTTCTATGTATTCACTATTCATAGTTTTAATACTGAAATCTAACTTATCAACTAATAAAACAGATAAGAACAATAATAATGCAAGAACCGTTCGTGCTAATAAAATCTTAATAGACATATTTGATAGGCTAAATCCTTTACTAGGTAAGGAAAAATCATCAAGATGATTTGCCTGGTCCCATGCTGTCTTAACAGGTAAGTTGTATTCTTTTTGTTTCACTTTTTGATTTTTGTTATTACCTGTAGAAGATGCGAAGTTTTTGGTACAACTCTCTCTTGCTAATTTTATATATTCAGCCCTAGAAGGTGCTATAAATTGTTCTTGATTATCCATCAATATCCTCCTATCTATAATATTAATTTATGAAAGGTTTTATTAGAATGAATACGGTCTGATTAATTCATTTGCTTTATTAATACATGCACATATTCCTCATATGATATTATATTCAAGACTTGTTTACAAATATTCCGATTTCTTTATTTACTCTTTATTTTATCTATTTTATGCTGTTGATTTTTTCATTAATCTCACAATATAACAAAGAAATGTTAAGGATATTTTCCTATAAATTATAAAAACAATTGAACAATCCTCTTTCGTCTGATATAGTAATGAAGTCAAAATTTATAGCAGAGTAGAATTATGTGCGTTAAGTGTCATCTGAACGGGGAGTTGTCAGGTGAACGAAAAGGAAACTTGCGGTACATATTTCGCATCCCGCTGCTACAAATAGAAGAATGCCTTCCTTTTGTAGCTTAATTTATGACGATAAAAAAGGAGGTAAACATATGACAACATTTATTAGTACTTTAAAAAGTTCTGCAAGGGAAATAAGGAAGATTTCTACCATCACAGGAGCAGCATTGTTAACAGCTATGAATACCGTATTAGGTTATTTTACAATCATGGTTGGCAACTTCTTAAAAATTGGATTTTCTTATCTTACTCTAGCAGTAGCAGGATTTTTGTACGGTCCTGTAATTGGTGGTATTCTTGGTGGCTTAAGTGATATATTAAACTATGTGATTAAACCAACTGGACCATTTTTTCCTGGATTCACATTCAATGCGATTCTATCTGGTTTTATTTATGGCTTAATTCTATACAAAAAGCCAGTCAGTTTATTAAGAGTTTTCTTAACAAAATTATTGCTAGTTATCATTGTAGATTTAATTCTTACTACAACTTGGTTATCAATTCTGTATGGTGAAGCATTTATTGTTTTATTACCAATGCGAGCATTAAAGAATTTAATTATGCTTCCAATTGATACTACCTTCATTTATTTTATAATCTCACGTTTAACAAAAATATTAAAAACAGAAATAAAGCATCAATAGTAAGATTGTTAGTATAAATAATAGGAATGTAAACACATTTAATGGGAATGAAAGTATAAGATACAGAAGAGAAATTATAAAAGAGAAATTATAAATGAAAGAATTTACAAATAAAAGTTCAGTACTTATTAAAAATAAAAAAGCTTGTCAAGTATTTTATAACTATTCTACCGATAAGCGTTGAAAAATGAAATATTTTCATTTATAATAAAAGTTAATTTATTGAAGGAGGAAATGAAATGTCAACTAATGTATATGATATTTTATTGGAACGTGGTTTTATCGAGCAAACAACCCACGAACAAGAAATCAGAGAATTATTAGGGAAGGAAAAAGTAACCTTTTATATAGGATTTGATGCTACTGCAGATAGTTTAACTGCAGGACACTTTTTAACAGTAATGGCAATGATGCACATGCAAAAAGCCGGCCATAGACCAATTGCTTTATTAGGTGGTGGTACAACTATGATAGGTGATCCATCTGGTAAATCAGATATGAGATCTATCATGACAAAAGAAACAATACAACATAATGCTGATTGTTTCTATGGGCAATTATCTAAATTTATTGATTTTGATAATGATAACGCAATCATTGCAAACAATGCCGATTGGTTACTTAATCTAAACTATGTAGAATTCTTAAGAGAAGTTGGTGTTCATTTCTCTGTAAATAAAATGCTTACAGCAGAATGTTATAAGCAAAGAATGGAAAAAGGACTTACCTTCTTTGAATTCAATTATATGATTATGCAATCTTATGACTTCTTAAAGTTAAATCAATTATATGGATGTAATCTACAATTAGGTGGAAACGATCAATGGTCTAATATCTTAGGTGGTGTTGACTTAATCCGTAGAAAAGAACAAAAACCTGCATTTGGTTTAACCTTCAAACTTCTAACAACAAGTGAAGGAATTAAAATGGGTAAAACCATGAAGGGTGCTGTTTGGCTAGATCCTGCTAAAACTTCTCCATATGAATTCTATCAATACTGGAGAAACATTGAAGATGTAAAAGTGGAAGAATGCTTAGGTCTTTTAACTTTCCTTCCAATGGATGAAGTAAGAAAATTAGGTGCATTAAAAGATTCCGAAATCAATTACGCAAAAGAAGTACTAGCTTTCGAAATCACTAAGATTGTTCATGGTGAAGAAGAAGCGAAAAAAGCACAGGACGCAGCAAGAGCATTGTTTGGTGGTGGTATGAAATCAGAGGATATGCCTACTACTACTTATACCAAAGAGCAATTTGAAGCCGGAATCGATTTAATTACACTATTAGTAGACGGTAAAATGGCAGCATCCCGCTCTGACGCAAGAAGAACCATACAACAAGGCGGCGTTACAGTAAATGAA
>JARBTX010000175.1 GCA_029239975.1 Anaerocolumna sp.
ATGATTGAAGGTGGATCAACAACTGTGTAGCCAGCTGATTCCGCTCTTTCTCTCTGACCTTCTGTAATCCAAAGTGCAGGAAGATGGAAGGATGGTTCAAAGGTAGGTATACCAGTGATTTCTTCTTCCACATATCCTGGGTTCATAGCCATATAATGGTCAAATAATATCTCACCACTACTTACTGGTACTCCTTTAATTTTAATCACATATTGATTTGGATTTAATTGAATATTATCACGTAAACGTATGATAGGAACTACACAACCTAATTCTAAAGCAACTTGCCTACGTATTAATACAACACGGTCTAATAAGTCACCACCTTGATTCACATCTGCAAGTGGAATAATACCATAACCAAATTCCAATTCAATTGGGTCAACTTGTAATAAGGATACAACATTCTCTGGTCTTCGAATTTCATCACCAGAATCTTCTTCCATAGAAGCTTGATCTTCGATTTTAGTAATTTCAATTTTACCAGCAATCACACGACCTGTAACAATGAACATTACACCATATGCACAAAAAACCAATGCATCAAGAGGAGTGGCAATACCTAAGAAAATCAAACTTCCACCAACTAAATATAATACTTTCGGTATAGAAAATAATTGTTTTACTAATAAATCACCGATATCAGCTTCTTTTGATACTTTCGTTACTAGAATACCAGTTGCTAATGAAATCATTAAGGAAGGAATCTGGCTTACTAAACCATCTCCAATAGTTAAAATTGTATATTTATCAAAAGCCTCTCCAGTAGACAAACCCATACGCATAACACCCATTGCAATACCACCAATAAAATTAATTACGGTAATAATTAAACCTGCAATCGCGTCACCTTTTACATACTTTGTAGCACCATCCATGGAACCAAAGAAATTGGATTCTTCCTGAATTTTCTCACGTCGTTCTCTTGCTTGTACATCTGTAATTGCTCCAGTATTTAAATCGGCATCAATTGCCATTTGTTTACCAGGCATTGCGTCCAATGTAAATCTTGCTGTTACTTCGGCAACTCTTTCAGAACCTTTATTAATAACCATAAATTGAACAATAATTAAGATAATGAAAACGATAATACCTACAATTGCATCACCACCACCAACGAAACTACCAAAGGTCTCAACTACATTACCAGGTTCACCTGTCGTAATAATTAATCTTGTTGATGACACATTTAAGGAGATACGGAAAACTGTTGTAAATAGTAATATTGTTGGGAAAGTAGACATATTTAATACTTCTCTTGAAAATAGTGCATTAAATAAAATAACCAAAGCGATTGAAATATTCATGGCTAACAATATATCTAGTATTATAGATGGTATTGGAACAATTAAAAATATAATTGAAGCCAAAATATATAAGCCAATGGCTAAGTCAGTTTTCTTCATTCTTGTAACCCCCTATGGAACTTTTATGAATTCTTATTATTTAAACTATATACATAAGCCAGAACTTCAGCCGTCATCTGGTATAGTTCTGGTGGGATTTCATTTCCAATTTCAACATTATAATATAACATTCTTGCTAGGGGTTTGTTCTCTACTATCTCGATATGATTTTCCCTTGCAACTTCTTTTATTTTTTGTGCTAAATAATCTGCACCTTTTGCAATTAGTATTGGAGCTTCAGCTGATTCTTTATCATACTTAATTGCTGCAGCAAAATGCGTAGGATTTGTAATGATTACATCTGCTTCTGGTAATTGTTGCATCATTCTTCGCTGTGAAACCTCTCTCATCTTCGCTTTTATCTTACTTTTTACATGAGGATCACCTTCAGATTGTTTGTATTCATCTTTGATTTCTTGTTTTGTCATCATCATATCTTTTCTAAACTTAAACTTCTGATAGAGATAATCTGCTAATCCTAAAATTAAGAAAAAGATGCTAATGTTTAAACCTAAATCAATAACAATATTTCCTATAAAATAAACGGACTTAAATAAATCCATATCATATAATTTGAAAATAATATCTTGTTTGTCTTTTAATGCATCATATGCTAAATAAATAATGACACCAATTTTGATTACTTCTTTAAATAAATCGATTACTTTATCTTTAGAAAATATCTTCTTTACACCATTCACTGGATTAAATTTACTAAACTTCGGTTGTAATGGTTTGCCGGTAACTTGCCATTTTACTTGTACTAGATTGACTATTATTGTAACAATAAATCCAATTATTAACATTGGAAAAGATATTTTTAAAATTGTAAATAAAGAATCTTTCATTAATAGTTGTGCAGTGTTATTCGTAAAATCTTCACTTGATACCTTGTCTATATTACCATATGTCTTACCAAAAGTACCTATAAAACTATTGCCAATAAACCCAACAAATATCCTAATCGTAAGGAATAAGGAGATTAGTGAAGCTGCAGTTATCAGTTCTGTACTCTTGGCAACTTGACCTTCTTTTCTTGCATCAGATAACTTTTTTGAAGTAGGTTCTTCTGTCTTTTCCCCGCCTGGCCCCTCTTTTGCAAAAAACTGCAGATTATATTTTAGTAACTTTTCCATGGATTAGATTCTCCCCCTAATTTACCAGCAATATATAAGAAAGTTCTTTTACCTTAATGCTTCGATTCCTAACCGCATCATTTTAATCATTTCTTCAAATATTAAATTAGATATAGAAGGAATAAAACCTGTTAATAAGAAAAGAATAATAAGCCCTACGAAAACCTTTAATTGTAAACCGATAACAAACATATTTAACTGTGGTGCAACTTTCGCTAAAATAGCTAATATCGCATTAACAACTAAAATTGCTGCAAACACTGGTAATACAATTCGAAATCCGATGATAAAATAGTCTTTTATAAACTGTAACATCAAAACATACATAGCTGGTTTAAAATTTGCTTCCCCTATAGGTATCACTTTATAAGTATCAACTATTGCAGTTATTATATAATGATGTAAGTTTGTAACTAACATCATTAACATGATTAAGTAGGAATAATAATTACTTGTTATGGTAGTTTGAAAGTTAGCCACTGGATCAAATTCATTTACCATAGAAAATCCCATTTCCATATCCATCATCTGTCCTGCAAAAGACAATATATAATAGCTTACATTCGCAAAGAATCCAATAATAAGACCAACCATTGCTTCACTTATTATTAATCCTGCAAAACCAATAACCCCTTGATAATTTAAAGTAGTTAATGGTATAGTTTGAAATATTATAATAGAAAAAAATAAGGAAAAGCCTACCTTAACTCTTTGTGGCACATTCCTTAAACTAAAAAATGGTGCCGCAAAGATAAATGCTGTAATCCTCACAAGTATCAGCAAAAAAGTCTCTATATCTCTAATTTCAAACGTCATGAAATATTAATATAATAACTGAAATTCGTAATTAGATTAATTGCATAGTCTCTGACCTCAGTGATAATCCAATTACCAAATAGCATGATAACAAGAAAAACTGCTATAAGTTTTGGAACAAATGTGAGGGTTTGTTCTTGAATGGATGTAACAGTTTGCAAAACACTAACTATCAAACCAACAACTAATGATGTAATCAACATTGGTGCTGATACTTTAATAATTAACCACAAGGTTTGTCTAGCAATATCCATAATAACATTTTCATTCATAAGGAAACCTCCAAGGTTAATAAACTTAATAGAATGTTTTCACTAGTTCTCCGACTATTAATCCCCATCCATCTGCTAAAATAAATAATAGTATTTTAAAAGGCATTGAGATTGTTGTCGGTGGTAACATCATCATACCCATTGACATAAGAGTTGAAGCGACTACCATATCAATAACGATAAATGGTATATAAATTAAAAAACCAATAATAAAAGCGGTTCTTAATTCACTAATTATAAATGCTGGAATAATAACTGTAGTTGGAATATCATCAAAGGATTCTACTGTTCCTATCTCAGCTATATTCATAAATAATTTCAAGTCCTTTGGTTTCACTTGCTCTAACATAAACTCTCTAAGTGGACTTAATCCAGCTGTAAGAGCTTCTTCTTGAGTTATTTCACCATTATTTAATGGTTTTATTGCATTATCATTTATTTGGGTAAATACAGGTGACATTATGAAAAATGTAAGAAACAAAGCTAAACCAATCAAAACTTGATTTGGTGGAGTTGTTTGTGTTCCTAAAGCGGAT
>JARBTX010000096.1 GCA_029239975.1 Anaerocolumna sp.
ATCTCAGGTACATCTCCATCTTCAAGCCCAACTATTTCATTCAATTCAGCACAACCTGTATAAAGGTTATCTGAGCCTGAAACCGCAACAATGCTATAAATACCTTCATCAAAGTCTGTACCAACTATATAATTTCCAGCTGATATTTGTATTATATTTGACATATCATAAATACGTCCGACAAAACCTTCATCAATAGATTTATATTCGAGTTTAATATTTAAGTTTCCTGAAACTCTTAGTGTTATGCGTTTTTCAAGTTTAAGTCCCTCAAATGAGGATACATCTTCAGGATCAACTCCAAATACTTCATTAATTTTGTGATCATAGCTAAAGACATTACCACTGCCTGAGATAGCTATAACATTACATACGCCAACAGGGATATCAACACCTACGATGTAATAACCAGCGGTTAATGTATATGTAGTTGATACATCAGATAAATCTAAATTCTGTTGTGCTGTATTTATATCATCCACATCACATTCAAGAGATGATCCACAATATTCACACTCGGAGTTACTAGTTACTATATTCTTTGCTCCGCAAGCAGGACATACCATTACTCTTGGTTCGGAAACTGAATCATCTTCGGTATAATCTTGATATTCCTCCTTCTTCTGCTCATTTTTTCCCCTACCAAAAAATAATCCCATTATTCCTTTTGCCATATACATTATCTCCTTTCATAATACCTTATGCTAAAACCTTCTACTTTTAAGGTATTTCCTTTCGTATTTCATAGTTTAATTATTTTATCTATACCTCCGCAGAGAATAAATATATCTGTATAAATAATTCTTTAACTTAATACTCAACATTTTATGTATTTCAATTATCGGATTTATTACTCTTTAATTACATGCTTTAAAACTCGTAAAAGTATATACTCTCTCATAAAACACATCATAGAAATTCTTATTATCTCTGCTTTTCTGGGCGATGTTTACTTAATCATAGAATTGAATGTTTGTACTTCATAAGTTAAACTCATTTCATACTGCTAGATACATTTCATACTGTGAAATAGCATCTTTCGTAAAGTTCAAATGTTTTACAAAACCTAAAACTTTTGCATTATTCGTAAAATTTACTACCAGCTTTTCGATGTTGCATTCTTTTACAGCATAGCTTATAAGCGCTCTCCCTATACCCTTATTGCGAAACTCTGAATGAATCCACAGAAAATTAATCTTCCCGGTAGGACTGATACTTAATCCTCCTATCAGTTTCTCTTCTTTCAATATTCCATAATGTATGTGGCCATCAATTTGACTAATATAATCAAAATCATTCTGCCAATTAATATGAATATCTTGTATTTCATGACTTAAAGTTCTTAATACATCTAGGTCTATTCTTTTAATTTCTATATCATCAGGCATATTAGCATTTATTTCTGACGGATTACTGTGAGAGTAATAAACTATATCATATACCTTCTCATAACCCTTTTTCTTATAAAAATTAATTGCCCTATCATTCCCTACGATGACTTCCAAAAACATCTGCTTACAATTATTTTCTAAAGCGATTTCCTTATGTAGATTGAACAATCTGCTGCCAACTTCAGTTCCTCTATAATCGGGATGAATACAAAGAGCCCCACATCTAAGCGTTTTTATTCCTTCATAGATTTTGATACCGCCTAAATTAAGTCCAACTGGTTTATCTTCGTCAAAAGCGATCACAGAATATTCTAGGCTATTCCCTTCTGGTCCAAAAAAACGTTTCATAAACATATCTTTTGGCATTTCAATCCTTATAATATAATCCGAAAATCCAATCTGAAAAGCTTGATATATGGTATCTTCATTTATTTCTGTACATCTTTTATATGTAATCAATTAAATCACCCCAACTTTTGATAAATTATGTACTTACATGATTTACCAACATTTTACCATATGTTTGCACTATTTTCCATTAAAAATGGATTAAAATAACCCATGCATATCAATAAATCTAAATCCGATTAATGCATGGGTGTTTGTCACTCCGTAAATAGTCAAATTATGTAAATGTCGTAATGATTCTACAATATTTATTTTCACTACTACATTTTATTTCAATGTAACGTGTTGTCTCTCCTTGGATGCATTTTTTATTAAATGGTATTACACTTTTATACCATCCCAGAAAAGATTCCATACTTCATCAATTTCATCTTGACTTGGGATAACCCTAGCCCTTCAATCATTAGGGGCTAGGGGAGTTGATTTGTCACTTTAGTTCCTAATAGTATTATGAATATACTACGATAGATTGTAAATGACCATTCTGATGAGACGTAATATCTTTACATCATCTTCAACCGATGGAAGTATTTTTTTATAGTAAAATAAAATGACCATTTACATGAAAATAAATGGTCATTAAATCTATTATAATATTTAATCATTAGAACTTAATTCATATAATCTTGTTTCTGTTCACCTTTTAAACTGCAGAATGAGTTATATGGTTCCTAATCCATCACAATTTTGATTTAATATTCTTTCCTATACCTCTGTTTTTCTTCATACATCTGCTTATCTGCTTTTTCAATCATCTGTTCTAAATCTATATTCATGCCGGTACAATAATAAAACAATCCATGGCTTGCCATAATGCTATATGGTTTCTCTCCCATTTGATTTCTATTGTTAAGCTTTTTCATAAGCTTGTCCCATATATATTGAACCTGTGATTCATTCTTATCTCGGAATACAATGACAAACTCATCTCCACCCATACGAAAAAATATATCGTTCTCTTTCAGTTCATTTTTAATGATGTTACATAAAGTTAGAATATAACAGTCTCCTTCGCTGTGACCATAGGTATCATTTACATACTTTAAATTATTAATATCCAGAAAGCAGATCACAAATTCACTAAAATCATATTTAGCTTTCTCTATTAGTTCTTCCAACTTTTTCAAACCCATCCTTCTGTTCAGAATACCGGTTAATGCATCTGTGGAAGCATAATGGGACAATTCTTCCTCCGCTTTTTTAATCTCCGTTATATCCATAATACCTGTTAAAATACACTTCTCATCGCGATAATCTATTAATTCATAGTTTGCTGTAACCCACATCTGTTTACCGTTAAAATCATACTCTACGATTCTATTATAGGTACTGTGATGTTCCTTTAATTCTTCCAACAAGTCCAGCCTGCTATCATTCTTTATATACCAGTCAATGTTATTAAAATCATCTAATTTCCGTGCATCTATTCCCATCAAACTGCATGCCCTTTCACTGACTTCGATAATTTTACCATCCTCTACTCTTGTAATAAATACTGGGTATGGATTTAAATAAAAAAGCTTTTTGAAACTTTCTTCATTTTGCTTTAATTTCTTTCGATAAAAAAACTCCAACATTCTTTGTCGGTAAAAACTAAAACTAAGCAAAAATGCAGCACCTGCAAGGATTGTAGCATTTACTATTTTTACAAGAAACAAGTGTATATCATTACACATGATGGCGATACCCATTAGGAAAATTACATGATTTATTACAAATGTGAATAGCATATAGGACGGTTTTAAGGTAAATGCAACTGCTGCAATCAGGGACAAAATAATATATGAATATATATTACCAGTATATCTTTGACTGTTTATAGAAGAAATTGTACCAAAGAAAATATACAAAAATACATATAACTTCACAAGTACATATACGATTCGGTAATTCTTATTCTCTCCCATACCATTTAGCCGATTATAGAAAATTAAGAACGCAACTGAAATGGCTTCACTTAATATGTGCATTACTATAAGTGTTACACTATAAATCTTATCGGCACCATTTTTTATAATTACCCAATCCATATAAATCCAAAAAATTGACACGAAAAGAGTAGCTATAGAGATTAACCTTATTCTGCTTAAAACCTCTTGATTATTATATTTTTCGAACTCTTTTTGTTCTTTATCGGTGTGATTTATGAAAACATTTACTATTTTCTTTATCCATTCCATGGGTTGTTCCTTCTATTATTAACATATTACATTTGCTAATTAATAGGACCGCATTCACAACTTCCATGAATGCAGTCAAGATATTTCAATTATTATATAAAACATGAATTGTTAAATTATCTTATTATTAATTGTATATCCAGTCAACATTAGCAATGCGTGTACTGGTTACATCATACCATTATTCATTGAGAATTAATAGCATTTTCTTACATTTTTTGGTCCCTAATATATCATCAGAACAAAAATGACATAGTACCAGCTCAAACAATCTCGATCACTGAATCATTCTTTTGCAGAGATTCCAAACATGATATCCATACTAAATGTCCTTATGAACTCTAACCCAAGAAAATGCATATTCCAAGTTTTCAGGCAATTCGATTTTTGGCTCACCTGCTGTAACAAAATGTCCTTTGATTCCCTTTTCTTTCACTGATAAATCAAAGTGGGCTGCAGCAATTCCCATATCTACTCGTTGGATATCATATGAAAACCTTTCGCTGTAACCTGGTTCCTTGTACTCATAAAAATGGCATGCATTATCATTTATCAGTATTCTCCAAGGCTGCTTATTGGATGCTGATGGTCCTAAGCGAACCATTTCCAATGGAAAAGCAAGTTCTCTGGCTTCTTCTTTTGTAAGTGGGTTGTGAAAATCATTTTTGAAAAACAATTGACTCCATTCTTTGCGGTGATCTGCTTGAATCATTTTTCTCATTGCAATTTCTTTAATATGCTTCTTCGTAGCAGCATAGCCATAAGGTGTTATGATTGGAAAAATTTCTGATTCTCCTATATCCATAGCCTTTGCAAATCCTTTACGATTGAAGGTACCCCCTAACCAACAGGTCCCAAGACCAAGATGTGCCAAATAAAGAATAACAACTTCAAGTTCATATCCTAATGCCTCTAAGGATAATGGTTCTAAATTAATCGTTGTTCCAATGTATTGCTTTGCTCCCTTAATAACACCATAAGTTCCAAGCTTTTCTTGACTCTTCGTTTCACCATTATCAAGAAAATGAAAATTCACTTTTTTCTCAAAAGGATTATCCATGGAATTCACAAAAGTTTCAATTGCCTTTCTTTTATCTAATTCAACTTCTTGTTCTTGATAATTTCTTACGCTGTATCTTTTTTTTACTGATTCTTCCATTGAAAAATTAATATTCATAGAAATTCTCCTACTCGTCATCAAACATTAGCGATACCTTACACTTAATATTAAGAACTTACTCATTCACTCAAGAATTTACTCTTTCATACGTATGGTTTCTTAAATTCCTTAGAAACATATAATGTAGAAAAGCTGAGCACATAGCTCAGCTTGATCCCCTAAGCTTTAATCTTTGGGCAACATTTTTTATAACATTATATGCTTTTGTCCAAGTAATTACAACTGTTTTTAAATGACCAATAGGTTAAGCCCAAAGGTCATGAATACTAAACAATAAGAAAGAACTTAACTAACAATATAAAAAACCAAATTTACCACAAAAAGCTCCTTCCTATACTTTCGTCTATGAAGGAGCTTACAATATTAATTACTCTATATTCTTCTTGCTGTATCGTTTGCTTCTGCAACTGCATTTAAAGCTCTTCTTGCACGAACTGCATCACCAACAACATGACATGGTATGTTCTTTTCTTGACAATACTTACTTAAATCATCGAAGTTTCTTGATCTTGCACCAATAGCTACAACTACGGAATCACATGAAATCTCTTCTATGTTACCATCTCGTTCAATCACTACAGCATTTTCTTTGATTTCTACACACTTAGCATTTGTTAAAGTCTTAATTCCAAATGCATATAGATTCTCCATAACACAAATATTACGAAGTTGTCCTAAATCCTTTGCTACTCGGTCAAGCATTTCAACAACTGTTATCTCATCTACATTTCCATGAAGGTATTCTGCAACTTCTAGTCCTACAAGACCACCACCGATGACTACTACATTACCGGTCACTTGAACCTTACCAGATAATACATCGTGAGAGTTTGTTACCATAGGAAGGTCACCACCTGGTATATTTAGGCTCATAGGAGCCGCACCAATTGCAATGATTACTTCATCTGGATTTAACTCTTCAATAAGTTCAGTCGTAATTGGTGTATTAAGCTTCACTTCTATTCCAGCTTCTATTGCTTGTCTTCCCATGGCAATCGCAGCTTCTTTCATTTCTTCCTTTCTAGGAGCTGCACCTGCTAATACAAATTGTCCTCCAAGAGAATCCGCTGCCTCGCAAATGATAGGATTATGTCCTCTACGTTTTAAAGTCATTGCAGCTTCAAGTCCTGCTACTCCACCACCTGCAATTAAAACTTTCTTCGGAGTTTCTGCTTTAACCAAGGTATATTCTGCTTCTCTACCTAGTGCTGGATTTCTCATACAAGTGATAAATGGCATATCTGTAGATACAAAACCATCATAACAACCTTGGTTACAGCCAACACATTTCACGATTGTTTCAACTTTCCCATCCCTTGCTTTGTTACAGAATTCTGGATCTGCAAGTTGAGCACGTCCCATTACTACCATGTCAGCTTTATCATTTTCAAGTATCTCTTCTGCTTGTGTTGGGTCATTAATTCTTCCTACTGCAACGGTTGGCATACCGGTTTCTTTCTTTATCTTAGCTGCATTATCCACGTTAAAGCCTCTTGGAAGGTCGATTGGTGGAACTTCGTACTTAATAGCAGCAGATGAGAAATTACCACGGGATACGTCTAGAATATCCACGCCAGTATCTTTTGCTAATTTACAAAATTCTATAATGTCTTCGATGGTAAGTCCTCCATCCAAATAATCATCCTGAGCATCAACACGCATAAATAATGGCATATCTTCCGGTATATTCTCACGAATCGCTTTGATACATTCGATGGAAAATCTAGCTCTATTCTTTAACGAACCGCCATATTCGTCATTTCTTCTATTAAAATATGGGCTTAAAAAGGAATGTGGTACATAATTATGTGCAGCATGAAATTCAATTGTATCAAATCCAGCCTCCACTGCTCTTTTTGCAGCTTCTCCAAAGGCTTTAACAGATTCCTTTATTGTTTCTAGACTTGCACCAGGCATTGTATACTCGGTTCCTTGTACTGGCATATCACTTGGTATAATGAGCATAGCTTCCGGGTCACTTGCTACTGCTAATCCACCTAGCCAAAGCTGAACACCTGCTTTGCCACCTTCTTTATGAATAGCATCTGTTAATTGCTTTAAACCTGGTATGTATTTGTCCTCTGCGATAGAAAGGAATTTCTTTGGTGAAGCAGGTGCATAAACGGAACAGACTTCTGTGAAATTCAGTCCACATCCACCTTCAACTCTTGCTACATGATAATCTATAATCTGTTTTGTTACAAATTTATCGTCTGTAGGCATCTTGGTACCCATCGCTGGAAATACTACTCTGTTTTTTAATTCTAAACCTCTAATTTTAATAGGGCTAAATAATTTGTCAAAAGCCATTGAATAAACCTCCATAAGTTAGTTATTTTTTTAACACAATAATATAAAAAAATTTAGATAAGGTATGTAATATAAGTATCATTTACATGTTGATTATATAACATTGTATCATTTAAATCAATATGTTTAAAACACTTTGTTTTAATTTTTTGAATAAATTATATAAAATTATATATTTAGATTTTTATTTATCAGTTTTTAAGAATTTTATTGAATTTAAACTTGGAATACAATTTGGTATTTAATTAAGAATTTTATTTAGATTTGGATTATTGATTTTTATTTAGATTTTGATTTGGATTATTGATTTTTATATTGATTTTGATTTTATTCTGATTTTATTTTAATTTAATTCAGATTTTAATTCAGATTTTAAATTATTAGTGGAAAAGAAAAGAGCTTTTGCACTAAGTGCAAAAACTCCTTAATTCGCCTTTAATATATTCACTAAATGCCTTATATAATTGATTCGTTCTTCTCTGTTATTTGCAATGGTTTCACCAAAATATAAAACATCACCATTATCAACCGGATGAGTAATGGATGACATAAAAATCATATTTTTATATTGAAATAGTGTTTCATCGGACTTCGTTACACTTTTTAATAGTTTTTCAATCTTTTCAGTCATTTCATTATTTACTTTTAAAATCTTATCTGATATTTCGTCTTGACCTTTTTGCATCGCTGCTTCTCTAAGTAATACCGTTATTCCAGGAAAGCGAATAATATATTCCATGATTTCATTGGCTGATAAAACCAGACGTTCTTCTTCGTCATACTCTGCATTATCCATGATGGATGAGACGGATAATGTGTTGGTAATAAAGAATTCTTTGACTTGATTTAGCATTTCTTCTTTTGTTCGAAAGTAATAGTTTATGGCACTTACATTTACATTGGCTTCTTTTGCTATGGCACGTATGGATATATCACTTGTCCTGTTTTTGCCCATTAGATATAGGGCTCTATCTAAAATCTTCTCTTCTACACTGTTAAGTTCTCTCATTGGCAATACTCCCTCTTGTAAATAACTTGTTACATTATACACTATTTGTGGGGGGATGTATAGAAGGGGGTAAGTATGTCTAACTATTTTGACATGAATAAGTTTCAACATAGCCTTTGAGATTAGAATTGATGCAACTTATTTTTTATTATTTAGTTGTTGATTTCTTATAAGTTCTTACCCACTATTTCTTTTAGTACTGGTAAAACATCATTTTCAAACCATGGATTTTGTTTCAACCAACCAAGATTTAAAGGAGAAGGATGAACCAATGGAAAATAGTCTGGTAAATATTTTTGAAAATTTCTCACTGTTTCAGTTAAATTTTTCTCCCTCCTCTTGTTTAAATAATATTTCTGTGCATAACTACCGATTAGAATTATAACTTTTATATTAGGCATTTCATTTAACAAACATGGGTGCCATCTTTCTGCAAAACCATTTCTAGGTGGGGCATCACCGGTTTTCGCTTTACCTGGATAATAGAAATCCATAGGCAATTGAGCAATACGATTCGTATTATAAAATAACTCACGAGATACTCCCATCCACTCTCTTAATCGGTCACCACTTAAATCATTCCAAAATAATTGAGTAGCTTCTGCAATACGCCCCGGTGCTTGTCCAACTATGACAATTCGGGCATCTACAGAAGCTTTAAATAATGGTGGAATTCCCATTTGGGTATAAGATTCATTCATTGGGTCAGCCATAATTTCTTGTTTGATATTTTCAAAAATCTTCATAGTTCACTACCCTTCTTCTAATTTGTTGTCCTATAATACCCAATTTTCATTTCTGCGCTTAGGAATGATTCTTCCAGTATTAAGATCTCCGTTCAAATCAAAGTATATATCATTTTTGTAATCTATATACTAAGTTAAACAGTCTAGCTTTATTGGACACCTACGCAGCTTAATTCTCGCAATAAGAAGAATTAATGTGTATAAAGAAATTTATTTTTATGTGTGGGGCTCGAAAGCAGACTCACTGACTACCTATCGTTCTTATTTATAATATATGCAAATACATAAGTTTTGAGTTTGACAAAGAGCAGCTGTAATGGCTGCTCTTCTCATATTTATTTCAATTTATTTTTGTATAATGCATCATAACCCTAAATTGTAGTATCTAACATTTTTTCAATATAAAATATTTTTCTTAAGCAAATAGCTGAACAGCCTTTTTCATACGTTCCACGATTGATACTCCGAATGGACAACGTTTCTCACAGGCAGCGCATCCAATACAGTCTGATGCGTTCGCAGAAAGAGAATTATAATGAGCTTGAACTGTAGCTGGGATTTCTTTCTGCATAACCGCTAGGTCATATAACTTATTAACCATTGCTATATCTATGTAAGCTGGGCATGGTGCACAATGACCGCAATACGTACATTGGCCGGAATATGAATGATATGGCGCATTAGCGAGTACAGTGGCATAATCTTTTTTATTTTCTGTAGCAGTTTCATATTCTACTGCAGCATCAACTTCTTCCGGTGTTCTACATCCTACCAAAACTGTAGACACTGCCGGACGTGTAAGTGCATAATGAAGACATTGAACAGGTGTTAACGCTACACCAAACGGTGAATTTTCTGCACTAAATAATCTTCCACCTGCATAACCTTTCATTACAGAAATTCCTACATTCTCACGTTCACAAATCTGATACAACTCTACTCTCTCCGGTGCAATTCCCCGAAGATTTTCATTATAGTGTTCATTAAAAAGTTGATTGATATCTTCACTTGCAGGGAGCATGTCAAATGCAGAATTAAGACTAAACAAAACCATTTCAATTTCACCACTCAATGCTGCCTGTTTTGCAACATCTGGATTATGTGTACTTAGTCCAATATGACGTACTGTTCCTTCTTTTTGTAATTTTCTAACATAATCAATAAATTCTCCATCCATAATTTTATTATACTCTGCCACTTCATCTACAAAATGTATCATGCCTAGGTCAATATAATCTGTCTGAAGACGTATTAATAAATCCTGAAAAGCTTCCTTTACTTTTTCCAGGTCACGAGTTCGTACATACTGGCCATTTTGCCAAGTTGAACCAATATGCCCCTGTATAATCCAGCTTTCACGATGTCCAGCTATTGCTGCTCCAATATTGGAACGTACATTAGGTTCCGACATCCAACAATCTAAGATATTAATCCCATATGCTTCACTTCGTTCAATTACAGCTTTTACCTCATCAGCATTCTGGCGTTCTAACCATTCGGCTCCAAGTCCGATTTCGCTGACACTCAAGCCCGTTTTACCCAATTGCCTATACTTCATGATATTCTTCCCTTCTCTATTTTAATTTAATAACAAACATGATGCCATTTATCTCTATCCATATTTTAACAGATTTTTATACAAAAGGAAAGTAATTACCATTACAGTAGATGAATACCATATCCTAATTCAAACTGAAAAACTTTTCGTTTGTAGTCATTCAATATGCACACTGATTCTAGTACAATTGTAATTGAAACGCATGATATACGTACATACGAAGGAAATTTGACCAAAAGTAATATCTTTCAACTCAATCCCATCCAAATTTAGGTCCATTTTTCATCAAAAAAACCCTCGATATGTTTTTGCATACACACATCGAGGGATAACACTGTGTCTAATTATTAATTTTAGATTACATTACAATGATTTTCTATAAATCAATCTGTTTACACACCAGCTAAAGCAGCCTGTTCTCTTACATAAGCCGCAGCCTTCTTATAACTTTCAAAATCAGCTTTCACATTCATAATAGCAGTCTCATCTACCAACCATTTCTATGACAGATTACTGATGGTTCAATATGATTTAGGTCCTGAAAACAAGTTCTTGCCATTACCCCAGCCAATTCCTCAGTCATCTTAATGATCTGATCTTTTACTCCTTCTGAGCCACTCTTTCTTAACGGCTCCATAATTACTCTACCTGCAGATACTGCATCAGCGCCTAACGCAAGAGCTTTAAATACATCCATTCCACTCACAATACCACAGTCAACAAAGATTGGAATTTGGTGATTGATTACTTTAGCAATCTTGGGCAATATATATAACGGTGGAACTGTATAGTTCATAATTCCATGGTGATGAGAAACAACGATTCCTTTAGCTCCGGCTTCTAAAGCTTTATATGCATCTTGCTCACTAAGAACACCTTTTATAATAAAAGGTAATTTCGTAGATTTTACAAATTCCTTTAGTTCGATAAGTGACTTCGGTTTCATCTTTTCACCTAAAACAACATCATATTTACCATTTCCTTGAAAAGAATGGTCT
Organism: Anaerocolumna sp.; assembly: GCA_029239975.1. GTDB lineage: Bacteria > Bacillota > Clostridia > Lachnospirales > Lachnospiraceae > Anaerocolumna. Next base: position 11,781 of record JARBTX010000096.1, read on the forward strand.
ACATCCATACCCAGAGCCATAACTCCACATCGTTCTGCATGCTCAATTCTACGGAAAATATAATCATTATCGGCATATGGTTTAATTATATTTATTGTACGCGCACCAGTAGCTGTTATGGCAGCTATTTCAACTTCGTCGCCCATACCTGCCCAATTAACCGCATTTGCTGCATGGGCACCCTTGGCCATCTCAACCATTCCATTTTCACATACATTGTCCAAATGTGACAAAGCTGCCATCATAATGGGCGTATCAAATGTCTCCCCAAATAATTCTAACTTTGTTGAAGGTATAACAGAATCGATATGTCTCATTTCAACTAATAATGAATCAAAATATTCTCTTGTAATCAAATTTGAATCCCATGGCTTATTGTACTTTTCCATATCACTCATATTTAATGCTCCTTTCCTATATGTGTAAATTCCTTAACCTGCATTTCATCTCCAGCAACCATTAATCAATCATGATTTTACTTTTTTTTAGATATTCTCATAGTATCAATTAACCACTCATATCGCAACACTTTTCAATGTAATTATTTTAACCATGCATTTTTCTCATTCTAAATTCACGGCTTTCGTAAATTTAATTCTTTTTTATCCCTAAGTATTTTACAACAGGCGTACAACTTAACAATTGGCCGAATTACTCTTTAACTACACTTTATTAAATTTTTTAATCTTATAAAATCCTATCATATCTGCTAATGCCCAACCTATAGGTATGGACCACCATATGCCTACAAGTCCTATTTGGGATACTGCGGATAGTGCATACGCTAAGATTACTCTTGTTCCGAGACTTATGATAGTAAGGATGATAGACATCTCTGGCCTTCCCATACCTCTAAACAATCCATAAAACATAAATAAATATCCTATTAAAGTATAAAAAATTGATACAATAAATAAATATTGTGTGCCAATTTGAAGAATTTCTGTTTCATTAGGATTCACAAAAATACCCATTAAAGGTTTCGCTAACAATATAATTAATACCGAAACTGCTATACCATAAATAGTAATAATCTTTACAGCGGAACGTATTCCATTATGTATACGTCCTTGTTTTTTTGCTCCATGATTCTGAGCTATAAAGATAGAAAATGCATTACCAAATTCCTGTTCAGGTAAATATGCAAAACTTTCAATTTTCACTACTGCTCCAAATGCGGCCATAACTGATACACCGAAACTATTTACTAATCCTTGTATCATTAAGATTCCTAAATTCATAACAGATTGTTGAATGCAGGATAGTATTGAATTATTACTTATCATTTTCGCTATATTCATATCAAATTTCATATGTCTACGTTTCAGACGAATGAGTGGAACTTTTCTAATACAATACACCGCTAAGCCAATGGAAGAAACTCCTTGTGCAATAATTGTTGCATACGCCGCGCCACCTACACCCATCTTAAATGGAACTATAAAGACAATATCCAATATAATGTTAATGACTGCTGATATTATAAGAAAAATAAGTGGTATCATCGTATTACCCATACTGCGCATAATTGCTGCAAAAAAGTTATAAGCAGAGGTAAAAATAATACCATATAAAATTATTTGTAAATAAGTCTTTGTATCTGTCCACACTGCCTGTGGAATATTTAAAAGATTTAATATTTCATCAATGAAAAATAGTGCTAAAAAATTAATAACCAATGTAAGTAATCCGATTAAACAAGATGAAATAAAATAGCTATTTTTTAATTTGTCAATTTCCTTTGCACCATATAAAATCGAAAATACAGTACTACTTCCCATGCAAAGACCTAATATGATAGAATTTAATAAAACCATAACCGAAAATGAACTTCCAACTGCAGCAAGAGCATTGGGACCAATAAATCTTCCTACAATAATTGTATCTGCTACATTATATAGTTGCTGAAATAAATTCCCAATTATCATTGGGGCTGTTAATTTTAACATTACTTTAGTTTCATTGCCTAACGTTAAATCATAAGTTTTAACCATCTTTTTATCCACCTATCTTCTCTTGTATAATTAAAATTATGTACTTCATTTAGTAATCTATCAACAAATAACCTAATAAGTATATATTTGCTCATAGTCGTTTCTGTAATCTGTCCACTCAATCCTACTTAATGATGATATCTATTCATGGCTTTCAGATAGCATAAAAAAGGTTATAGCTAGAATCTCTTCAAAGCTACAACCTCCACCTTTATTAATTTTTTTATAATCTTTTGAAACATATGCAAATTGACCAAACCTTCATAGATCGGTTCTTTGACTTAATACGCCATCAACAATCACATAAACTTTATCACAAAACTCTAACATTCGTTCATCATGAGTGACCATAATGGTTGCTTTCTTTTGTTCTTTGGTTTCTTTTGCTAATAACTTCACAACCTCATACGCTCTATTGGTATCTAAGCTTGCGGTTGGTTCATCCGCAAAAATAACGGATGGTTGATGATATAATGCTTTGGCAATCGCAGAACGTTGTCTTTCACCACCTGATAATTCATTTGGGTATTTATCTTTTAGTTTTTCCACATCTAACTTTAAAAATAGTTCATTCATCCATGATTGATTCACTTTTGATTTGGTTATTTTATTATATAAAACCATTTGTTCTTTAATGGTTAAAAAGGGAATCAAATTAGAAGCTTGTAAGATAAAACCTATATTTTCTAAACGAATTTTTGATTTTTCCTTTATATCTAGCTCACTAAAAGGTTTACCATTCAGTAAAACTTTTCCTGTTGTTGGTTTTTGTAATCCACCTAAAATCGTCAAAAACGTGGATTTGCCAGAACCAGATGGCCCCACAATCCCAATGAGTTCGCCACAAGAAACACTAAAATTCGTTTCCTTAAGGGCATTAATGATATTATCGCCTTGTAAAAAATCTTTCGTTACACCAATCATTTCTATTAATTGTTTCATATTAACCTCCTATAGCCCTTAATGGATCTATTTTTAACACAGCACTCACTGAAAATAATCCACCAAAAAGCGCAAATAAGAAAAAGGCAACCGTGATAATTAAATAAAACATGATGTTGACCGCAAATGGAATCACATCAGATAAGAAAATCCCTGTTAATATGGTTAGAATTAAGCCAACAATAATTCCAAATGCCACAAGTAAAAATGTTTGTATGATAACGGACCCACCAATATACCCATTTGAAATGCCTTGAGCTTTCATAACACCAAACATGCTGGTTTTTTGAATGGTTAGTACATAAATAAATATTCCTAATACAAATGCTGTGATAACAATCAAGAATATAATCATCACTGAGAACGTTAATACTTGAGCGGTATAACCTGGTAAGGTTGCAATGTAGTCCTCTGTGGTGTAACTAATTAAATCACTTGGTAAATAATTCGTTTGGCCTTTAACAACAATACCACTAAATAGATCTTGTGTATTAGTTGATCCATAACGGTAAGTTTGCCATGTGTCTAAACTCATAAAGACAACAGGAGCTGTTTGATATGTAGTTTTTGAAGAAAATCCAATAATTTCTAATTGCTGCTTGCTTCCAGTAACACCAAACAAATCTCCTATTTCATATCCTTCTTTTTTAAGCTCTTCATCAACGATAACTTGATTACCCGTTAAAGTAATGTCTTTTAGTTCAGAGGGTTTAATAAAACTTTCATTATCAATTCCAAAGAAATACACATCCACTCTTGAATCTAGAATGTTTTCTGCTAAAGGATTATTAATGACTGCTGGAAATAAACCCAATTTTGTCTTTGAACCAGTTGTCTCAACTGCATCAAAGTCATCTTGTTCCATATAGGACATCATCATATTATCATTTGAATCAACCGTCAATATGATTTGATCTGAATTCCATTTTTCAATCGCATTTGTATAAGATGAAGCAAGCCCGTTGGCTAATGAAGTTAAAAAGTATACTAAATAACTAATAAGTATAATGACGGTTATTATTAGTGCAAATTTCGTTTTAGAATACTTTAATTCTTTAAATGCTAAAAACATATGCTTCCTCCTTATTGGTTTTTATCTTGTAATAACTTTTCAATATCTTTAGCGATTTTATTAGGTTTAACACGTGGTGAATACCGTTTGATAACTCTTCCATTTTGATCGACTAAAAATTTAGTAAAGTTCCATTTAATTTTTTGATTTAAAAAGCCTTTTTCATGTCGTTTTAAATAGGTGAATAAAATTGATTCATCTTCTCCATTCACATTAATTTTCTGAAATCTTGGAAATGTTGTTACATATTTCTCCACACAGAATTTATCAATCTTTTCAATCGACCCCGGTGCCTGTTTACCAAATTGATTGCATGGAAAATCTAACACTTCAAAACCGCGATTATGAAACATGTTATACAGTGCTTGAAGTCCTTCATATTGCGGGGTAAAAAAACATTCTGTCGCGGTATTAACAATTAAAAGAACTTTTCCTTTATATTGCTCTAATACAAGAACATGATTATTAATATCTTCAACCCTGATTTGATATAAACTCATATAGGCCTCCATTTTTATATAATTATTTAATTTATAATAATATATACTGACAATCAATTAATACAATCACAAAAAATTGACTTTTCATTCCATCACATTTTTATCATCTATCCCCAATTATTTGCTTTAACATTATCACATGTATTGATATTATTCAACACTATCTGACAAATTGATAGTTTCTTATCAACACTACAATACCTTAAAAGGTTCCCAGAAATCAGTTGGATTCATGATTTCAGCAGGCATCGGAACAATTGATGTTGAAAGCCTTTCTCTCTATCAATAAAATAACCCCCAAGTGTTATCATGAACACATCGAGGGTTACATTCATTCAACGCTGTTATTCACAGCTTTCAGTTAAGCTCTAAATTTATCAATTGCTTTTGGTTTAAATCAATCGGAATCCACATAATTTATTATACTTATTCGTAGCTGTTTGCATTCAATATAATCCTCATCCAGATTAAAACCACAGAATATAAGCTCAGCATTTCCGACTTTTGCTTCATAACGGTGAAGACGGCGTGTCATCATAATAATTGGGCACATTCTCCAAAATAGGGTCCAGCTCATTTCTAATATCAGAGATATCCATGCTATAGGAATGCGTTAATCGGAATATGATCCTTATTAAAGAATGTTAAAATGTTATTTGGTAACAATAAAAGTCAATATCAAACTTGAATACTTCCCCGCATCTTTCAAAACCGTTTTTGTCATATAACGCCAATGCGGAAGTATTGGTCTTGCTGACTAACATTCTTATGCCGTCATACCCATTTTCTTTGGCTGTATTAATAATGTTTTTTAATATAATCGTACCAATACCCTGTTTCTGAAATGATGGATTAACACCTATTCGTGCCAATTCACATGGCTTTTTGGGTTTCCATTGCAAATCCCTTAACTCGTCAAAATCCCCTACTGATGCAACTGCTACTATTTTATCATACTTTTTCAAAGTGTATAGCCAGTCGTTGTTAATATCATTTTCTGC
>JARBTX010000007.1 GCA_029239975.1 Anaerocolumna sp.
ATTCCTGACCTGACACGGTTCACGAATTCCTGTTGCGTAAGACCCAGACGTCAACATCACTTATAGGGGGCAGCCCTACAAAAAAGCACCCTAGGCAAGGCATCACCCCTGCTGTAGCGGATTGCAGGTACAGGGCACCGCTATCTCCCCGGCTGCACGGAAACTTTTTGACAAATTAAATAAATATAAAATAATTATATGCTACAAGATTCATTATTATGTTTTAAATTAGTGAAACTTGCATAGATTAGTATACTTCTTTTTTTATGAAAAGTCAAGAAGTTTGATTTGGGAGCCTTCTTCCAATTTTGTTTATTATTCGTCATTGTTACTAGTTTTATACATCTTTTCTAATTTGTTTTTCGTTCTTAAACTTTTAAAAAATTCCTGTAAAACTTCTTTACACTCATCTTCCATAATTCCAGTTGTAAGCTCTACCTTATGATTAAACTCATCCATTTGCAATATATTTAATATGGATCCGGCACATCCAGCCTTAGGGTTCATTGCACCAACAATACATTCTTTTATTCTCGCTTGCACGATTGCTCCTGAACACATTTGACAAGGTTCAAGTGTTACATACATAGTACATTCTTCTAATCTCCAGTCCCCTAATACTTTGCTTGCTTTTTGAATTGCAATCATTTCTGCATGAGCTAAGGTAGTCTTTTTGGTGTTACGCTTATTATATCCTCTTGCTATAATTTTATCATTGTAAACAATTACACATCCAATAGGAACTTCACCAATTTTAGCTGCTTTTTTTGCCTCATTGATTGCTGCTTTCATATATTTTAAATTCATTTCATGTTCCTTCTCATACTATCATAGATTAAGTAAGGGAATAACTATAGACGATTTCCCCAATTTCTGTTATATTTATCTTAACATGAAGTAAATTAAGTAGCAATGACTTTTCTACGATTTGGAGAGTGAATATATGAAAATACACGGGTTTAACAAAACTACTTTATTAGATTATCCTGGACATTTAGCAGCTACCATATTCTTAGGAGGTTGTAATTTTCGTTGTCCTTTTTGTCATAATGCAACTCTCGTTCTGTCACCTGAAAGCCAACCTACTATTTCAGAAGAAGAGCTTTTTACTACTCTAAGTAAAAGGCAAGGTTTACTTGAAGGAGTATGTATTACAGGCGGAGAACCTACTCTATATCCAGATTTAGATTTATTTTTAAGGAAGATAAAAAACTTAGGGTACTTAATAAAATTAGATACCAATGGTTACAATCCTAGTTATCTTAAGAATTTAATACAGTTGGGATTACTTGATTATGTAGCAATGGATATTAAAAACAGTAAAGAGAAATACGGAACTACTTCTGGAGTTTCAACTTTAGATACATCTAAAATATCCGAAAGTATATCACTACTTATCTCCTCTGATATAGATTATGAGTTTAGAACAACTGTAGTAAAAGAATACCATACCATAGATGATTTTAGATCTATTGGTGCTTGGATTAAGGGAGCAAAAGCATATTATCTACAAGCTTACAAAGATTCAGGAGACACCTTGACAACAGGCCTTAGCAGTTATTCCAAATCAGACTTAGAAAACTTTAAGGAAGCAGTACACCCATATGTAAATTCAATTGGTATACGCGGTATGGATTAAAGAAGATATCAAAGTAAGTAATTGCGGTATATTTAAATTATTTTAGCAATGGAATAAACTATTCTTAAGTTAGGGAGTGTGTCTATGCAGACGACTTGTGTTACCGATCGGTTAATATTAAATATTTTACATCCCAGCGATGCAGATAAAGTCTTATCTTTTTACGATAGGAATAAGGAACATTTTGAACCTTGGGAACCAGAACGAGACCCAAATTTTTATACCTTATCTTACCAACGGTTAACCTTGTCAATTGAAAATAACTTAATGACCCAATCAAAAATTTTACGATATTGGGTATTCTTACGTGATAATCCAAACGAAATTATTGGTTCTGTTAATTTCTATAACATTATCAGAGGGTCTTATTGTTCCTGCCAGTTAGGCTATAAATTTGATAAAGATTACACTGGTTACGGATATGCCTATGAAAGTATAAGTTATGCAATTAAAGTTTTGTTACCTGAATACCAATTACATCGGATCGAGGCAAACATTATGCCATCAAATACTCCTTCTATAAAATTAATAAAAAAATTAGGTTTTTCCTATGAAGGTTTAGCAAAATCTAGTATTCATATTAATCATAGATGGGAAGATCATGCAAGGTACGCATATATTAATCCTGAATATTAGAATCTATTACCAAACTTTTAAGTTAAATATAAAAGGACTACAAATCAATATAACGACTTTGTAGTCCTTTGTCATATAAATTTTTATTAGTTTAATAAAACAGGTATATACCAATATCCAAATTCACCGGTTTTTCTTTCTTTTCTTTTAACCGATTTAAAATTCTCAAATCCAAACATTTTAGCCATAAATTTTTCTCTGTTATGATAAATACCTGGTACACCTAGAATATAGCTAAATCCATTTTTGTCATTCATTCTTGCAAAAATTAAATGGCGATAACTATAATAACCATGTAATAAAAAGCTATTATTACCTAGAATCCATGCTTCCATAGGGAACAATCCAATATCTTGTGGCTCAATTTTAACACACCAAGCAATTTCATTATCTTCAAATGGATACATTCTTGGAAAACTTCTATAGATTCGTTTTGCTAAAGGATGATCTTCAAAGAATGGCCTTGGCTGTTCCGTTCGACATTCAGCACCTTCTACCTTTTCATCCAAGGAATCTTGATTCTCGTGATTTAATGATTCTGATATTACATCACCTTGATCTAGCTCTTCTTCAAAGGAATCATATAGATCCTCTTCTTTGTTTAACTCATCATTATCAAGAGCAATTTCTTCATAATATTCCTTCTTCTGATTTGGTATAGAAAATACATTATCTAAATCCATAGAATCAATTTCTGATTCATCATTTTCTGTTTCATTAATTTCTATTTTATCATTTTCTCTTTCATCATTGCCAGTTATTTCAACTGTTTCATCATCAATAAGTTGTTGATCCTTTATTTGTTTCTCTTCAAATAATTCTTCCCCAGGCAAGGCATCATCTTGTTCTACCTTACTATCGTCTAACTCTATTTCATCTAGATTTTGTTGACTTACTGGTTGTTGCGCTCTGTTTTCATCCATATTCTCTGGTGATGTATTATCATCTTCATCAAGGTTGATATCACCGGTTTCTGGAGTTTCTATGATTAGCTTACCACATGGATTTTCTGGAGTGACAGGTTGCATAGGAACTTCATTATTTATGTTAGTCGGTTGATTTTCTGTGGATGGGCTAGGTGAAGTGTTTTGAGTTACTTCTGCAGATGGAGTATTGTTATTGCTTTCGTCCTTTTCTGCATATTTATCCGTTGTTAGATCATCCTGATTAAAATATTCTGTTTTTATATTAATTACTTTAACATCAGCTGCTTTTACTAAATCTGATTCATCATTTCTATCTATGGATGCATCCGGTTTTATTTCTGTCTCTGTTTTAATTTCATCTTCTTTTGCAGTTTTTTGTTCTGTATTTTCTTTCTTTAATTGACTATCTTCAATAGTTGAAACTAACTCCTTGGTGATTGGACTATCGTCCCATTCTGTAGCAAAAAACTTTTTATCAGACAAATATAATACAATACCACCCATTTCATCTAGACTATAGGGTGTATTCATAATATGAGCTGATTCAGTGATTACTCTGTAATCTCCTATACCGTTTCTCACATAAAATGTTCCAAGTAAAACACCTTGAAGTCCACCTTTATTTCGTTTGAATATGTATGCCTTTAACTGTTTTTCATTCAAACTAGGTGCTGCTATGTGAAGTGTACACTTACATTGTCCATTTCGTGCTTCGACTCTGGCATAACCAACATTGTTCCGTTTTATCCCATCTTCATAATTGTACATGTATGAAACCAATCTTCTATAGTCAGGCATATTAGACTCCCTTACTTTCTAGTGCATGAATGTATGTTACGTTTCATCAAAACTGGTACAATCATGACACCGATATACTTATAGTAATATATTCTATTTTTATTGGATATATGACTAAGTAAAATACTTTAATAAAAGTAAACAACTTTATTATATTAATTTTAAATAAATGATGTTTTTTATAAAAAAATAAACAGGATACTAAGTATCCTGTTTACCATTATATTATCTTATTTTATATGAATGTAACTTTATAGCAATATAGTTAAACTATTGGAACATTGCTGCAACAATATTATTTACTACTTGTCCATCTGCTTTTCCTTTAACCTTTGGCATAAGTTCTTTCATAATCTTGCCTTTATCTTTTGCAGTTGGTTCTGTAATTCCTAAATCGTTTAAAACACCTTCAATAATATTCTTAACTTCATCTTCACTTAAGAACTTAGGAGCAAACTCAGAAAGAATCTCTAATCTTGCTTTGCACTCACTAATAATGTCAGTTCTATCAGCTGGCGCAGATTCTAATGTTTCTTTTAGTTGTTTCATTTCTTTTAAAACAACTCCATTTTCCTCTTCTTCTGTAAGATCAGCTCGTTTGTCAATGGCTACATTTTTAAGTGCTGTTAAAAGTGCTGAAAGCGCATCTTTTCTGCCCTTATCTCCTGCTTTCATAGCTTTAACCATCTCTGCTCTAATTAATTCGATTTTTGTCATTATAATTTACCTCCATTTTATATATTTGTTATTTTTAATCTCTTATATATTTATTTTTGTGATTAATTTAATCTCTTATAATTTAATTTCATATAAACCCATTTTTTAATAAACTTAATTTCTTATAAACCCAATTTTTATAACTTAATTTTTATACACTTAATTATTATATATTTAATTTAATATAAAAATATAAATTTATCTTATATCATTCCTACCGATGTGATAAAGATGAATAGATATGCATTCATATTCATCCCTACCCCAAAGAAAAATTAAGACTTCTTTGCATTTTCAATTTGTTCCGCTAAATCGTTTAAATACATCCAACGATCCATCTTCACTTCTAATTCTTGTTCTAATTTTTCTTTTTGAGCCATTAATTCGCTAAGTTTAGAATAATTACTGGAAGACTCTGCAATGAAAACATCCAATTCTTCTATCTTACTTTCTAAATTGGCAATTACCGTATCAATTTCATCGAATTCCTTTTGTTCATTATAAGTGAATTTTAGTTTGGTTTCTTTTGGCTTTACCTTTACATTTTTATTCACTACTTCATTAGCTTTTAAACCCAAATTATCAGAAGAGTTACTTTCTCTTAGAGTTTTCGCTTCTTTATAATCTGTAAAACCACCTTCATATTGTTGTAGCTTTCCATTTCCTTCAAAGGCGAAAATTCGGCTAACAATTCGGTCTAAGAAATATCTATCATGGGATACCGTTAAAACAATTCCGTCAAAACTATCCAAATAATCTTCTAGTATAGTAAGTGTTTGAATATCTAAGTCATTGGTAGGCTCATCAAGGATTAACACATTAGGGGCTTCCATTAAGACTTTTAATAGGTAAAGTCTTCTCTTTTCTCCACCAGATAATTTTGCTATCAAGGAATATTGCATTGCACCAGTAAATAAAAACCTTTCCAACATCTGAGATGCGGAAGCACTACCTTCACTGGTTTCTATATATTCTGCCACATTTCTTATATAGTCAATCACTTTTAAACTTTGATCCATATATTCATTTTCTTGTGAAAAATAACCGATTTTTACTGTTTCCCCTATATCTATGTTACCTTCATCCGGTTCAAAATTGCCCGTAATCATTTTAAGTAATGTAGTCTTACCACAACCATTCGGCCCTACAATACCAATTCGATCATTTTTTAACATAATATAAGTAAAATCTTTAATTAAGGTTCTCTCACCAAACCCTTTACTAATATCATCAATTTCGATAGTCTTTTTGCCCATCCTAGTTGATAATGCATTCAATTCTACGCTTTTATCTTTTTCAATTACTTTACGATCTCTTAGCTCTTCAAATCGCTGAATATGCGCTTTTTGTTTTGTAGATCTGGCTCTAGCACCACGCATCATCCACTCTAAATCCATACGATACAAGCTTTTCTTTTTACGTTCGGTAGCCATTTCCATGTCTTCACGTTCTGCTTTTAACTCTAAAAACTTGGAATAATTTGCAAGGTAAGTATAGATGCTACCTTTATCAATCTCTATAATTTTATTAGTAACCTTGTCCAAAAAGTATCGATCGTGGGTTACCATAATAAATGCGCCTTGGTATTTATTTAAATATTCTTCTAACCACTCAGCCATATCATTGTCTAAATGGTTTGTAGGTTCATCAAGTACTAAAATTTCGGCTGGAGTTAATAAGGCACGTACAAGTGCAACTCTTTTTTTCTGACCGCCAGATAAAATATCAACTTTTCCGTTGTAGTCATTGATACCTAACTTTATTAGCATCGTTTTTGCTTCACCTTCTAGGTTACGATACTCTTCTTCTGCTTTCTTTCCAAGTACCACATTCTCTAGTATCGTTAGTTCTTCTTTAAATACCGGTGATTGGGCAAGATATTCTACGCGAACTGATTTACCTTTAACAACAGCTCCTGCATCTGGTTCTTCTAGTCCAGATATAATTTTTAATAGTGTGGATTTACCCGTACCATTAATACCTATTACACCAATCTTGTCACCTTCATTAATACCTAGGGTAACTTGATCAAATAATATTTTATCCGTAAAGCTTTTGCTCATTTTTTCTACATTTAACAGATTCATTTACGTAACTCCTTCTATATATATCCTTGGAATCATTTACTGTCTTAAAAGAATATCATATTTTCTAATATTATACCACAAATAATTTTTTCTCTTCCGTTTAATCATACTCTTTTATTTACATTATTTTCTGGTTTTAATGGATGGAAATTCTTAATTTATATCATTTGTCAAGCAAAGAATTTTTAATTTTAATAAAAAAATAGTACAATATCTAGTACTCATATGATATAATACCACTGTATGTTGAAGAAATGTTAGTTTTAGGAAAGAAGGAATTACCGATGATTAAAGTGGTGAAGAAAGATAATACCAAAGAAGAATTCAATGTCCAAAAGGTCATTAACGCAGTTGATAAGTCAGCTCAGAGAGCCTTAATCAAATTCACACCAAAAGAGCACGAATATATTTGCCAATATGTTGAGGCAAGAGTTAATGCAATGAATAAGACAGAAATTCATATTAGCGATATGCATAATGTGGTGGAGAGTGCACTAGAAGAAACACATCCTCTGGTTGCAAAAAGTTATCGTGATTATCGTAATTACAAACAAGACTTTGTACATATGCTAGATGAAGTTTACAAAAAAAGTCAGTCCATTATGTATATTGGTGATAAGGAAAATAGTAACACAGACAGCGCATTAGTTTCCACAAAACGAAGTTTAATCTTTAATCAATTAAACAAAGAACTATATCAAAAATTCTTTTTAACTACAGAAGAATTACAAGCTGCAAGAGATGGTTACATCTATATCCACGATATGTCTGCTAGAAGAGATACCATGAACTGTTGTCTTTTTGATGTAAAAAACGTGTTAAAAGGTGGTTTTGAAATGGGTAACCTTTGGTATAACGAACCAAAGACCTTAAATGTTGCCTTTGACGTAATAGGTGATATCGTACTTAGCGCTGCCAGCCAACAATATGGTGGTTTCACCGTTCCAAGCGTAGATTTATTATTAGAGCCATATGCAGAAAAATCCTATGACTTATTATATAAAAAGTATCTTGATTTAGGCATTAGCCCAGAAAAAGCACAGGAAGAAGCGATAAAAGACGTAAAATTAGATTTAGAACAAGGTTTTCAAGGATGGGAATATAAATTCAATACTGTTGCATCAAGCCGTGGTGATTATCCATTCATAACTGTTACAACTGGTACAGGTACTGGAAGATTTGCTAAAATGGCATCTATCGCATTATTAGAAGTTCGAAAAGGTGGACAAGGTAAAAAGGAATGTAAAAAACCTGTATTATTCCCTAAGATTGTTTTCCTTTATGATAAAAACCTTCATGGTGAAGGATGTGAACTAGAAGAAGTATTTGAAGCAGGTATCGAATGTTCTAGTAAAACTATGTATCCAGATTGGTTAAGTTTAACTGGAGAAGGTTATATCGCAAGCATGTATAAACAATATGGTCAGATTATTAGTCCAATGGGCTGCAGAGCCTTTCTATCTCCTTGGTACAAAGAAGGGGGAATGTATCCAGCCAGCGAAGATGATACACCAGTATTTGTAGGACGTTTTAATATCGGTGCTGTAAGCTTACATTTACCTATGATTCTTGCAAAGGCTAGACAAGAAAGCAGAGATTTTTATGAAGTACTAGATTATTACTTAGAGTTAATTCGTAATTTACATATAAGAACTTATGCGTATTTAGGAGAAATGAGAGCTTCTACCAATCCGTTAGCATATTGTGAAGGTGGTTTTTATGGTGGTAATCTTGGTATTCATGATAAGATAAAACCTTTGTTAAAAACAGCAACTGCATCCTTTGGAATCACTGCATTTAACGAATTACAACAGTTGTATAATAAAAAATCTTTAGTTGAAGATGGTGAATTTGCAATTGATGTTTTAAAATACATCAATAAAAAGATTACAGAATTTAAAGAAGAAGATGGTAACCTATACGCTATTTACGCAACTCCAGCGGAAAATCTTTGTGGTCTTCAAGTGCAACAGTTCCGTAAGAAATATGGAATTATTGCAAATGTATCAGATCGTGAATATGTAAGCAACGGATTCCACTGCCATGTAACAGAAGAAATTACTCCAATTCAAAAACAAGACTTAGAATATCGATTCTGGGAATTATCAAACGGTGGTAAAATTCAATACGTAAAATATCCTATCGATTATAATATATCTGCATTCAAAACTTTGGTAAGAAGGGCAATGGATATGGGATTTTATGAAGGTGTCAACTTATCCTTAGCTTACTGTGATGATTGTGGACATCAAGAATTAGAAATGGATATTTGCCCAAAATGCGGTAGCAACAATCTAACTAAAATTGATCGTATGAATGGATATTTATCCTATTCTAGAGTTAAAGGAGATACCCGCTTAAACGATGCGAAAATGGTAGAAATAAACGAAAGGAAAAGTATGTAATGAGATATCATAATATAACGAAAGACGATATGTTAAATGGAACCGGCCTACGAGTTGTATTATGGGTATCCGGTTGTACACATGCTTGCCCTGGATGTCAAAATCCAATAACTTGGGATCTTCACGGTGGCTTAAACTTTGATGCAGCTGCAAAAGAGGAAATATTTACTGAACTAAAGAAAGACTACATTGAAGGCATTACCTTAAGTGGTGGTGACCCACTACACCCAAATAATCGCCAAGAGCTTGGTACATTAATCGAAGAAATTCACAATTCATATCCAAATAAGAATATATGGCTTTACACTGGTTTTACTTGGGATGAAATAAAAGATTTATCTTTTATTTCTTTGGTTGATGTAATTGTTGACGGTAGATTTGATATAGACTTACTAGATACTAGATTACATTGGAAAGGTAGTAGCAACCAAAATATAATTGATGTAAAAGCATCTTTAAGTGAAGAAACTCTTATATTAATGAAAAACATATAATAACTCTGATAAAAATAAAAGGCTATGTTTAAAAATATTTACATAAAAATCAGAAGTTGTAGTGGGCGATTTTAAGGAAGATAATGTGTTGTTCTCTAATGATAATGGGGAATGGAAAGTTAGTGCTATATTTGATTTTTCTTTGTCGCATTTCGGCGATGGCGAAGAAGATTTATCGAGAATTTGCGCAATGTATATCAACGAAAGTAATGATACCAATTTAGCGCGGGAATTTATAAATCATTATGTAAAATTAAGTGTTCCACGAGAAGGGTTTATCGAGCGATCTAAGTTATATACCATACGTGAGCGGCTTGATATTTGGTCATGGGCAAAAAATCAAAACCAAGTTTGGTGTAATAAAAATATGACACTTAGAGAATGGCTTGAGCTATATTTAAGCATAGAAATATAAAAAATTTAGAGTAAATAATTAATTTCATTAAATTGATAATTTTTTACAGATTATAACCTCAACCATATAAGTCTTACAATATCAAAACAATGAAACTGAGAGTATATCTATTCAGATGGCGAAGACCGGCTGAAAGCGGTATTTTCGCTTGAAGGAAAGGCGAGTCCAGATGAATTGATATGCTCTCAGTTTCATTGTGTAATTTATAAACCAACTAAATTATTTATTTTTAATATTAAGATGTCTTGGCAATCCACCAATCATAATTGGTGTAAGTTCTTCTTGAATCAAAGGTCTTACATACTCGATAAATTCGTTAGTAACCGTATCTTTCTCCCTATCAATCCAAGTTAGTGGTACCTTTTTCTCCATATTAGCAATTTTGTGTATATCAAATGTATCTGTTGCACATTGATATGGATTGTCAGATACACGTTTTAATATAATCATCTTACCTGTTTCACCGTTAAAAGCTGCATTTACAGCTGCTGCACCTACTTGAAACGCTTCTGTTATATCTACAAGGGAAGCCATGTGAGAAGCACATCTTTGTAATGTATTTAATTCAATGGCACGAGTCTTACATCCTAATACTCCTGCCGCCTTATTTGCTAAGTATGTTGCTGCTCCAGTAAGCATGGTATGACCAAATTCATCCGTATATTTTGCACTATCCGTTAGCTCACAGACATATCTGCCATCCGCTAATCGAATTCCTTCAGAAATTGCAACTACCACAGATTTTTTGGCCTCTTGTAATTTCTTTACCTTTTCAAAAAAGTGATCCAAATCGAATGCTACTTCTGGTAAAAATATCATATCTGGTCCTTCACAATCATGACTTTCTGCTAATGCAGAAGCACCAGTAAGCCAACCAACATTACGTCCCATAATCTCAATAATAGTAAGGTTTCTTTGATCATAAACCAAACTATCACGAATAATTTCCTTTGTTGTTGCAGCAATAAATTTAGCTGCACTTCCATAGCCTGGTGTATGGTCGGTTGCTTCAAGATCATTATCAATTGTCTTTGGAACACCAATAAACCTAATATTACTCTTAATTATAATTGCGTACTCAGATAACTTCTTTATGGTATCCATAGAATCATTTCCACCGATATAAAAGAAATATTCTACTTCTAATTTATTTAAAATTGCAAAAATCTTCTCATAAACTTCAGGTTCCATGCTATACTCAGGAAGTTTATAACGACATGACCCAAGATATGACGATGGTGTCCGTTTAAGTAATTCAATTTCCATTTCACTCTTTAAACGTTCATCAAGATTTACATACTTTTCTTCTAATAAACCTTGAATTCCATAAAGCATACCATATACTTTATTTGCTCCACGTTCTTTCGCTGCCTTAAATACTCCTGCCAAACTGGAATTAATTACTGCCGTAGGTCCACCGGATTGACCAACTAGGACATTACCTATCATTTTCTTAACCTCCGTATATCTCAAAAAATTAATCGCTAGTTACTAACTAATACTAATTATTTCAAATTTCAAAAGTTACTAAATTTTTTCGCTAGTCCACCATATCAAACCAAAACACTTATGTCAATACAATAAGGGTTAGTTTCATTTATTCTAGTGACTAAACTAATCTACTTAAAATTTAAGCCACTTTGCTATTATTTATCCCATTTTTACTGTTTTTTAGACATAAAAAGACACGAAATTTTTAATAAAATATTTGTAAATCCTAATATTTTATAGTAATCTCGTGCTTTTTGATTACAATATTTAATTTGTTTGTTGAAAATACAAAGTACACTATTTTCTCATTTTATCATATATAATATTACTTAACATTGCAAATTGCTCTAATGTTAAAGCTTCGCCTCGAATGGTTGGTGATACCCCAAGCTCCCCTATTGCTTCTGCAATAAGTTCTTTTGATAAATGTATTTCAGTTCCATTATTAAGCCCATTTACTAAGGTTTTTCTTCTTTGATTAAAAGAAGCTCGTATAACCTTAAATAATAAAGCTTCGTCTTTTACTTGTACGGGATTACACTCATGCAGTGTTAACCTGATTACAGCAGAACCAACATTTGGTCTTGGCATAAAGCAATTTGGTGGTACAAAAGCAGCTATATAAGGTTTTGCATAATATTGTACCGCTAAAGACAAAGCACCATAATCTTTTGATCCAGGACCTGATTGCATACGATCTGCCACTTCTTTTTGAACCATTACAGTAATGTTTTGAATCGGAACATGTGCTTCAAAAAGCCCCATAATAATAGGTGTAGTTATATAATAAGGAAGATTTGCTACTATTTTAATAGGTCTCCCATTATTTTTTTCTTGTACCAATTTATTTATATCCACTTTTAAAATATCTTCATTAATTACAGTGATATTATCATAAGCAGATAATGTATCATTTAGTATTGGAATCAATGATTTATCTATCTCTACTGCAATTACTTCTCTTGCTGCTTCTAATAAGTATTGTGTTAGAGTCCCTATACCCGGTCCGATTTCTAAAACTAAATCATCCTTAGTTATTTCAGCTGATTTTATTATTTTATCAAGTACATGAGTATCAATTAGAAAGTTTTGTCCAAATTTCTTTTGAAAAATAAAATGATATTTATTTAAGATTTCTATGGTCTCTTTCGGGTTTCCTAATGTTGCCATGTTTTCCTCTTTTCGTTTATTTGTATAAATCATAAAATTAAGTTTTTTACATTTACTTCATAATTCTATTTACTTTTATTGTATCAGGTTTTTTCATCAATCTTTTATTTGATACATTTTTAATGCATTTTTCTTAGTAATGGCTAATACATCTTCATAATCCATACCTTTTAATCTAGCTATTTCAGTTGCTACATATGGGAGATTTAAACTAGAATTTCTTTTACCTCTATTAGGTTCTGGCGATAAATACGGACAATCTGTTTCTAATAGTATCTGCTCAATTGGAGCATATTCTACTACTTCCTTTAATTTCTTAGCATTTTTAAATGTAACAACACCACCAATCCCTAGAAAAAATCCCATATCAAGATAACTTTTAGCCATTTCTTTACCATAGGAGAAACAATGTATCACACCACCAACATCTTTTAGATTAGCTGCTTTTATCATTTCTAACGTATCCGCTGCTGCATCTCGACTATGAATAATAGCTGGAAGCTTTACTTCTTTTGCTAATTCCATCTGTCTATCAAACCAAACTTTTTGTATATCACGTTCCGGTGTATCCCAATAATAATCTAGTCCAATTTCACCGATTGCAACAACTTTAGGCGTCTTTGTAATATTCCTTAACCAATTAAAGTTTTCTTCATTTAATTCTTTGGTTTCACTTGGGTGAACACCTACTGCTCCATAAATAAATGAATATTTTTCCATTAATTCTAATGTATTTTTTGTTGTTTCGATACTTGCTCCAACATTAACTACATAATCTATTCCTTCTAGCGAAAGACTATTTAATAATTGTTCTCTATCTTCATGAAATGCCTCATCGTCATAATGAGCATGTGTTTCAAAAATCATTTTTATCCTCCAAAAATAATTACATAAATTTTAATCATTTTCTTATTCTTAAGTCTATTAAGTATTATAGTTATTTTCTCATATTTTGTCTATGTTTAATTGTTTTTAAACTTTGCGAAATCATTTAAGAATCACTAGTAAAATGAAGTATATGTTAAAAAGCCCTAAAACTATCTCTTCATCTTATTATTGCTAGTATTTAATTATAAGAAACACGCAAACTAACTTTGAGATTAGTAATTTTTAAAATTACTTTATTATTATATTATGTCTCAAATCACAGAAAGAAAGGAGTAACTCAATGAATAACAATAATATACCATCAAACATGAATATTGCTCCGAAAGATTGTTCTAAAATAGGTATACCAATACTTCCATGTGATAATGGAGAGACTTCTGTATTTAATGGTCAACCTGCTTTAGCAATGGCTTATATCCCAATGCAAAAATTTAAAGATTTATATAACCCTGAAAATGGATTACAAATTGGAACTATATTTAAAGAATTAGATATGCCATTTTGTGGAATAGGAGGTAAGTTACTTTGAATGAAAACAGTAATCATAATGACTTAATGAGAAATCTCCAAACAATTAGTTTTGCCATGGATGACGCAAGATTATTCTTAGATACACATCCTTATGAATTAGAAGCCCTAAATTATTTTGAAGACTGCATGACAAAGAGAAATCAGGCTTTAACGGATTATGAGAAAGTATATGGCCCTATTGTTTCTTATAACGTAAACGATGGCAATCATTGGACTTGGGTAAATAATCCATGGCCTTGGGAAGGTGAGGTATAATATATGTGGACCTATGAAAAAAGATTACAATATCCAGTTAACATTAAAAATACAAACCCTAAAATGGCCCAATTGATTATAAGCCAATTTGGTGGACCTGATGGAGAATTAGCTGCTTCTTTAAGATATTTATCACAACGTTATACTATGCCTTACAAAGAAGTAGCTGGTTTATTAACAGATATCGGTACAGAAGAATTAGCACATATGGAGATTATTAGTGCTATTATCTTTCAATTAACTAAAAATTTAACTCTTGAAGAAATTAAAACTGGTGGATTTGATGCTTATTATATTGATCATACAACAGCCCTTTGGCCACAAGCAGCTGGTGGAGTTCCATTTAACTCCTGTTTCTTCCAATCAAAAGGTGATGTATTAACTGACTTACACGAAGATTTAGCTGCCGAACAAAAAGCAAGAACCACTTATGATAATATTCTTCGTCTTGTTACAGACCCAGATATTGTTGATCCGATACGTTTTTTAAGACAACGTGAAGTTGTACATTATCAACGTTTTGGTGAAGCAATGACAAGAGTTAGAGAACGATTAGATAGTAAAAATTTCTATGCTGTGAATGCTGAAATTGATAAACCAGATAAAATATTGGTAAAGTTATAAATTAGACATTTTAAATCAGTCGAAAGATTATTTCTATTAGGTAAAGAAATGAGTTGATATGATTAATCATCTCAACCCATTTCCTAACCTTTTTTTAAACTTTATTTTTCATAAATGAACCTAAATTTATTACAAATTATTTATTAACAAATTTCAGCACCAGCTGGCATGGATTTTTCAGGAGTCATTAATGCTAAATTACCATTCTCATCTTCTGCACATAATAACATTCCTTCGGATAATACTCCAGCTAATTTAGCTGGTTTTAGGTTTACTAATACCATGACTTTTTTGCCTACCATCTCCGTAGGAGTATAATAAGCTTTAATACCTGAAACGATTTGTTTTACTTGACTTCCAATTTTAACTTGTGAGCAAAGTAATTTTTTAGATTTTGGTACTTCTTCACAAGCGATAATTTCACCTACTTGGAATTGAAGTTTCATAAAATCATCATAGGATATTTCATCTTTAGCAGGTATATCAATTCCACTTGCTTGATCTTCGACTGCTTCAACGTTTTCTTCCGTTACAGATACTTCTGCTGCTCTTTTCGCTTCCACTTTCTCAAGAACTTCTTTTACATCAAGACGAGCAAATAATATTTCTGGTGTTTCGGTAACTTTACTTCCAGATTCATATTGTCCATATTGACTTAATTCATCCATTGTTCTAACTTTAGCATTTAATTGACTTAAAATTTTCTTAGAAGTCTCTGGCATGAAAGATTCTAAAAGACTAGCACCAATACAAATACTTTCAACTAAGTTATAAAGAACTGTTTCAAGTCTTTTATGAGTTGCTTCTTCTTTAGCTAATACCCAAGGCATTGTCTCATCAATATACTTATTACATCTCTTAAATAAAGTAAAGATTTCCGAAATGGCATCTGCAACTCTTAGTTGTTCCATTTTTGCAACCACTTTTTTAGATGTTTCAAGAGCAAGTCCAATTAATTCTTCATCCACTGCTTCTTTTACACCTGAATTATTTACGATACCACCAAAATACTTGTTAGACATAGATATGGTACGATTTACTAAGTTACCAAGAGTATTGGCTAAATCAGAATTCATTCTTTCAACCATTAACTCCCAAGTAATGATACCATCATTATCGAATGGCATTTCATGCAATACAAAGTAACGAACAGCATCCACTCCAAAGAAATCAACTAATTCATCAGCATATAATACATTACCTTTTGACTTACTCATCTTTCCATCACCTTGTAGCAACCAAGGGTGACCAAAGACTTGTTTCGGAAGTGGTAAATCTAATGCCATAAGCATAATTGGCCAATATATTGTATGGAAACGTAAGATATCTTTTCCGATTAAATGTAAATCAGCTGGCCAGAATTTATTGTATAAATCCCCATGATTACCATCTGCATCAAAACCTAATCCAGTAATGTAATTACTTAATGCATCAATCCAAACATATACAACATGTCTATTATCAAAGTCTACTGGAATTCCCCATTTAAATGAAGTTCTAGATACACATAAATCTTGTAAGCCAGGAAGAAGAAAATTATTCATCATTTCATTCTTTCTAGACTCTGGTTGTATGAATTCTGGATGTGTATTAATGTGTTCAATTAAACGATCTGTGTATTTACTTAATTTTAAAAAGTAAGCTTCTTCTTTCGCTGGTTGAACTTCTCTTCCACAATCAGGACATTTACCATCTACTAATTGAGAAGCTGTAAAGAAAGATTCACATGGAGTACAATACATTCCTTCATAAGTTCCTTTGTAAATATCCCCATTTTCATATAACTTTTTAAATATTTTTTGAATTTGCTTTTCATGGTAGTCATCTGTTGTACGAATAAACTTATCATAAGAAGTATTCATCATATCCCAGATATCTTTAATTTGTCCGGCAATTTTATCAACAAATTCTTTTGGTGTAATACCAGCATCAGCTGCTTTATTTTCAATTTTTTGTCCGTGTTCATCCGTTCCTGTTTGGAAGAAAACTTCATATCCTTCTTGTCTTTTAAATCTTGCAATACTATCTGCTAATACGATTTCATAGCTATTTCCAATATGTGGCTTGCCAGATGTATACGCAATAGCTGTTGTAATATAATATGGTTTTTTACTCATATTATGTTCCTCCTTTACCTTGTTAGGATTATATAATTCATATAATAAATGATTATTTACAGGTAGTCTAACTCAGTATTACGAAAAAAATGTTAGGTTTTATTTCGGATATTCAGAGTACAATAAAAATGCTCACGTCTTTATTATTTAAAGACGAGAGCATATATCCCGTGGTACCACTTTAATTCAGCTTGACTTAGTCAAGCCCTTTTTCGCTGCTTACACAGCTAGTCACTGTAACGGGTGCATCCGTCGTAGCCTAAAGAAAAATCTCTCAGTACGAAGCTCCAAGTCCATCTTCATTAACTCACCTATGACCCTTTTTCAGCTTCCAGGGTTCTCTGTTCATAGTTTCCTTAATTACTCTTCTTTTCATCGCTTTTATTACTATATAAAAATCAATTGTCGTTTACTGGTAGTCTAACCAATTTATTAATTTTTAGCATAGCACGTGAAATTTATTTTGTCAATAACACTTATTTTGTTGACTCTAGAGTGGCTTTGATATTACTATCCATCTGGTCTTTGGTTAACATACCAGGAGCATAACCTACAATATTTCCATCTTTGTTAATAAAGAATGTAGTTGGAAATGCATTAATATAATAACTATTTAGTATTTCTCCTGTTTCATCAAATACCACTGGAAAAGTGTACTCATTATCATCTAAGAACTTTATAATGGTTTCTTTATCTTCATCTTGGTTATTAGGATAGTTATCGCTACTTGGATTAGCTACTCCAAGAATAATTACATCTTCTGAATTTTCACCAAATTGTTCGTAAAGCTCTTGAATATCTGGCATTTCTCTTTGACAAGGTCCACACCAAGTTGCCCAAAAGTTTAAGAATATTACTTTTCCTTTATAATCCGAAAGAGTATGAGTATTACCATATTGATCTGTAAGGGTAAAATCAATAATTGGAATTACATTTGATTCTGTATTGTCTTCTTCATTTGTAGCTTCATTGTCTTGTTTCGCTTCGTTATCTACAGAATTACTGTCTTCACTTGGCAAGTCGTTTGTAGTCTCGTCCTCTGTACTTGTGTCATCCTTCTGATTATCCGTACTAGTTGCATTATTTGTATTTTCAGTATTATTACTTTGTTTTGTACTGTAAAAATTAAGATAACTTGATATTCCATTCATCCAGCCTGTGAATGTCATAATACCAATTACTATTAAAATAATTCCACCAATTTTTATTGTATACTTTACTAAATTCTGTCTTGCTTTTAAGAATGACAATACTGCTGTTGTAAATAAACCCAAAGCTAAGAATGGTATTACAAAACCTAGAGTATAAATAAGTACAAGAGCATAGGATAGGTTAACATTTTTTGCCCCGGATGCTAAAATTAATACAGATGATAATGCCGGACCAATACAAGGAGTCCACGCAAAACTAAATGTAAAACCCATAATAAAAGCTAAAATTGGATTCATATTTTTATCGGCTATATTAAGATGAAATTTTCTCTCTTTTTGCAAAAATCCAAGATCAAATATACCTAGTTGAAACAGACCCAAGACAACGATAATAATACCACCAATTCTGGTAAATAATATTTGATTTTCACGAAAGAAATTACCCGCAGTAGAAAAAGCCATTCCTAATACAAAAAAGGCAAAGGAAATTCCTAGTACAAAAAATACCGTATGAAAGAAAACCTTTTTTCTTATATATACGATGGTTCCATCTTCCTTTGTTATTTTTGCATTACCAGCCAAATAACTCATATAGATTGGTATCAATGGTATTACACAAGGAGAAAAAAATGATATAATGCCTTCTATAAATATTAATAAAAAATTTAGCCCATGTGTATTAAATAAGTCATTCATTATATTACATCGTATGAAAAAATCATACTCTCCTTTCGTTATTATATCTTTTTTGGCAAATACGAAACTATAAAATTTATCAAATTGATATACGTTACTGTAATTAACCATATAATATAACTTAATAGTATCAGTGTATGTTTCTTAAGTCAATTTATAATAATTTTTATGTGACTAAGTAACATTTGTTCCATTATAATTAATTATTACAAATAGAATTTCTATACAATAAATAAATGCAAAAGAGAATGGTTAGAAGAATTAACACATAAGATAGGAAAAGAAGTATATTCAAGTATTTAATAAAAACTTAAGTTGACAATCTTGGAAAAAAAAGATATGTTGCTTATATTGGTTCGTTACAAAAGAGGGGAAACGTTTAGCTTGTTTAAAATAAGGAGGAAATATATGAAACGAAATAAAAAATACTTTGTTTTTACTTTTTTATTATTAATACTTACTCTTACAACTCTAGGTTGCTCTATTAAAAATAGTAAAAATAACAACCCTGAGGATTTCGATAAATTTTTAGATAAAATATTTACAACAGAGGTGCAACGAGATTCTATCACATTAAATTATTCCTTGGCTAACCCAGAAGCTTATGGTATTACCGAACCAAAAACTACATTTGGTCATTATTCTGTAGAACATATACAAGATTTACTGGCAGCTTCTGAAAACTACTTAGCGGGCTTAAAGAAATTTGATTATGATGCTCTATCCGAATCTCAGCAGCTTTCTTATGACATAGTAAAAGAAGATCTAGAATTAGAATTAAAATCAGGAGACTTTATCTTATATAATGAAAGCCTTGGCCCTACAACTGGAATTCAAGCACAACTTCCAGTATTACTTGCCGAATACAATTTCTATAAAAAAGAAGATATTAATACATATTTAAAACTTTTACCGTTAGTATATGATTACTTTAATGAAATCTGCGAATTCGAAAAAGAAAAATCGAAAGCTGGCTTATTTATGAGTGATAAGGTAGCAGACAATATAATTGATCAGTGTGATGAATTTATTAATAATAAAAATACAAATTATTTAATAGAAATATTTAATGATAAAATATCTGAGTTTGAAGGATTATCGGACAATGAAATAAAGGCATATAAAAAAGAAAATAAAGAAGCAGTAATAAATAAAGTTATACCTGCTTATGAATTGTTAATGACTACCTTATCTGATTTAAAAGGTACAGGGAAAAATAATGGTGGCTTAAGCAATTTTGAAAAAGGAAAAGAGTATTATGAGTATTTATTAGCTGCGAATACAGGTTCTAGTAAACCAGTATCTGAACTTAAAAAAATGCTTGATGACACGATATCTAAAAACATTGCAAAAATGAATTCTATTATGTCAAAGAATACAGATGTTTATGAAACAGCAATGGATTTAAAGTTCCCATTAACTGATCCATCTGAGATTATTAACTATTTAAGAACAGCAATAAAGGATGATTTTCCTGCCTGCCCAGATGTAAATTGCTCGATTAAATATGTGCATGAATCCTTACAAGATCATTTAAGTCCCGCTATGTATTTAATACCTGCTATTGATAAATACAACGAGAATATCATCTATATTAATAATAATCCTGATTATGATTTATCCACCATTTTTACAACAATTGCACATGAAGGTTACCCAGGCCACTTGTACCAATCTGTTTATTTTAGAAACTTAAAACCAGCTGCCATCAGAAATCTTTTGAGTTTTGGTGGTTATGTAGAAGGTTGGGCAACTTATGTGGAATACTACTCTTATCATATGGCAGGATTTAAAAAGAATGTAGCCGATTTCATGGAAGCTAGCATGGCGGCAAATATGGCTTTATATTGCAGACTAGATATAGGAATAAACTATGATGGTTGGACATTATCCGATACTGCTAATTATCTAAAAGGATTTCAAATAAAAGATGAATCAACCATTAAAGTTTTATACACAACAATGATTGAAGAACCTGCTCTTTATCCACAATACGGAATTGGTTATCTTGAAATAATGAATTTGAAAAACACAGCACAAGAAGAATTAGGAGATGATTTTGTTATAAAAGATTTTCATCAATTCCTATTAGATATAGGTCCTGCTCAATTTGATATAATTGCCAAACGATTAGACAAGTGGATTACTGAACAAAAAAACTAAGGAATTAACAATTTAGTATAAAGTAATTCAAAATAATAAAAGTATTTATAATTAAATAATACATTATAAAATAAGTTCCCGAAAAATAGCATATGATTTTTTGGGAACTTTTCCCATTTCTATTGACCTTTACATTTCTAAGTCCTATACTTAAAGTGGTGTACATTTGTTACATCGTGACTTATCAATAAAGTAATTTCTTAATTTATTGATAAATTACATAAAACTATAGTATAGGAGGAAGTCATAATGTCAACAAAAGCTTATTTTAAACGCAGTGAAATTGGTGCAGGTAAACCAGGCTTTTCCACAACCCGGTCCATTATTGAAGCAGCTTTCTATGGTAACAATGTAATTAAAGTCAACACTCTTAAAGAAGCATATGAACTAGCAAAAAACTCCCCGGGAACAGTAATTACAGATATGCCAGTCTATCGTGGTGAAGAATTTGGACTTGAAAAAGATGCTAAGGTTTTACTATTCAATGATGGTTATGTAACTGGACGTTGTGCTGCAGCAAGGAATGTTTCCGGTGAACCTGGTGTTAACTGTACAGATTTGGATCAAAAACTTATGAACGCTATATATGATACAAGATATTCAACTTTGTATCATGCAGAAGTTTATATAGGTCTCGATCCAGAATTTATGGTTAAAGCCCATCTTCTAATTCCAAAAGGTGAAGAAAATATTCTTTACTCTTGGATGTTAAATTTCCAATACATGTCTGATAATTACGTATTAATGTACAAAAATTCTAAACCAATTTCTAATGAAGCAGATATCTATATCATCTCTAATCCACAATGGAAACATCCAGAACATCCCCTTGGACTTACATACTTTAATACCGATACAAACTGTGCAGCTTTGCTCGGAATGAGATATTTTGGAGAACATAAAAAAGGCACACTAACAATTGCATGGGCAATTGCGAATCGTAATGGCTATGCTTCTTGTCATGGTGGTCAAAAGAGATATAATCTAGAAAGCGGAAACACCTTTGTTGCCTCTGTATTTGGATTATCAGGTTCTGGTAAATCTACTATTACACATGCAAAGCATAGCGGAAAGTACAATGTCACAGTATTACATGATGATGCATTTATCATCAATACAGAGACTGGTTCTTCTATTGCCCTTGAACCTACTTATTTTGATAAAACTCAAGATTATCCAACAGATTGTGAAGATAACAAATATCTTTTGACTGCTCAAAACTGTTCGGCTACCTTAGACGAAGATGGTAAAGTAGTACTTGTAACAGAAGATATACGTAATGGTAATGGACGTGCAATTAAATCAAAACTTTGGTCACCAAATCGTGTTGATCGCATTGATGAACCAGTGAATGCAATCTTTTGGATTATGAAAGATCCGACACTTCCTCCAATCGTTAAATTAAAAGGTGCTGCTCTTGCATCTGTTATGGGTGCAACTCTAGCAACCAAACGTACAACTGCTGAAAGACTTGCTCCTGGTGTTGATCCAAATGCATTAGTCGTAGAACCTTATGCTAATCCATTTAGAACATATCCTTTAGTAAATGATTACGAAAAATTCAAAAAACTAGTAGAAAAAAGAAATGTGGACTGCTACATAATCAATACTGGAGATTTCTGTGGTAAAAAAGTTAAACCAGCAGATACCTTAGGTATCTTAGAAACTATCGTGGAAGGCAAAGCAAATTTTAAGCCTTGGGGTCCATTTAAAGAAATCGATATCATGGAATGGGATGGTTTCATTCCTAATTTAGACGATCCAAACTATAAACAACAATTAATTGCCAGAATGAACGATAGAGTAAAATTTGTGGAATCCAGAAGTGAATTTAAAGGTGGTTATGATAAACTTCCGGAAGAAGCTCTTATGGCATTAAAGCAAGTTGTAGCTGAATTGGCTTAATCTTTTTCTTATACTAAAATTTAATATTTTATATTAGGGCTATTAGGTTGTCTATATTAATTGTACTTACAATTGTTAAGAATCCTAATTGCCCTAATTTTATTTTAGTAGTTCATAAAAGCCATACATTTATAAATAAGTATTTATCAGGATCCCGTAGATTTATAATGTTTAATACCAACTTTCCAAATAAAATAACAAGGTATTAAAAAAAGACAAGCTAATAGTGGTAAATACATATACCATTCTTTTGCATTCTTATCCAAAATATATAATAAAGGATAATATTGAACCAATGCATAAGGTACTACAATAGTACAAAATAGAATTACTTTTTTACCATATACACTAAACGGATATTTTCCATATTCTCTTACTCCATCGGTTAGTACATTCATAAATTCTAATCCCTCTGTGGTAAAAAAACATAACGCGGCATAAATAATAAATATCCCCGTAAATGTAAGTGTTCCTCCAATAATCATAAACAATATAGTTAACACCTTTTTATAATTCCAAACCACGTTACTATTATTAATACCGTAGATAAACATTATAATTGCTTGAATCATACGTGCGAATCTAGTGAACTCAATTTTGCTTCCTAGTACTTGAAGTATTTCATTTTGTGGTCTTACCATAATTCGATCAAATTCACCATTGCTTATAGTAGATGAGAACGTATCAAAGCCTCTACCAAAACATTCTGCTAGGGAAAATTCAATTAACACTATAGAAAAACATAGTAATATCTCACTATAGGAAAACCCTTTTACCGAATGGAATCTCATAAACATAAAATAAACTCCAAGAAACACATTAAAAGAGACTAAGAACTGTCCAATAGCTGTTAATAAAAATGACATTTTATATTGCATAACACTTTTTAAATGAATTGAAAAATATCTTAAATATATTTTCACACTAACCCTCCATTCTACCAAAACACCTGTAATTTGGGCTACGCCCAATTTAAAATGAATTATACATAATTCATTTTAACCGCCTTGAACTACTACCCTTTTAAGAGCTTTATGCAGTAAACTCTTCCCTATAAAAGTTAAAACCAAAAACCAAAATATCTGAAGACCTACTGTATAGTAGATATCAAAACCTGTAATGTTCCCACTATAGATTCGAAGTGGAACATTTTGCATGGAAGCAAAGGGTAATAATTCGAAAACTTGTCTTATTCCATTTGGTAAAAAAGGTATGGGAATTACAGATCCTGCAAAAAATTCAACAAGGGAAACTGCAATAATACGAACTCCCAAAGGAGAAATAGTAAAAAAGGTAACAATATAAATTAACATACAAAAAGCTACTACAACTAAAAATCCTAAGATCATGGTGATTATAAACCATACTGTAGAAAGTACATTCTTCGGTAAGGTTAATCCATATGGTTTTGGCAAAAAGCTAGCAAAAAGTAATATAGGCATGCAACGTAGTACAGCTCTAGATAGGCGATTAGCCATGCTTCTCATAAACCACATATTATATAAGTTAATCGGTCTGCATAGTTCATATGCTATATTCCCATTTTGAATACTATCAAATATTTCATTTTCTAAAAACCAGGTCATAAATAAAGCTAGAAATGCTTGCTGCATCCAGATATATGAAGACAAGGCAGTAAATGACATTGGAAAAGCACCAGCATCTGCTTCATAAAATGCCTTAAACAATAATATTTCTAACGCACCCCATGTAAATTGGGTCACAATTCCTGCAATAGCTGCTGCTCGGTATTGTAGTCCATTAATAAAACGAAGGCGAAAGAAGGATACGTATTTTTTCATAAAAACTCTCCATTCTGTCATGTGAAACACTTGAAGTTTCCACACTATTCTCTTTCTCATTTCACTCTTTCATAATATTTAAAGAATTAAATCTCATATTGTTGATAGAGTTTCACTACGACCTCGTCTATGGATGCACCTGTTACCACTATATCCTTTATATCAACTTGTTTTGTTAAACTTGCAATTACATCTGATATCGGAATAGCCTCTGTATCTATATTAATTTCAGCATGTCCATTGGTAATAATACCTTGTTCGTCTGTACGGTATGTATTATTTATAAAGCTCATACCATCTAAAAGACCAATGTGTCCGCCTACATATTCGATGGTTAACGTTCTATAACCACCAAACTGATTTTTCATATCGTTTAAGTTTCCATCCATTAGGATTTTACCTTTACCGATTAAAATAATTCGTTTTGTTAAAGCTTCAATATCTTGCATATCATGGGTAGTTAAAATAACCGTTGTATTATGATACTTATTAATATCTATTATAAAATCCCTTACTGCAATTTTTGAAACTGCATCTAAACCTATGGTTGGTTCATCTAAAAATAATATTTTAGGATTATGTAAAAGAGATGCAGCAATTTCACATCGCATTCTTTGACCAAGGGATAACTGTCTAGCTGGTGTTCTAATTATGTCCCCTAGATTTAATAACGTAATTAATTCATCTAATTTGTCTTTGTATTCTAGATTGGGCACCTTATAAATATCCCTTAATAATTCAAAAGAATCTATTACTGGTACATCCCACCATAATTGAGACCGTTGACCAAATACCACCCCTATGTCCTTTACATGTTCAATCCGATTCTTCCATGGGGTTCTACCATTAATTTCACAGGTACCACTGTCTGGAGTTAAGATACCACTCAAAACCTTTATGGTGCTACTCTTTCCGGCACCATTAGGACCGATATAGCCAACCATTTCTCCATCAGGTATGGAAAAAGAGATATCGTTAAGTGCCAATATTTTTTCATACCTTTTGTTAAATAATGCTCGAAAAGCTGCGGACAGACCTGGGTTACGACTTGCAACCTGAAAGGTCTTACTAATGTGTTCCACTTTAATCATTTTTAAATTCCTCCTGGTAGTAATATTTGTTTGAAATCAATTCTAAAGCAGTTAACTTTAACTGCAAAGAGAACTATATTTCTAAATATCTTGCCAAGTTGTATTTCTTGGATTTTGCCAAGAATAATATGGTTTATTTTCCTTTCCATATTTTTACGCAAGGAATTCATTATATTACAACTCTTATAGCTTGTCAATATTATACATTTTTATAAACCAATTTAAATAGTTACCACAATTATATGTAATTGATTCAATATGTAACTGATTTATCATGTAACTGATTTATCATTTAGCTCAATTATCATTTAACTTATTTATCATTTAACTTATTTATCATTTAACTTATTTATATTTAAATAAATTATTTTGAATTATGAAACTATTTATCTACTCATAACGTCTAATCTATAGAACATCATACAATCTATTTCGTTATAGAAGAAAAATTAAATGAAATAAAAAATTTCCTAAAATGAAAAATAATGAGAGTCTTATTTGTATTATTAGTGAAAGGAGTTGAGTTAATGAATAGTTCATTCGGTACCAATGAATATATTCAATATGTGGTAGATAAATATTCCAATATGATAATAAAGCTTGCATTTACTTATGTAAAAAACATATCTGATTCAGAAGATATTGCTCAAGAAGTATTTTTAAGCTTATTAAAAAGAGATATCAACTTTGATAATAAAGAACATGAAAAGGCATGGTTAATACGAGTAACCATTAACAAATGCAAAAATCAGCTAAGATCTTCTTGGAACAGATTGAAAGTTCCCTTAGATGAAGAACTTAGTTATATCCCAAAAGAAGATAGTGAAGTGTTAACATCAATCTTAGGTTTACCCAAAAAATATCGTACCGTAATTCATTTGTATTACTACGAAGATTATTCTATTAATGAGATTGCTAAGTTGTTAAACAAAAAACCTGCAACAGTTGGAACGTGGCTTTCACGGGGTAGGAACTTATTAAAGACTAAGTTAATAGGAGGCTTTGAATATGAATAGCAACAATTATAAAGATTTATTGGATCAAATAAAAATATCAGATGATTTTAAGGAGAGAACAAATATTATGATGAGAGATAATTTTAATAATAAGAAAAATAATAATAAAACAAAAAAATTAGTAGTTTCTTTTGCAAGTGCAGCAATCATTCTATCAGCTGGAGCAATGATTTTTAATAATACGAATCTGATACCTGAGAAAGCTCCAGTGACAAATGCAAATAATAACTCCAACACAGTAACTAACTCCGCTACAAAAGGCATAACCATTCCACTTACACAAATTCCAGAACAAGATGCTGGTATCAAAGGTAGAATGCTTCCATTGTTTGTTTATCAAGGTAAAGTATATTTACAAAGCAATACTGCTTTTGAATCAAGCGATGGAATTACATTAAATAAAGATGAAGTTTTGGCTTTACAAGGTGATTTTTTAGGAACGACGAAAGGAAGTATTGATGAATGGAGCACTCA
The DNA here is from genome assembly GCA_029239975.1 of Anaerocolumna sp. Lineage (GTDB taxonomy): Bacteria > Bacillota > Clostridia > Lachnospirales > Lachnospiraceae > Anaerocolumna. The sequence continues at coordinate 27,492 of JARBTX010000007.1, forward strand.
AGATGATTATGTAACTGAATTTGCTTCTACTATTGGTGAAGGCAAGGTGTATACGGTAAAAGGTTACGATTCGAACCATAGATTAATGGTGTACTATGAATATCCAGATGGCTTTTATTGTGATATTTTCGATAGTTTTGGTGGCTTAACTATAGATAGTGGTGCCGATTACTTTGATTTATTAAATTTAAAAGATAACATAGTTTCTATTAAATGGGAAAGTTTTGATAGCTGGAATAACGGTAAAGGTGAAAAAGCAGATGCTACCATTGATACTACCTTTAATGATTTTATCAATGCATTATATGAATCTACACCTATTGGCGATAACATTGATATGTTAACTGAAAACACAGATTACGATAGTCAAAAATTTATAACTGTAAAAACAAAAGATAACTTATTGACTTCTTTAAGATTATTTAAAGGTGGATATGTTTATACTCCAGAAGCTGGTTTTTTCCAATTAGACCTTGATGCTTTTAATGCTTACTGGGATACCTTACCTGTAAGTGCACCAGAAGTAATTGATCCAGTTACAGATACTACAAATGATTCCAATTCAGTTTCCACAGATATTACTTTTGCAATGAACACTAATACACTTAAAGTTGGTGCAGAAAAATTAACCTTAACGATAACTAATAATGGTGATGAAGCTTACTTTTATGGCGCTGATTATAGCATAGAAAAATTGAATGGTTCTACCTATGAAGTGATACCTGCTGTAAAAGATTTAGCATTTATTGAAATAGCTTATTCCATAGAACCAGGTACTTCTGTGGATTTTGATATTGATTTAAAAGCACTTAATCCAAGTCTTGAAACTGGAAAATATCGTGTAGTAAAAAATATTGGTGGAGAAGTTTTTAATATTGATTTTGAAATAACTAACTAAACTGGTTTAGTAAACAAATTAAATACAATTTAGTAATTGTTTAGTAACTTAAATACTGCATCAAATTAACAATGTATCTGTTAATTTGATGCAGTATTTTTGTTCAATCTAAAATACTAGGTTTGTTATAATAACGCTTGCAATAATTGCCACAACGGTTGTAAATAGGGCTCCAAAAAGTGTATATCTTGTTTTTTTTACTTTCGCAGTCATAAAATACACACTCATGGTATAAAATATGGTTTCGGTACAACTCATAATGATAGAAGTCAACCTACCTAAGTAGGAATCTGGTCCATGTTCTTTAAATATATCTAACACTAAGCTTGTCGCTGCAGAGGATGAGAACAGCTTTACAGTTACAAGTGGCACCAACTCTGACGGAAAATGTAGTATTTTTGTGATCGGCTTAATTACATTTGCTAATAAATTTAATGTACCAGATGCTCTTAAAATGCCTATAGCCACCATAAGTCCTATTAGTGTAGGCATAATATTAAGAACTACTTTAAAGCCATCTTCTGCTCCTTTGGTAAATTCATGAAATACCTGGACTTTCATTAATAATCCAAAACCAACTATGTAAAATATAATAAAGGGAATTATATAATCTGATATATATAGTAGAAACTTCATAAACATCCTCCATCAATTCTTAATCAATACGGCTTAACTTCCTAGCAACTAGTGAAAATATAATACCTGCAATGGTAGACGTGGTTGTGGCCACCAATGCTGCACCTAATATTTCAGTAGGACTAATAGATCCATATTGACTTCGATAAGCAATAATATTAACAGGTATAAGTTGGAGTGATGAAATGTTTATAATTAAAAATGTACACATATCACAACTTGCTACGTCTCCATTTTTACTTAATTTTTTTAATTCCCCCATGGCTTTTAATCCCATTGGTGTTGCTGCCCAGCCAAGACCCAAAATATTTGCTATCATATTAGATGCAATATATTCTCTGGCTATATGATTCTTAGGTATATCAGGAAACAATAGATTAAGAACTGGGTTTAATAATTTTGTAAGAGCTTCCATAATACCAGAGGCTCTCGCAACTTGCATAATTCCGGTCCATAAGGACATGACCCCTAACATAGTGATACATAAAGTGATGGCCTCTTTTGCTGAATTAATTGTAGTTATACTGACTTGATCGATTTTACCATTCAATACACCAACAATTATTCCAATAACTATCATGAAACCCCATATATAATTTAGCATAAATATTCCTTTACATATTTTTCTTATTAATTACTATATTCTTTTTGCTTCAATTACATTACACTTAAGTCTATTTTATTTTGACAACAGTCATTTTTTTTACTTTTTAATACCTTTTTTACAAATTTTCCTATAAAATACTAAAAAATTGCTAAAATATTATAATTAATTTATTGACTTTACTTTAGGTCTATGCTATTTTAATAAAGTATTGTAGGAGGTACATATATGAAAAGCACAGGAATTGTTAGAAAACTGGATGAATTGGGAAGAATCACACTTCCTATCGAGCTAAGAAGAACTCTAGGCGTAAGCGAAAGAGATCCTCTTGAAATTTTTGTAGATGAAGATAGAATCATATTAAAAAAATATGAACCAACCGACATTTTTAGCGGTGCTAAAGATAATCTTATTGATTATCACGGCAAAAAGGTTTCTAAAGAATCTATCTTAGAACTAGCAAAATTAGCTGGAATTATTGAATAAAAGCTCAGACAAAAGGGTCTCTCATAAAATTGAGAGACCCTTTTATCGCCATTTTTCTTATATTTTTTTGTTTTTTTGCATTTATATACAAATTTTTTAATTTAGAAATGACGAAACATTTCCAATTCCTGTTTATTACAATTTTCAATGTTATTATTCCTGTTCTAACAGCATTTGATAAATATCTCTTTTTGGTACACCTCTATCTGTAGCAACAGCTTTCATTGCTTCTTTTTTATCCATACCTTTTTGAAGATAAATTTGCATATGTTCTTGAATACTCATACTCATCCATTGCTCTCGATCTTCTTTTATAATTTCTTCTCTAAGCTTACCTTCTATTACTAACACACATTCCCCTTTGGGTTCCTGTTCTTGATAAAATTCTATTGCGGCACCTATAGTAGTGGTAAAAGCTGTTTCATATTTTTTTGTTAACTCCCTTACAAGTGTCATTTTTCTGTCACCTAAAGCTTCCAATAACTCTTTTAATGTTTTTACTAATCGGTGTGGAGCCTCATATAAAATAATAGTTCTAGTCTCATTTTGTAGTTCTTTTAATACTACTTGTTTCTCTTTTTTATCTGAAGGTAAAAACGCCTCAAATACAAAGCGTCTTGTTGATAAACCAGATATTGTTAGTGCTGTTATACACGCAGATGGTCCAGGAAGTGAAGTAACTTCAATGCCCGCTTCATAAGCCATCTTTACAAGCTCCTCTCCTGGGTCTGATATACCCGGAGTACCTGCATCTGTAATTAATGCAATATTTACACCTTGATTTAATTGTTCAATAAGGTATCTTCCCTTATCGATTTTATTAAATTCATGATAACTCGTCATTGGTGTATTAATCTCAAAATGATTTAAAAGCTTAATACTGTGTCTAGTATCTTCCGCTGCGATTAAATCTACCTCTTTTAATGTTTTAATAACACGAAATGTAATATCTTCGAGATTACCAATGGGCGTTGCGCACAAATATAACTTTCCTGCCATGGTATTTCCCCTATTCTTCCTTAATTAATCCTTATGAAAATAAAGATTTCTTCGACTTTATTAATGCAAAATTAAATAGCCATTTAAACTGATTATATTGAACATGATTAATAACAATAAATTATATTAAGACATTTATATTCAGTTATTTATATTCGAAATATTTATATTCAAATATTTATATTCAAATATTTATTTACAATATTTATTGAAATACTAATAACCATATATATCATAGATTTCGTCTGTATATACGTTTTGTTCCTTATAAACTATTAGCGGAGATTCCACTTTGATCATAGATTTTCCGCCTTTTACACATTCAATTAAAACCATATTTGGTTCCTTATTTATAAATGGATGTACCATTTTCATGCGTTTTGGTTCTAGTTTATAATTCGTAAGAGTATTTATAATTTCTACTAAACGAAAAGGGCGATGAACCAGGTAAAACCTTCCACCAGGTTTTAAGACTTTCGCTGCCTCACGAACTACATCATCTAAGGAACAAAGTAATTCGTGTCTTGCTATCGCTTTCTCCATATTAGGATTCGTTAAACCATGATTATCATTCATATAAGGTGGATTACTGGTAACTACATCAAAGGAGGCTGCACCAAATAATTTGGAAGCCTCCTTAATATCACCTAAAATTATTTCAATTTTATCTTCCAGCTTATTCATAGCAACACTACGTCTTGCCATATCAGCACTTTCTTCTTGAATTTCAAGTCCTGTAAAATGCAATCCTTCGGTTTTAGCTTCCAATAAAATTGGAATAATACCCGTTCCTGTACCTAAGTCTAGAACCAATTCTGCCTTTTTAACTTTAGCAAAACCTGATAATAAAACTGCATCCATTCCAAAACAGAATTTCTTTTCGTTTTGAATTATTTTATATTGATTACGATGAAGCTCATCAATTCTCTCATCTGCCTGCAAATATTCTTCAAAATTCACGATTTATTCCTCACAATACTACTTCTTATTCATCGTCTAGATGAGATCTGCCTTCTTTCATTTCAAGCATTTCAAGAGCTCTTAATTCATCATCAATCGCTAATTTTTCTTTACGTTTTCTAGGTTTGAATTTTAAATCAGTCGTTTTATATTCACGTACTTCTTTTTCATCGTTTTCTAACGTTACAATTACTTTTACTAATTGTTTTAATACAGTAACGCTTTGAACTTCACCTTTTAATTCATCATTGGTTGTTACAAAATCACCAACGTTAGGTAATTTGCTGTTTAATTCTTCATATGCCTCTTCTTCATTCTTAAGGCAACACATTAATCTTCCACAAACACCGGAAATTTTAGTTGGATTAAGGGAAAGATTTTGCTCTTTTGCCATCTTTATGGATACTGGTGCAAATTCTGATAGATGTGTGTGACAACATAATGGTCTTCCACAGATACCAATGCCACCTACAACCTTTGTCTCATCTCTTACACCAATTTGTCTTAATTCAATACGAGTTTTAAACACACTTGCTAAATCTTTAACTAATTCTCTGAAATCAATTCTTCCATCCGCCGTAAAATAAAATAGTACTTTATTATTGTCAAATGTATATTCTGAATCAATAAGTTTCATTTCAAGACCATGTTTCTGGATTTTTTCAAGACATATTGCAAAAGCTTCTTTTTCTTTTATTTTATTTTTTGCTTCTATATCATCATCTTCTTGTGTTGCGGTACGAATTACTGGTTTAAGTGGTTGGATTATTTTACTTTCTTCAACATCTCTTGGCCCAATCACTACATTACCATATTCCACACCTCTTGCTGTTTCAACAATGACATTATCCCCTTGCTTTATCTCATATCCAGCAGGATCAAAGAAATATATCTTACCTGCTCTTCTAAATCTGACTCCGATTACATTAATCATTTCCATTCTCCTTTATGGTAAATAGCATTAACTCTATAGCAATATCAAAGTTAACATTCGCATCCAGTCTTACCTTTGCTTTTTCTATAGCCGCTATTATTCTTTCGATTCCTTCATAACTTTTTGCACTTGCTTCTTTTCCTAAGCTTGAGATTTCATTTCTATATGTTAACAGATTAATGTCCTTGGTTACCTTATACATTAGTACATCACGGTACCATAAAATCATTAAATCTAAGTAATCTAATATACGTTGTTTTTGTTCTGAAATTCGTTTTAAACCGTCAATTACTTCATAAAGTTCCATATCATTAATATATTTTAATAAATGTAAAACATCGTTTTTCATCTCAGTAAATTCATCACTGGATGCATATTGAATGGCTTTTCCTACATTACCTTGTGCAAAAACAGAACTAAGCTCTGCTTGATAATCGGGTATTTTATGCGAAAGCATTAAAAATTCTTTGATAACTTCTTTATGAATCGCTTTTAATTTAAGTGTTACACATCTTGATAATATGGTAGGAAGTAGTGAATTTAAATTATTTGTAAGTAATAATATTATTGCATAAATAGGTGGTTCTTCGATGGTTTTTAATAAAGCATTTTGAGCCTGTTCTGTTAATTTTTCAGCCTCATCAATTATATAAATTTTATAGGGACTACTATATGGTTTTACTTGTATATCATTATTTACTTGAATACGTATATCATCGATACCAATACTTGCTTTTTCATGAGTAACCCGGATAATATCCGGATGATTATCTGTAGCAGCTTGAATACAAGACTTACATATACCGCAAGGTGTATTTTTTAATTCAGCTTCTTGTCCTGATTTTTCACACTGTAAAGCCATTGAAAATGCATTGGCAAGCATATTTTTACCAGCACCATCTTCACCCGCAAAAATATAAGCATGTGAAACTTTTTGAAGCCCGATTGCATTGGTCAAGTGCTCAATAATTTGTTCATGACCAACTATATGACTAAAATCTAACATAGAAAACACCTCATTTCAACTATGCGAGAAGATCTAATAAAATACCTCTAATCTCATCTATCTTACTTAATATGGCTATATGATCCGTTTCATCTTTTATTAATTCAGCAGCTAATTCATCCAAATTTTCATCTATAAGTTTAATCATTCCATACACACGATGTCTGCCTCTTCGATCAAGGAAGTTTTCTCTGCTAAACTTATGTGAACGATTCACTATTTCATTCATAAAGTTTTTAATTAGCTGTCGATATCTTCTCATATCACGTACATCCATATGTTTTGAAAGCCTTTTTCCCTGCTGCGTAATATCTTCCATAAGAAGATTTAAGCGTGCTTGCAGCTCATGTTCTTCAATGTTACTTATTAATGTAAACTTAAAAGACCCATCTGCTTCTGGTACGGGCGCTTTTTGTTCTATTTGATTAATTGCCTGTGCTTGATTTACTTTGATATCCATGGAAACCACCTCACATTTCATTTACATAATAAGTTTGAACTAAGTATCTCAATTATATCATATTATTTTTATAATATATAGAAAAATTTTGCTTCATACTAAAAACACAAGCTTTACCATGTGTTATTCCATTTTTAATTTAATGTCATTCTTTATTTCATCTAAACATTCATTAAGGTTATTATTTTGATATCGTTTTATAATATTTAGTTTTTTTAGATTTTCTTCAGAAAAGTCATCTTCATCTGCTAAAAATCTACGACATAACTCTGGATATTTTGGAATCTCTTGTTGTTGTTCACGGTTGATTGCCCTTAATAAGCGAAGTCCATCTTCCACCTCAATATAGATAGGAATTACCACTTCTTCTCCAAAATAATTTCTTATTTGGCTAAATGATTCCAATGTCCCAATTAATATATAATTAGAATGCATTAAGTCGATTTGACCATCATCTACGGTAAAATAATTCCAAACTCCATGCATAGTATTATATGCTCTATGTTCAATAACCTTATTATTATCTTTCAATTCTTGTAGTTTTTCTTCATTCACAAAAAAGTATTCTACTCCGTCGATTTCTCCAATTCTAATAGGTCTTGTAGTATACCCTATTACAGACTTTAAATTCAATTCTTTTGATTCCTTTAAATATTTAAATATAGTATCCTTTCCTGTTGCACTTTTTCCCATTACAATAAATATTTTGGACATAGGATATTCCTTTCTCATAGGTTTGTTTTGCATTTCTTAAAGACTTTTGATTTAAGAAACAACTTTTATGTTCTGGCCTTCATACAACCCATGTACCGTTAATCCATTTTTCAAAAAATTAGTTATATCACTAATCATTTGATTTGAAATTTGTTCTCCAGGTACAAGAAGTGGTATACCTGGCGGATACAAATATATGTACTCTGCAGCTATGTGGTCCATACTTTCAGATAACTTAACCATATTGGATTCTTTTTCAATTGCCTCATAAGATGATATTATTATCTCCGGGTAAATTTCTTTCTTAAAGTTACTACTTAAACTATTTCTATTGTTATTATATATATCGTAATTTTTAAGATAATTCTTTAAGGTTGCATCTATATCAAGAAGTGCATTACCAAGCCTAATAAATCCCTCATGTGTATCACATATACTTGTCATACCAAGTACATAATTGTCTGATACCATCTCCATTTGTATATTGTACTCATTTAATAACAGGTTATAAAGTTTATTTCCATTTATATTGGTATCTTTTACGGATATTGTTAATTTGGATGGTTCAAAATCAAAACATCCAATCCTACTTACATCATCTTTATTCATAATTTTAATATATTTTAATTGTCCCATCCTTTGATGAAACATATCAAGCTCATTAAAGAAACTTGTGAATAATTCCATACTTTCTCGCTCTAATAAAGTTATACATTGTTCAATACTTGCCATAAGAAGGTAGGAAGGACTACTTGTTTGATATATTGAAAGATATCGTTTCACTGTTTCATAGGATATTAATTTACTATTTATATGGATCAAACCAGTTTGAGTAAATGCTGGCAACGTTTTATGAAGGCTATGAATTACAATATCTGCTCCGGCTTTAATAGAGTTGTCAGGAAAATCTTTATGAAATCCTAGATGTGCTCCATGTGCTTCATCTACTAGTAAGGGTACACCATATCTATGAGATAGTTCACTTATACTTTTTATATCGGATAGAATTCCTTCATAAGTAGGTGAAGTGATAATAATTAATTTCGCATCCGGATTTTTTTCAAGAAGATCTTTGACGTCATCCGTTGAAATATCTCCATTGATACCAAATGAATCAATTTGTTTTGGATATACATAGACAGGTTTTAATTCGTTTAGATATATAGCGTTATATACAGATTTATGAGAGTTTCTTGCTACAATTACTTTATCACCTTTTTTTGTGCAAGATGCAATTCCTGCCAGTATACCTGCAGTACTGCCCCCTACTAAGTAATTGGTATAGGAAGAGCCATAAAGATAAGCTGCCCTATTCATTCCCTCTAATAGAATTTCATTTGCACTATGTAAATTATCAAAACCCTCAATTTCAGTGATATCAAGGGAATAAGGGTTTATCATGGAAGCCATTTCTACATTTCTTTTATGACCTGGCATATGCATTGGATAAATACCCTCTTTACTATATTCTAATAACTTCTTATATAAATTCATTCCCTTGATTCACCTTTCAAACTTCATTATTGCTGTTATTATGATAAAAGTTATCAAACACATATTACAAATATCTTTATATACAATTAAAAATATAAATATGAGATATCAAACTTTATGACTCACTAAAATAGCAATTTATTTATTACTTTATTTATTACATTTTATAAATCAATTTTAGCATCATCACGAACAAAGAATGGTATAACATCAAGTGGAGCTTCAACTTTTATCACTTGTCCACCATCATATACTGTTTTGGTTGTAGCACAAGTCCATTTTGCACCTTCTGGAAGATACACATTTCTTTCACGAATTCCTTCTTCCATAATTGGTGCAACTAAGATATCTGCTCCAAAGAAGTATTCATCTGTAATCTCCCAACATTTTTTATCATTTGGGAATTCATAGAATAAAGTTCTCATAACTGGGGAACCCACTTCATGTGCCTCTTTCATGCACTCTCTAATATATGGTCTTAGACGTTCACGAAGGAATAAGTATTTCTTAAGTACCTCATACACTTCTTCCCCAAAACTCCATACTTCATTATCTTGTCCGGATGAAAATTGTCTAACGCCATCACGGAATTCTTCTTCTAATGGATGGAATGGTGGCCTTTCACCATGTAATCTAAATACCGGACAAAATACTGCCCACTCAAACCAGCGAATAAGTAATTCATGGAACTTTTCATCATGAATGTCTCCACCTATAAAACCACCTATATCTGTAGTCCACCAAGGTATTCCAGCCATACCGATATTAAGTCCTGCTTGTAATTGTTCTCTTAATGTTCTAAAGGAAGAGTATACATCACCGGACCATACCAAAGCTCCATATCTTTGCGAACCAGCCCAAGCACAACGAACTAAATTAAGTACTTCATCTTGTCCTTCTGCTTTCATACCATCAAAAAATGCTTTTGCATACATAGCTGGGTAGATATTACCTACTTGCATTGCTGGGCCTGCATGATAGCGATAAATGTCAAAATCATATGGTCCAAATTCTGGTTCTGCCTCGTCTAGCCAGAAAATATGAACGCCTTTGTCATAATAATTTTCTTTACAGCGCTGCCATACATAATCTCTAGCTCCTGGATGTGTTGCATCAAAAAACGCTGTTTCTCCCATCCAGTTCATATTAATACCAACACCACGATCAAATTTTAACAAATATCCTTCTTCTGCCATAGGCCCACGATTCTCTGAATTAGAATCAATGGTTGGCCATACAGAAACCATAAGTTCAACGCCCATTTCCTTTAACTCAGCTATCATAGCGTCTGGATCCTGCCAATCTTTTGGATCAAATTTAAAGTCACCCTGTCTTGTCCAATGGAAAAAGTCAATTACGATAACATCCATTGGTAACCCTCTTCTTTTATGTTCACGAACTACATTTAGTAATTCGTCTTGATTACGATAACGAAGTTTACATTGCCAAAATCCCATACCATACTCAGGCATCATTGGTACTGTTCCAGTAACTGCTGCATACTGTTTCACTATTTCAGAAGGGGTATCTGCTGCTGTAATAAAGTAATCCATCTTTTTGGTACTTTCCGCTCTCCACTCTGTTTTGTTAGTTCCAAATGTTACATTACCAATTGCAGGGTTGTTCCATAAGAAACCATATCCTCTGCTAGAAACCATAAATGGTACGCTAGCCTGTGTATTTCTCTGAGCTAATTCAAGTGTAGCTCCTTTTTTATCAAGATTACCTTCTTGATATTGTCCCATACCATATATTTTTTCATCTTCATAAGCTTCAAAACGCATTACTAAACGATAATCACTAGTTCCGGGAATCGCTTTAAGCTCTCTTGCAACTACATTAATTGGTACTGCATATCGGTCGATTCTTTCACGGTTTCTCCAATATTCTTCTAATAGAACTTCACCTTTGCTATTATAAAAAGATAACCAGCCTTCAAAATTTACTTTTGCAGTAATATTACCGTTAGTAATATATGCTTCTTTAAAATTTTTCTTTTGTTTCTCTCTTTCTTCCCCTTTATACCAAGGTTCAACAACTTCTATTTCTTTTATTTCAATCTTTGATTGGGTTTTAATTGGGTCTATAGTAAGTGCCCAATCATTTGTATCCATATTTGCTTCATTGGTCATTCGAACTCGAAGAGAATTTACACCCCAAGGTTCAATAAAAAGAACAGATTCACCTCTTTTACAGATTAGGCGTTGATCATCTTGCTTAAATATCATGTTTTGCCCTCCTTAAAATATGTGGATTTTGGTATTTTTCACATATTTTTATTTTACTAGGTGTAGAAGCGTTAATCAATCATTTTCGTTAACTAATATATAGAATTTTGTCCTTTCCAAACCTTCTTTCTACCTCTTCTCTAATCCAAATTTCTCCTTCTTCTCTGATATTTGGTCGATACGTATATTTACCCATACCTCTTCCTGTCATTTGCTCACTAGAATATAGTTCAATAGCATCTGGAAATGCTTCATTATTAATTTTTCGATGTACAAAACTATAAGTCATAAAAATAATTTCAATAAACATTTGTTTTTTCATTTTTTCTGACAAACCTTCTACTAACATATCTAACATCTCTGAATATAGTTCCTTCCAATTATCCAGTAATATAACGGGTGCAATAAGAATACCCACTTTATAATCTGCTTCAGCCATTTTATTAATTGCTTCTATACGGTGTCTTAAGGATGCTGTTCCTATTTCAATGTCACTTATGATATATTGGGGGTTAACTGACATACGAAATATAACTCGCCCTTTATGGTCTATATTCAATATTGGATCAACCATATTAAATTTTGTTGGAAATGTTATGTTACCTTTTTTACTTTTTAAAAAGTTTTCTATCGTCCAAGGTAAATTATTTGTTATAGTATTTTCAAGTATTAAATCACTGTTACTACCAATTTCAAAGGTAAGTTCTTTCTCACTTTTTTCTGAAAACTTAATTAATCGATCCATCATCTGTTCTCGGTTTACAAAGATGCGTAGATAGGAACACTTATTATAATTACACACCAAATAACAATACAAACACATAGCAGTACAACCAGATGAAGTATAAGGAACTAAATAATCAGAAACCTTATAATTTTCTGAGTATTTATGTGTTTTCCTAGTTCCTAATATTAATAGGTGCTTTAAATTTACAAACTCCGTATTGGATTTTGTTCTTAATTCTTCTATATTATTATGACTTTCAATTGGTACCCACTCAATATCTTGGTACTTATCTTGAAGTTGTTTTCCTAATGCATAATCTAAAACACTTGGTTCAAAATAAATTTTTGATGGTCTCATATAGTTACTTCCTTCTTTTCTTATTTAAGTTTAATATTTGGATTTATTTTATTTTATTATATTATCAATTTGCTTTTTACATTTTTAATCTAAATACTAAAATGTTATTAATAGTATTTGTTGGCTTTTATTTAATACACCAAGTAATTTTTGAGATTTATTCAATTTTGTTATTTTGAGCTTGTAAAATATAAAAAAGTCCGCCGAAATAAATTCGACAGACCTTTTATTTTTTATTTTATCATAAAAATTATTTATATTTATAGGTACTAGTAATTACTTGAAAATAGATATAATACTATAATTTATGGTTAATAAATTACTCCATATATCCACCCTTCATAGGTGAAACAGCATGTTTGGCATAAATACTTAATACCCCAGATTGATATTTACTATCCTTAGGAATCCATTTTTCTTTTCGGTTTAATAACTCTGCATCTACTTCTTCCTTACTACATCTAATTCCGTTAATTCCAATAATTTGTAATACACGGTTATCAATATCAATTTCAATCAAATCATTTTCCATAATGAATGCAATTGGTCCACCTTCTGCTGCCTCTGGTGATACATGACCAATCGCTGGCCCCTTTGACGCTCCAGAAAACCTTCCATCTGTAATTAATGCAATGGATTTGGCTAATTCAGGGTCTGATGAAATTGCTTCTGTGGTATAAAACATTTCAGGCATACCACTTCCCTTTGGACCCTCGAATCGAATAATGACCGCATCCCCTGGTTTAATTTTCTTATTAATAATTGCTGCTATTGCCTCTTCTTCACTATCATATGGTTTTGCTGATAATACTGCCTTATGCATTTCTTTTGGAACTGCAGAGTGTTTTACAACAGCTCCTTCTGGTGCTAGATTACCTTTTAGAATTGCCACTGTACCATTAACGCCAATTGGATTTAAAAATGGTTTAATAATATCTTCTTTCTTACAACCTACTTTTTTTAAATAAGAATAACATCGATCATAATAGCCATTTTTCTTTAAGTCTTCTAAGTTCTCTCCCAATGTTTTTCCTGTTACGGTTAAAACATCTAGATGTAATTTATCTTTTATCTCTTCCATAATTGCTGGTACTCCACCGGCATAATAAAAATACTGCGCTGGCCATTTACCTGCTGGACGAACATCAAGTAAATAATGTGCCCCTCTATGTAACCGATCAAAACTATCACTATCTAACTCTAAGCCAAATTCATGTGCTATGGATGGCATATGCAGTAGGCAGTTGGTTGACCCAGATATTGCAGCATGTACCATAACCGCATTTTCTAAACTTTTTTGTGTCACAATATCTCTAGGTTTTAATCCCATCTTAGCTAGCAGTACAATTTGCTCTCCTGCCTTTTGAGCAACGTAATCTAAATCTTTACACATTGCAGGCATTAAAGCACTACCAGGTAACATCAAACCAAGCGCTTCCGCCATAATTTGCATGCTAGATGCTGTTCCCATAAAGGAACATGCCCCACAAGATGGACAAGCATTATGTTTATAATATGTTAATTCTTCCTCTGAAATCTCACCTCTTTGGTGCATAGCACTATAGGCACCAATTTGTTCAAGGGTTAATAGATTAGGTCCTGCATCCATTACTCCACCCGTAACCATAATGGACGGAATATTAACACGCCCTATCCCCATCAAATGTGCAGGTACGCCTTTATCACAACTTGCAATAAATATACCACCGTCAAATGGAGTTGCTCCTGCATGAATTTCAATCATATTCGCTATCATATCTCTAGATACTAAGGAGTAATTAATTCCATCATGTCCTTGTGCCATTCCATCACACATATCAGTAGTAAAAAACCTTGAAGCTTTTCCCTCCTTGGAATTAACCCCTTCCACTGCTTTTTCAACAAAACGTAGTAAATGTGCACTTCCTGGATGACTGTCTCCAAATGTACTTTCTATTATAATTTGTGGTTTTGATAAATCATCTACACTATAACCCATACCTCTCCGTAAAGGGTCTAATTCTGGTGCTATCCTACGTAATTTTTGACTCGTTAAATCCTTTATTTCTATCATGACTATGCTCCTTTTTTAAATATAAAAAAAGCTTATCCTTACACAATTAGGATAAGCAAATCTTTCACAAGTTGTCCCATTTTCAACTTTGAAAGAGTTTCATCTTTAAAGTGGATTAACTTTTATAAATGATTAACTTTTGTTCTATCTTTTAACATTATACCATAGCCTTAATTTTCATACAATCATTATACAGAAATAACAGTTATTAAATATGATTGTCAAAAGCCATTTTTAAAATATTATCCGTCATTTTTATAAAAGGACTTTTACATCCTAATCTAAAATATACAAATAAAAAATCAGGTTTCACAAGTCTTTTTTATATACGAAGAGACATATGATATCTGATTTTTACATGAACTATTTCAATTTCTTTCCTACCGCTGCAAGATATATAACAAATTCATCATCGCCATCTAATTCTAAAATTTCATCAATCATATTCTGATCATAAATTCCAATAGCACAAGTTCCAGCATCAATGGATTCACTTGCTAAATATAAATTTTGACATACATGTCCTACATCAATTAATATTTTTTTATGGGCAGTAATATCAAACTTCCATTCGGAACGATAAGGAATGGTACTCCATACAAATAATACCGCTGCTTTTCTAGCAAAATTAGGTACAAAAGGCTGATCTAAGGTTATTTCATCTACCTTTTTGTCTATATCATGAATAGCAGATAAAAATAACAACTTATGATGTACAGGAAGATAACGATACAGACCCGGTGCCAAACTGTCAACATTCATAATAAATAAATATGTCTCAAAGGAATGAGTTGCCCCACTACATGGTACTGTTCTTAGAGTTAATCCTGCTTTGGTCGTACCTGTAATACCTTGTGTTGCCCACAAAAGATAAGATAACTCATGCAAGTTTAAAGCTTCTTCTGAATAAATCCTATTACTTCTTCTATCTTTAATACAATCATAAATAGTTTCTTTTATTATAACATTTTCATAATCCGTTGGAAGATCAATAACTTGAGATTTCTCATTATAGGATTTCATGATTTCTGGTTTTGGCATTCCCAAATATTTATCTGTATTCTTATTACTAAATTCATTAAAATTAGATTTTAAAAAGTTTCTTTGATTTTGGTATCGATTCATCTTTTAACCTCCTTTTGTATAATAATAACATGTTGTATTTATTTTTCAGTAACTTAGGTTACCTTCAAATAAACTATATCATTTTTTATCATGTATTAACTTGAATTATTATAATACCAATTAAAAAGCTCTAAATCCAGTATTAAAGTATGATTCACACACCAATACTTGATAAAGAGCCTAATTGATAAAGATATTATTTCAATATGTTGCTTCTACATCTCTGATTAATTTATCATATCACGTTCCAAACTAGCTGCTTTTTCTGTTTTAGTATTTTTTCTTGTTTTAATTAATCTTGGTCTATCAGTTGTTTTTATTCTTTTCTCTTTAGATAAATTTACTGTGATATTAACCTTGCTTTTATCATAACTTACTTTCATTATATCTTTCAGATAATTTGTTTTAGCCAAATCAATAGAAAGAGGGTCCATCCAAATATTATACTCATACATCTGATTTATTATGTCTTTTCGTTTGTTTGCACTTAATACATGTACCTTGGGCCTATTAATAATATCAGCTACTTTTTCATTATCAAATTGATTTCCTATTTTTCTTACACTGTTTACACTAGCATATATATAATCAGGCATATAATTTACACTAGTCCCCACCATATTTTGCATTTCATTCGCTACAGATTCTTCCTCTGTAACTTTGTATAGTGAAACAATTTCATTTGCTATATCTTTTCTTCTCAAAGGATCCATAACTTTATTTACTTCTTTGCTTCCTGATTCATTTTTTCTAATATTATCATCTCTTATGGCTTTATTTGCTATTATTATTCTATTATTTGTTAACCTTTTATAGTATTTAGGTTTATGTACTCTTCGAGCAGTAAGTTCCAAAAATATATCATTTAAGTTAGAAGATATTCCTTCATACATTGTAGCATCATCATTAGCTTCTAGATTTTTAAATGTAGAAGTACTTCTAATATTTACATATGCTTCTTCTAACGTTGTTTGTGCTACAATGGAATATATTTGTACTAATCTACTAAGTCTATAAATATAATGCTCATAATTTGCTTTTAACATATCTTATCCTCCTCCTTACTTTATCAACCACTTTTCTATTTCAAATTTTTTATCTTTTCTTTTAACTACAGCTGTACGAGTTTTGACTAAACATTTTAAAGCTTTATTGTCCTTAAAACAATACTGGTCATTTCTAATATCATTGAACTTTGCAACTTCTAACAGTTTTTCAATTGTTATTATACCATTATAATATTCATCTAATGCTTTTATTAAATCCGTATATTTACTATCTGCCATTCTATCATAAACTAGTTGGTGTTTTATTTTTCCTTGACTATCATAATTTTCAAATCTACACTTACATACATAATCCGCCCAACTTTTATCATATACCAGTAATTGTAGGCATTTTAACTTACTTATGTCTAATTCTTTTACTATATATTCATGAACATAACCAATATCTTTGCTTGACGCTCTTTTCACTGCCCATTTTGCTGCTTGATCAAACCACTTGGTAGCGTAAAAACCAAACCCAAAGTCCTTATCGGGTTTACAAAATTTCAAATCTATTTTATCAAAATCAACACTAGTACCATGATAAAGTACATCCCCGTTCTCAATCATCTGCTCCACCCTATTGTCTATTCGTTTAGTATATTTATTACAATATCATAATACTCTTCTATAATATTTGATTTCGTATTTTGGTAATATGTGTACAATGCTTTCAGTATATTATATTTTAAAAACTTATTAGTCATGTTCTGCGGAGAAATATGATGATTGATCTCATATCTCACAAGAACTTCTGTATATATCTCATAGAACTCAATATCCATTAATTCTATTTTATTCTTTTTCATATGACTCCCACTTTCAACACATTACTTATCCTATTTTTATTATACTATTATTTAACAATTTATTCCACTGTAAATTTATTTATAAATTAGCATTGAAAACTAGTAACGTAGACTATAGTAATTACAGGTAACCTATATACATATTTGTACGCAACAAAAAAGCCCCAACCCAACAGCTCGTACGTCTGTCAAACTAGGACTTACAATGCGCCTCCAGGGGCTCGAACCCTGGACACCCTGATTAAGAGTCAGGTGCTCTACCAACTGAGCTAGAAGCGCTTACTTTTTTTGAACGCAAGAGTTATTATAAATGATATAATAACAAAATGCAAGAGTTTTTTTAAACATTTTTTTAACTTTTTTATTTTATTTTAATAATAGGTTATATTATTGTAATAAATAGTACAAAATCAGTGATATTCTGATTACAAATCGCAATTTAATTTATAAAAATAAAATATAATTTAATAAAAAAGGTGCTGTTGAATTTGAACTTTCCATAAGTTTTACATAATATCCCGCTTATTGAAAATCACAACATTTAACAACACCTTATTAATATACTGAATTACTTATGTTGGTCAATTTTTGCTACTACTTGAGCTTTAGATACAGCACCTACAATATTGTCAACTACTTCACCATTTTTTACGAATAATAATGTAGGAATAGACATTACTCTGTATTTGCTGCTAGTACTTGGAGATTCATCTACGTTTAACTTACCAATTTTAACGTTTCCTTCATATTCACCTGCAAGTTCATCTATTATTGGTGCCATCATTTTACATGGTCCACACCAGTCAGCATAAAAATCAACTAAAACTAATTGATCTGAATTAAGTACCTCTGTTTGAAAGTTTTCATCTGTAAATTTAAGTGCCATTTGTATTTCCTCCTTCTTGTAAAAAACGTATGTCAATTATATAAATATAAAAGTTTAAAACATTTATATTAATTATTCTATTTAGTTACTTTGTTACTATATAGGTTGTCTCATATAAATTTAATTATACTTGGTAATTTCAGTACTACTTCGGTGATTTCCCTTTGCCTATAATAGATTGAACTTCATCCCATGATTTTTTAAATTGTAAAGCTTTTTTATTTAATTCTACATTTCCACCAAAAGACTTTGATATTTGATATTTAAGAGACTTTTTCATATAATATCATCCATTCTATATTTTTTAAATAAATTTAAATCTACTTTATTAATATGAGTATGGAATTCATTTTGTGAATTATATAATTACTTTTCTCTAAACGCTACTAATCGGTGGATTGGATTTCCCATTTTAGAAAACTTTTCTTCATATTCTGTCATTACATTACCTTCATTATATTCACTGTGATGTAAATCAAACGTAGAATTTTTAAGTTTCCATCCGGCAATTTCTACTTCTTCTAATGAGAACGCAAATAAGTCTCTGTTATCTGTTTTAAATATTACTTCACCATCTGTTTTTAGTATCTGATTATATCTTGCAAAAAATTCTTTTGATGTTAATCTTCTTTTTGCATGACGATCTTTTGGCCAAGGATCTGAAAAATTTAAATAGATTCTTGAAATCTCATTTTCAGCAAAAATATCATTGATATATTCTGCATCAAATCGAATAAAAAATAAATTACTTAATTCTATTTCATTTCTTTTTTCGATTGCTCTAATTAGAACGCTTGAATATTTCTCAATTCCGATATAATTAATATCTGGGTTTAAAGTAGCTAATTGCATTAAGAATTTTCCTTTTCCCATACCAATTTCAATGTGAATAGGATTAGAATTCTCAAATAAATCATTCCATTTCCCCTTATATAATTCAGGTTCATGTACTACATATTGATTCGTAGCTATTGTATCTCTTGAACCTTTAACATTTCTAAGCCTCATAAAAATGAATCTCCCATGTAATGAAATCTGTGCTTCTTTTTTTGGTAAGTTACGTGTTTTCATTATATCACAGAACTAATTTTAGACAAGCAGTTTTTAAATTGCTGGCATCTAACAATACACCCTATTCAGCTTAATTTTAGTGCGAGATCAACAAGAAATATTTGTATATTGTAAAGTCAACTTTTCTTTATGATACAAAACACATAAATATCCTTTACCAGCATACGATTTTTGTACATTTTCACTATAGAATTTTTAAAATATTGTAGTATTATATAGACTAGTGTAACTAGCCTTTTCAAATTTCTTTCGTATTACAAAAAAACTACTAGGAGGTTTTATTTGTGGAAAATGTGATAAGCATTCTATATGATATTGAAGAAAAAGCGAATCAAATTATCAAACGAGCCAACGAAGAAAAAATAAGCTTACAAGATGGTCTAAAAGAAGATATGAAAAAACTTGATCAAGAGATTGAATCATGTAATAAAGTACAATTAGATGCCTTAAAAGCTCAAATTGATAATGAACTTGATTGTGAAAGAAAAACCTTAATTGAAGAATGCAATAAGCAGTTATCTGATATAGAAACTAATTTTATGCAAAACTATGATTCTCTTGTAACCAAAATACTAGAGGGGATAATTAATGCATAGGCGGCACTGGTAGGAGGCTTTCATGAATAATTTATTATCCTATAGCGGAATTATCACAAAAGCTAAGGCAATGGAGATTCGGTTTATTACCTATAATGATTACCAAACAATATCAAATCTTGAATCAACATCCGATTATATAACATTTTTAAAAAATCATCCAGGTTATAGTGAAATCTTTAATGGTATTGATGAGCATATCATACATCGTGGTCAGGCAGAGGGGATGCTTATCTATAGTTTATACCATGATTTTTCCAAGTTATATCGTTTTTCAAATCTTACTCAGAGAAATGTTCTTGATTTTATTTTCTTTCGATATGAAGTAAATGTCTTAAAAGCATGTATGCATGCAGTCTATAATAAAGATGAAGATTATGATTTAAGCTTGTTTAGTTCTTTTTTTAATAAGCATTCCAAAATTAATGTAAAAGCACTAGCCTCTTCTCATTCCATGGAAGAATACATTAACCATTTAAAAGGTACAGAATACTATTCTATTCTTACTAATATACAAAAGTCTGATATCTCATCCTTCGATTATGAAATGAAATTAGATGTACATTATTTTATGAAATCTTGGAAATTAAAAGACAAATTATTAAAAGGTGATGATTTAAAAGCATTAACACATAGCTTTGGTACAGAAATTGATTTACTTAATATTATGTGGTTATATCGCTCCAAAAAGTTTTACCATTCGAGTGAATCTTATTCCTATATCATTCCTGTAACTTACAAATTATCTAAGGAACGATTAATTAAACTAATGGAAGCAATAACGTTTGATGAGTTTGCTGCTGCCCTAAAAGGTTCAACTTATGAAAAAATAATTCCATCACTTTCAGATGGTACAATAGAATTAACTTATCAAAAAATGATATGGAAAATATACTGGGAAAATAAAAACCTTTACCCTACTTCCATGGCACCAATTAGTTATTATCTATTTCATAAACGAGATGAGGTGAGACGTTTAACCACCGCCTTAGAATGCATTAGATATAAATTAGCGCCACAGGATACTTTAAAATATGTATTATAGACTTAACAGGAGGTGCAAAAATGATTGAAAAAATGAAATTTTTAAGCATTACAGGCCCAAAGAGTGAATTCGACCGTGTAGTTAATGTGTATTTAAATAAATATGAAATACATTTAGAGAATGCATTATCCGAACTTAGTTCTGTTCATGATTTAAAACCTTTTGTTGAAATTAATCCTTATAAAGATGTATATAGTAAATCCACTGAACTTATTGAAAGGCTTGATAAAAAAAATATAAATGTTAAAGGGGATATGACTCCTGCTCAAGCTTCCTTAATAATAAATGCTGCTTCTTATGAATTAGAGGATTTAAATACTCAGATAAAAGAATTAAAGGCAGATCGTGATCATTTAATTGACTTGATGAAAAAGATTGAACCGTTTCGTCATCTTGATTACGATATTAATAAGATATTAGAATTTAAATTTATCAAATTTCGCTTCGGTAGAATAAAACATGAATACTATACAAAGTTTTCTAAATTTGTTTATGATAGTATTACTACTTTATTTTTTGAAAGTGAAAATGATCCAGAATATATTTGGGGTGTATATTTCGTTCCTGCTTCTCAATCAGATAAAGTAGATGCAATTTACTCGTCTCTTCATTTTGAACGTATTTTTATACCAGCAGAATATGAAGGAACTCCAGAAGAAGCATATAACACTATCAATCAAAAGAAAGAAATTGTACTTAATAAAATTAGGGAACTAAATGAACAAGTAAAGCTAAGATTAACGAATAAAACTGAAGAAATCCTACTTGCTCATGAAACCATAAGTACTTATACAAGGAATTTTGATGTTCGTAAGTTAGCTGCTTGTACAAAAGCTACTGACAGTGATTCCTTTTACTTTATATTGTGTGGTTGGATTGAAGAAAACAATGTGGCATCTTTATTAAAGGACTTAGAAAATGACCCTAATGTTTATTGTTTATCTGATGACAGTCATGAAGGATTAACTGCTAAACCACCTACTAAATTAAAAAACTTCAAATTATTCAAACCCTTTGAAATGTTTATAAAAATGTACGGTTTACCCGCTTATAATGAAATTGATCCTACAAGTTTTGTTGCAATTACTTATTCCTTAATATTTGGTATCATGTTTGGTGATGTTGGTCAAGGTTTATGTTTAGTAATTGGTGGTGCTCTTATCTATAAATTTAAAAAGATAACAATTGCAGCTATTGTAGCTATTGCTGGTATATTCTCAACCATTATGGGCTTTATGTACGGAAGCGTCTTTGGTTTTGAAGATGTAATTCCGTATGCATGGTTAAATCCGATGGATAATGTTATGACTGTACTGCTAACTGCTGTTGGATTTGGTGTATTTTTAATTATTGTTTCCATGTTAATTAATATTATCAATGGTATTAAAGCCAAAGACATTGAAAAAATTTTCTTTGATACCAATGGTATTGCCGGTCTTATATTTTACGGTTTAGCTATTACATGTGCAATCCTTATTGCTACTGGAAAAGCACTTCCTGCAACCATTATTTTAGTAATATTTTTTGCAATACCACTACTTATCATGTTCTTTAAAGAACCACTTTCACATTATTTTGAGAAAAAGACAAAAATTTTTCCGGATCACAAAGGAATGTTCTTTTTAGAATCCTTATTTGAACTTTTTGAAGTGTTATTAAGTTATGCTACAAACTCTATATCCTTTCTACGTGTTGGTGCATTTGCCTTAAGTCACGCAGCAATGATGGGAGTTGTAATGTTAATGGCAAATGTAGAAAGTGGAAATCCCAATATTTTAATATTAATTGCAGGTAATATAATCGTTGCAGGTATGGAAGGTTTGATTGTTGGTATCCAAGTATTACGTCTAGAGTATTATGAAATGTTTAGCCGTTTCTATAAAGGAACTGGCAAAGTATTTAAACCATATAAAAGCAAATAATTATTTTAAGGAGGAAACACATATGACAGTTAAATTAATATTAGTAGCAGCATTAATTCTAAGTATTATTATTCCTTTTGGAGCATTTCTTTTAGGGGAAAAGAAAAAAGGTAATTTAAAAGCATCCTTACTTAGCAATGCCTTCTTTTTCTTTGGAACATTAATTATAGCAGATATTTTACTGTTTAGTGGAAAAGTATCTGCAGCTGAAGCAGAAGCTGCAGTAGCAACTGCGACGGATGGATGGAGATATATGGCGGCTGCACTTTCTACAGGATTATCTTGTATCGGTGGTGGTATTGCAGTAGCATCTGCTGCATCTGCTGCATTAGGTGCTATGAGTGAAGATTCTAGCATTATGGGTAAAGCACTTATATTTGTTGCTCTTGCTGAAGGTATTGCACTTTATGGTTTAATTGTATCCTTTACTATTTTAGGGTAATACAATCACTCACCATAAATTTTAATAGGTAGTAAAGTGCTAAACTAGTATTCTCAGTGTTTGGCAGAATGGAGGATTATTATGCGTATGTTTCTTATTAGTGATAATGTAGACACCTATACTGGTATGCGTTTGGCTGGTGTAGATGGTGTAGTTATTCATTCAAAAAAGCACTTAAAAGAACAACTTGATAAAGCAATTGCAGACAAAACCATAGGCATATTACTTATTACTGAGAAATTTAGTCGTGAATTTCCTGACTTAATCAATGATGTTAAATTAAATCGTAAACTACCTTTAATTGTAGAAGTTCCAGACCGTCACGGTACTGGCCGTAAACCAGATTTTATTACTTCCTATGTAAATGAAGCCATCGGAATCAAATTATAAAGGGGATAATGGTGAAATCATGACTTCCCACTGTGAATCGTTAGAACAATTGTTTACAAAGAATGAGCTCGCACTAATACTCACGGTGTTTTGGCAGAATGGAGGATATTTATGACTTTAGATGAAAAATTAGAACTTTTTTATAATGCTGCAATGGAGAATGCTACCAATCAAAACATACAAATAATTGATGACTATAAACTGTCTCTTCAAGTCATCTATGATGATTATAAAAAAGAAGCTTTAAGAAAAGCTGAAATTAGTTTAAGAACAGAATCAGAAAATTTGGTAAGAGAAAAAAATAGGACTCTATCCAATGAATCTATTAAATTAAAAAGATTGGTTAGTGAAAAGTCTGCTGAATTAACTGAAAAGTTATTCAATGAAGTTAAGGCGAAACTAAATGATTATATGACAACTTCAAACTATTTTGATTTACTAAGTTCTCAAATAAAACATGCAAAAGAATTTGCCTTAAATGATGATATTACAATCTATATTAATCCAACTGATGCATCTCTTTTAGCATCTTTAGAATCAAATACAGGTGTTAAGCTTACAATTAGTGTAATTGATTTTTATGGTGGAACAAGAGCTGTTATACATGCAAAGAACATATTAATAGACAATTCTTTTTTGACAAAATTAGAAGAATCGAAGAATTCATTTACTCTATAATAATAGGTAATTGCGAAACGATATAGTTTACCGAATTTATCATACAATTTGAATATTCTGGCTTCAGTTGCCTTAAAAGGCAAGATTCAGCCATAAAACTGTATAAATTGTATAATAAATAAGTACATCTTTGACGTTTCGCAATTATCTAATCTATAAATTAATGAAAGGGGAGTTTTCTCCATTATGAATATAACAGGAAAAATATTTGGAATTAATGGACCAATCGTTTATCTATCTGGTAATCAAGGCTTTAAGATGGGCGAAATGGTTTTAGTTAGTCATCAAAAGCTTGTTGGTGAAGTAATCGGTCTAACAAAGGAAGAAACCACCATTCAGGTTTACGAAGAAACCACTGGATTAAAGCCTGGAGAAGAAGTATATTCAACTGGAGCTGCTATATCAGTAACATTAGCACCTGGTATTATAGGTAATATTTTTGATGGTATCGAACGACCTTTAAAAGAGATCTCATCCAGATCTGGTGCATTTATATCCAGAGGTGTAAGCGTTGAATCATTAGACACTACAAAACTTTGGGATGTTCATATAACTGTAAAAGAAGGAGATAAAATTTATGGTGGAACCATTATAGCCGAAGTTCCTGAAACAAGAGCAATTATTCATAAATCCATGGTTCCTCCCCACCTAACCGGCATAGTAACAAAAGTAGCCCCTGATGGTAAATATACAATTAATGATTCTATCGTAACCATAAAATTACCAAATGGTACAGAACAAGAGTTAACCTTAACACAAAAATGGCCTATCCGTATACCTAGACCAACTGCCAAAAGATATGCTTCTGATCGACCATTAATTACAGGACAGCGAATTTTAGATACCTTATTCCCTATTGCAAAAGGGGGAACTGCTGCAATTCCTGGTGGTTTTGGAACAGGTAAAACAATGACGCAACACCAACTGGCAAAATGGTCTGATGCAGATATTATTGTGTATATCGGATGTGGTGAACGTGGAAATGAAATGACTGAAGTATTAGAGGATTTCTCTAAATTAGTGGATCCAAAATCAGGAAACCCTCTTTTAGATAGAACTACTTTAATTGCCAATACATCCAATATGCCAGTAGCAGCTCGTGAGGCCAGTATATATACCGGTATAACATTAGCAGAATATTATCGCGATATGGGTTACCATGTTGCCATTATGGCAGATTCCACCTCTCGTTGGGCAGAAGCTCTTCGTGAGTTATCCGGTCGTTTGGAAGAAATGCCTGCTGAGGAGGGCTTCCCTGCTTACCTTGCTTCCAGATTATCTGGCTTTTATGAACGTGCAGGTTTTATGGAGAATCTAAATGGAACTGAGGGTAGTGTTTCAATTATTGGAGCTGTTTCACCTCAAGGTGGAGATTTTTCTGAACCTGTTACACAAAATACGAAGCGTTTTGTTCGTTGCTTTTGGGCATTAGATAAATCCTTAGCCTATGCAAGACATTTTCCTGCAATCCAATGGCTAACTAGTTATAGTGAATATTTAACTGATTTAGCACCATGGTATACTACTAATGTTGGTAGTGACTTTGTGGATTGTCGTAATCAAATACTTAGCTTGTTAACACAAGAAAGTCAACTAAATGAAATAGTTAAATTAATTGGTAGTGATGTCTTACCAGATGATCAAAAATTAGTACTTGAAATTGCCAGAGTAATAAGATTAGGCTTTGTTCAACAAAATGCTTATCATCCATCAGATACGTATGTACCATTACTTAAGCAACTCAAGATGATGCAAACAATTCTTTATCTTTATACAAAATCAAAACAATTAGTAGCAATGAATATGCCAATGTCTATATTAAAATCAGAAGATATTTTTGATAAAGTTATATCTATAAAATATGATGTTGCCAATAATGAACTAAATAAATTTGATGATTACAAAACTATGATAGATGATTTTTATAATCATATTATGGCTAAGAACGCCTAGAGGAGGTCAATTATGTCAATAGAATATTTAGGACTAAGTCAAATAAACGGCCCCTTAATTGTACTCGAGGGTGTTCGAGATGCATCCTTTGACGAAATCGTTGAATTGTCCGTAGAGGGTAAGAAAAAAATAGGAAGAATCGTTGAAGTTTATGAAGATAAAGCTGTAATCCAAGTTTTTCAAGGTACTGAAGATATGTCATTAAACAATACTCATACGAAATTAACTGGGCATCCAATGGAAGTAACCTTATCTGAAAATATCTTAGGTCGTGTATTTAATGGAATTGGTCAACCAATTGACGGACTTGGTAATATTGTTTCTGATATTAAAAAAGATGTAAATGGTCAACCCCTTAACCCATGCTCTAGAGAATACCCAAGAAATTATATAAAAACAGGTATTTCTACCATCGATTGTTTAACTACTTTAATT
Organism: Anaerocolumna sp.; assembly: GCA_029239975.1. Taxonomy (GTDB): domain Bacteria; phylum Bacillota; class Clostridia; order Lachnospirales; family Lachnospiraceae; genus Anaerocolumna. The sequence continues at coordinate 54,446 of JARBTX010000007.1, forward strand.
CGTGGTCAGAAACTTCCTATTTTCTCTGGAAATGGTTTACCTCACGATCAACTAGCTGCACAAATTGTTAGGCAAGCTTCTCTTGGTGAAAATAGTGATGAAGAATTTGCAATTGTATTTGCAGCAATGGGTGTAAAACATGATGTAGCTGACTTCTTCCGCCGTACTTTTGAAGATAGTGGAGCAAGTTCTCATGTAGTTATGTATCTTAATCTTGCTAATGATCCTGTTGTTGAAAGATTAATTACTCCAAAGGTAGCACTCACAGCTGCAGAGTATTTAGCGTTTGAAAAAGGTATGCACATGTTGGTTATATTAACAGATATGACCTCATTTGCGGAAGCAATGCGTGAAGTATCCTCCTCAAAAGGTGAAATTCCAAGTAGAAAAGGATACCCAGGTTACCTATATAGTGAGTTAGCAACTTTATATGAAAGAGCTGGTATTGTTAGAGATTCTAAAGGTTCTGTTACTCAGATTCCGATTCTAACTATGCCAAACGATGATATTACTCATCCAATCCCTGATTTAACTGGATATATCACTGAGGGTCAGATCGTTTTAGATCGCTCACTTCACCAAAAAGCAGTTTACCCTCCAATCAGTATACTTCCCTCCCTATCCCGTTTAATGAAAGATGGTATTGGTAAAGGCTATACTAGGGAAGATCATCAAGATCTTGCAAATCAATTATTTTCCTCATACGCTCGTGTAGGTGACGCTAGAGCATTAGCTAGTGTAATTGGTGAGGATGAATTGTCAGCCCTTGATAAGAACTACTTAAAGTTTGGTATTGCAATGGAACAAGAATTTATATCTCAAGGTATTAGAGAAGACAGGTCCATAATCGAAACACTTAATAAAGGTTGGGAATTACTATCCATCCTGCCAAAAGAAGAGCTTGATCGTATTGATACAAAGATTTTGGATAAATACTATATCTCTAAAGAATTACCTAACGTCAGCGATGAGTTATAATTAGAGATGCTCAGAGGAGGTTTATATGAATCCGAATACATTTCCAACTAAGGGTAATCTTATATTGGCTAAAAACTCCCTTGCCTTAGCAAAACAAGGTTATGAGTTAATGGATAAAAAGCGTAATATCTTAATACGTGAATTAATGGAGTTAATTGATAAAGCTAAGAATATTCAATCAGAAATAGATAGTACATTTACCAATGCTTATGCTTCTTTACAAAAAGCAAATATAGAAATGGGCATACGAAATGTTGAGGATTTAAGCAGTACAATCCCTGAGGAAAATTCTATCGTTATAAAACAGAGAAGTATTATGGGTACTGAAATACCTCTTGTAGAATTTAATGATACAGAAAGTAAACCTACCTATTCCTTCTTTAACACTAGCTTGTCCCTAGATGATGCTACAAATAGTTTTAAAAAGGTAAAAGAGTTAACAATTAGACTTGCAATGATTGAAAATTCCGCATATCGTTTAGCTACTAATATTAATAAGACGCAAAAGCGAGCAAATGCCTTAAAAAACATTACGATTCCTTATTATAATGAATTGACTCGTGATATTCAAAATGCACTTGAAGAAAAAGAACGTGAAGAATTTACTAGATTAAAAGTTATTAAAAGAAGACGAGAAAATTGATCTTGATATAAATCTATTTAAAAAATCCTATAAAAGGTTATTTTGAACTGACCCTCATAAGTTAGACCTAAAATCTAATATTATGGGAGGTCAGTTTTTTATGTAAAGTTCAGGTATAAATTTTAACTCCATATGCTAGAGTTGTAATGTATGATACATTTTAATAACTTGTATTTACAACTTTCTGAAATTATAGTAAAATTAGTAAATATTCACTTATAAATGATAAGGATTTACCTTTAAATAGAATCGAGGTATGTATGACCAAAAACGAACAATCAAAACATTCCGTACTAAGTCAGTGGATTAAAGAAAATGTTGCGAATGGCAACTTTTCAGTTGGAGAACGTATACCCTCAGAAAATGAATTAGCGAAAAAATTTGGATACAGCCGACAGACTGTACGCCAAGCAATTGGTACTTTAGTTTCTGAAGGCATTTTAGTACGTGAACAAGGTAGTGGTACGTATGTAAGTATTTTAAATAGAAAATCATCCGTTGATAAAACAATGCGTATAGGAGTAATTACTACTTATTTGGATGATTATGTATTTCCAAGCATCATTCACGGTATTGAAGAAATACTAACTGAGGCTGGATATACTATGTCCTTAGGCATCACGCATAATAAACCTAGAAATGAGGAAAATTGCTTACAGCAAATGATACAAAGTGGTGTAGATGGAATTATCATTGAAGGAACAAAATCTGCTTTACCAAATGCCAATGAAAAATTGTATCAAAAGTTAAAAGAAATCCACATTCCTACGGTTTTTATCAATGGCTATTATAATAATTATAGTGATTCCTATATTGTAATGGATGATGCAAAATCAGGTGAATTGGCAACTGATGTGTTAATACAAAATGGACATAAACATATTGGTGGAATATTTAAATCTGATGACTTACAAGGTTTGAAACGATATGAGGGTATCTTAAAATCCATAAAAAAACATAATTTTGTTGTGGATGATACTTCAATTATCTGGTATACAACAGAGGATTTTAATTATCTTTTTGAGGGTTCCATGGATACTGTTATATTAGACCGTATAAAAGATATTACTGGTATTGTCTGTTACAATGACCAAGTAGCATCTGCTTTGATACGTTTATTAAAAAGGAATAATTTAAGTGTACCTGATAATTACTCCATCGTTAGCTTTGATAATTCTTTTTTAGCAAAAGAAATGGTATGTAACCTTACTTCTGTTATCTACCCATCCAATAAGATTGGTAAAAAAGCTGCACAGTTAATATTAAAGCAAATTAATAATCCATTGATAGCGGAACGAATTAAAATTGAACCCTCTATTAAGCTCAGAAACTCTGTAAAAAAATTAAATATATAAATTGCTACACTTAACAAGATGAACAAGTGAAAGTATATAATTTTTAATAAAGAACTAAACTATTTTAAAAGTTTATAAATTTTCACTTGCAATTTAAATTCGTATCATATAAAATTAAATTAGAATAAGTTGTACGTACATCTTTCATGTCTGTACTGTCCAATTGTTATATATTTACTATGTTGCTTATTTAGTGTAATGGATTCATGCTATGTAATGACTACTAATTTTTACCCAACAATAATGACTTACAACTTTAAAGATTTTTACACTATGTCAATGATTTTTACATGAGATTATTTACCAACATTATTTATATTAAAATTATTTAGGAGGTATATAAAATGCCAAAATATGCAATTGGTGTTGATTTTGGAACACTATCTGGGCGAGCTTTACTGGTTAATGTTGAAACAGGGGAAGAATTAGCTGATGCAACAAAAGAATACCCTCATGGAGTAATGGATGAAACCTTACCAAATGGTAAGAAATTAGCTCCTGATTGGGCATTAGAACATCCACAGGACTATTTAGATGTATTCTCATCTACAATCCCAGCTGTTATAAAGGAGTCAGGAGTATCACCTGAAGACATTATTGGTGTTGGTATAGACTTTACTGCTTGTACCATGTTGCCAGTAAAATCTGATGGTACACCACTATGTTTCTTAGATCAGTTTAAAGATGACCCTCATGCCTACATAAAACTATGGAAACATCATGCTGCACAAGATAAAGCTAATAAGCTTAATGAAATTGCAGCTAATATGAATCAAGACTGGTTAGCACGTTATGGTGGAAAAATTTCTTCTGAGTGGATGTTCCCAAAAATTTGGCAAACACTAGATGAAGCACCACATATTTATGAAGCTGCTGATTATTTTATAGAAGCGGCTGATTGGGTAATCTGGAGATTAACTGGAGTACAAACAAGAAATTCCTGCACTGCTGGTTACAAAGCTATGTGGCATAAACAAAAAGGATACCCAGAAAAGGAATTCTTTAAAGCTTTAGACCCTCGTCTTGAGAATGTCGTTGATGATAAATTAAATTGCCCTATTACACCATTAGGAGCAAAAGCAGGGGAAATTACAGAAGCTGCCGCTAAGCTTACAGGATTAAAGGTTGGAACAGCTGTTGCAGTTGCTAATGTAGATGCTCATGTAACAGTACCAGCAGTAAAAATAGACGGACCTGGTAAAATGTTAGCGATTATGGGTACTTCAACTTGTCATATTTTATTAGGTACAAAAGAACAAACAGTTCCAGGTATGTGTGGAGTAGTTGAAGATGGAGTTTGCCCTGGTTTTTATGGTTACGAAGCAGGCCAATCTTGCGTTGGCGATCATTTTGCATGGTTTGTTGATAACTGTGTAAGTGCTGAGTATTATGAGGCCGCAAAAGCAGAAGGAATTAATATACATGAGTATTTAACTAATAAAGCAAATCAATTAAAAGTTGGTGAAAGTGGTTTAGTTGCATTAGATTGGTGGAATGGTAATCGTTCAGTATTAGTAGATGTTGATTTAACAGGTTTAATCGTTGGCATGACCTTACAAACGAAACCAGAAGAAATATACCGAGCATTAATTGAAGCTACTGCTTATGGAACCAGAAAAATCATTGAAACGTTCCGTGAGAATGGTGTTCCTGTTGATGAATTTTATGCTTCCGGTGGTATATCTCAAAAGAATCCAATGGCAATGCAAATATATGCTGATGTAATTGGTGTTCCAATCAAAATTGGTGGCACATCTCAAGGCCCGGCTCTAGGAAGTGCTATCTTTGGTGCAGTTGCTGCAGGTTCTGATAATGGTGGCTATGATGATGTATTTAAAGCAGGAAGTATGATGGGTAAATTAAAAGACACTGTATATTATCCAATTCCTGAAAATGCAAAAGTTTATGATAGCCTTTATGCAGAATATTCCATACTTCATGACTATTTTGGACGTGGAACAAACGATGTAATGAAACGGTTAAAAGAAATTAAAAAATTACAAAGTATTTAAAAACATTTATGAGCTTTTTTATTATGAAGAATTTAAAACTATGAAAGATCAATAGGAGGTTATCTTATGTCAAATATGAAACGATATGAATTTTGGTTTATTACTGGTTCTCAACATTTATATGGACCAGAAACTTTAAAGAAAGTAGCAGAACACTCTGAGATTATTGCTAAAGAGTTAAATAATTCTGATTTAGTTCCTTGTTCCGTAATATATAAACCAATTGTTACAACTCCAGACGAAATTACTAAAGTTATAAAAGAAGCAAATTATAATGAAAACTGTGCTGGTATTATAACATGGATGCACACCTTCTCTCCTTCTAAAATGTGGATTAATGGTTTATCCATATTAGAAAAACCTTATTGTCATCTTCATACTCAATTCAATCGTTGTATTCCTAATGAAGGAATTGATATGGATTTTATGAATTTAAATCAATCTGCACATGGTGATAGAGAACATGGCTTTATTGGAACAAGAATGCGTATGCCACGTAAAGTTATTGCAGGTTACTGGGAAGACGAAGATGTTAGAGGTAAACTTGGAAGTTGGATGAGAGTTGCTGTTGGAGCAATGGTGAGCAAAAACCTTAAAGTAATGCGTTTTGGTGATAATATGCGCCAAGTGGCAGTAACAGAAGGCGATAAAGTTGAAGCTCAACTTAAACTTGGATGGCAAGTAAATACAACTGCTGTTGGTGATTTAGTAAAAGAAATTAATGCTGTAACAGAGCAAGAAGTTGATTCCTTATTAAAAGAATATGAGGAAAAATATATAATCGCAACAGATAATATTGCATCCATTCGTTATCAAGCAAAAGCTGAAATAGCTATGAAAAAAATGTTAACAGAAGCTGGTTGTGGTGCTTATACCAACACATTTGAAGATTTACATGGTATGGAACAATTACCAGGTTTAGCTTCTCAAAGATTAATGGAAGCTGGTTTTGGTTATGGCGGTGAGGGTGACTGGAAAGTTTCTGCACTCACTCATATATTAAAGCAAATGTCTGAAGGTTTAGACGGTGGTTCTGCTTTTATGGAAGATTACACTTACGATTTAACCAAAGGAAACGAATTATCCTTAGGTGCTCATATGTTAGAGGTATGCCCTACTCTAGCAGCTGATAAACCAAGAATTGAAGTTCACCCACTTGGAATTGGTGGTAAAGCTGACCCTGCAAGATTAGTATTTGAGGGTCATGAAGGTTCTGCTATTGTTGTTTCTCTTGTTGATATGGGTGGTCGTTTCCGTCTAATTGTTCAAGATGTAGAAGCTGTAAAACCAATCTATGAAATGCCTAACCTACCAGTTGCACGTGTTATGTGGAAAGCTATGCCTGATCTTAAAACAGGTGCAGAATGCTGGATTTTAGCAGGTGGAGCACATCATACTGTATTTTCTTATTCAGTAACTGCAGAACAAATGCAAGATTTTGCTGAAATAATGGGTATTGAATATATTCATATTAGTAAAGATACTACTGTAGAGAGCTTAAAACAATTATTATTCCTTCAAGATATAGCATGGAAATTAAGATAATTATTAATCTTAAAATATCTCATAACTATATTTCATTTTAAAGGAGTTATTTATGCTAGAAAACTTAAAAAAACAAGTATATGAAGCTAATATGATGTTGCCAAAGCATGGTCTTATTACTTTTACATGGGGTAACGTTTCAGGTATTGATAGAGAATCTGGATTAATTGTAATTAAACCCTCTGGTGTGGAGTATGACGTAATGAAAGTAGAAGATATGGTTGTCGTTGATTTAGATGGTAACCGAATTGAAGGAAACTTAAATCCTTCATCTGATACAGCAACTCATATAGAATTATATAAAGCATTTCCAAACATAGGTGGCGTTGTTCATACCCATTCAAGATGGGCAACAACCTTTGCTCAATCTGGAATCGGTGTTCCTGCACTAGGAACAACTCACGCTGATTATTTTTATGGCGAAATCCCATGTACCAGAAAGATGACCAAAGATGAAATCTCTTCTGCTTATGAAAAAGAAACAGGAACAGTCATTATCGAGCGTTTTAAAACAGGTGGTATAAATCCAGATGATGTTCCTGGTGTAGTAGTTTACAGCCATGGACCATTTACCTGGGGCAAAGACCCTAATACTGCTGTGCATAATGCTGTGGTTCTAGAAGAGGTTGCCTTTATGGCATGGCATAACTTATCTTTGTCCGGTGGAAACATTCCTTCCATGCAACAAGAATTATTAGATAAACACTATCTTAGAAAACATGGTAAGGATGCTTATTATGGTCAAAAGTAATTAGAAATGTATAATTAATTTAGGTTCATAATTCTATAATTATATTTAAATTTAATATGAGTGCATACCTATTCATCTGGACTTATTTAAGATAAAGTGATAAAAGTATTTATTTTTATCAAATGTTCACCAGTTAAATAGGATGCACTCATATCCTTAGCTTATGTAACTGTGAAAATTATGATATCAGTACTATATTTATACAATTCATAAATATAACGTTATAAACAAAATTTAAAATTGCTTGGTATTACTAACCATTGTATTTTAACTTTAAAGTGTATTATTTAGACTCATACACTCTTATTCGTCAAAACAATACAATATTCTAGTAATATCAAGCTTATTTTTATAATATTTAATATTTATTCTACTTATTTTTTCTTGATACAACCTTTAAAATAAACTATAATATAGTTATTGTTTTAACACTCAAAAACTACATTCAAAAAATGAATAATTATAAATAGTGATTAACATAAAGGAGTTATCATGAAAAAAACTTTAATTATATTAAGTGTAATTTGCTTATTATTTAATAATTCAATAAATACAAAAGCTCAAATAATAAATAACAGTGTTGTTACAGAAGTTAATACAACAACTGATGATACCAATAAAAGTAATGCAACTGACGATGAAAATAATAAAGATTTATGGCCAGCGAATTCACCTAATGTTCATTCAGAGGCAGCTATTGTAATGGAAGCTTCTACAGGAGCTATACTATATTCAAAAAACATTCATCAAACATATTATCCTGCAAGTATAACTAAAATATTAACTGCATTACTTGCCATTGAAAATTCTTCCCTAGGCGAAACCATAACCTTTTCAAAAGAAGCTATTTTTGATGTTGATTTGGACAGTAGTCGTATCGGTATCGATGTTGGCGAACAATTAACTATGGAACAAAGTTTATATGGTATAATGTTAGAATCTGCAAACGAGGTATCATATGCTATTGCTGAACATGTATCTGGAAATGTAGAATCATTTGCAAAATTAATGAATGAAAAAGCCAAAGAGTTAGGTTGTACTGATTCCAATTTTGTAAACCCTCATGGATTACCAGATCCAAATCATTATACATCCGCTTATGATATGGCTTTGATATCTAGAGCAGCTATAAACAATGATACGTTTCGTACTATAACTGGAACCCGTATCTATACAATTCCACCAACTAATATACAAGAAGAAACAAGATACCTAGCTAACCATCATAAATTTGTTAAAGGCAATATTAAATTTGATGGTTGTATTGGTGGTAAAACAGGTTACACCTCAAAAGCCCTATACACATTAGTTACTTTTGCAGAACGTAATGGAATGACTTTAATAAGCGTAATTATGAAATGTGATAGTATACAAAATGAGTATTCGGATACCGCAAGTATATTAAATTTTGCCTTTGATAATTTTTCTATTTATAATATATCTGATATTGTTGATCCAAAATCAGAAGAATCATCATCATTATTTACAAAATACAGTCCTTTGTTTAATAGAGAGACCTCTAAGTTACAGGTAAGTCCAAAAGGAAATATTGTACTTCCAAATGGTGTTGATTATAAGGATGCCAAAAAGGAAATTGAATTAACTCCAATTAACGAAGTAAAAGATGGTGAAAATATCATTGGTAGCATTCAATACACGTATGGTGGAAAATACGTAGGATCTGCTGATATTATCTATAATAACATTACATCACCAACTTTATTAAAAGGTGCATATATACCTACACCAATAGCTACTCCTGAAATAGATAAAACTGACTCTGCTAGTGTATTTCATTCTGATTCAAAATCATTAAAACCTTTAATAATAGGAATCATGGTAGGAGTTGTTATATTAGGTACATTAATATATATCGTTTTAATAGAAATCCCATATCGAAAAAAAAGAAATGCATATCGCCAAAAAAGAGATCGTAGAAAACGTACTGATAAGATTAAAATTAATTTTTAATACGTATTTAAACAAAAAAAGGTATTCCTCTAAGAGAAATACCTTTTTTATATTACGTTCCTAACTGGAGTCGAACCAGCGGCCTACCGCTTAGGAGGCGGTCGCTCTATCCTACTGAGCTATAGGAACATGCCTAACATTAGCAAATTTATTCTACTATTTTATTCTAATTTAGTCAACCAAATTTCTAATATTTATTGTTTTCAAAATCAATACATCCTTGAAGCCAAATATTACCCTTAAAACGTCTTCCTACTGTTGGTTCCCCTAATAAATCCATTTTATTAATCGCAACCTGGAATATAACATCATTACAAGATATCATTAAATTATAGATTTCTTCACCTGTTATATCGTTCGTAATGCTTTCCATATCTATTATAGTTCCTAATATAGTATAATTATCAGATTCTGATCCAAATGGCGTAAATGACGTTTCTACAATTGTATAAATATCCTCATATTTTGCTCTTCTTGATATCATAGCATACATATCAATATCATCTATTGTAAGGCTATCAATTGCTTCTTGATTACCCTTTTTGGCTTCTGCTATTAATTGTCTTCTGTATTGTACATCTGCACTATTATTCTTATCGAGTTTTTCATCACGTTCTAGTGGAAGAATTATTTTCCCTGAAACTGATAAAGCTGATAAGTATATTGGCAAAACTAAGCCATTTTGATTTAACTCTTTGCCAAAGGAAACATAATCAACTACATTTTGTAAATAAAAAATAAGAGATACACCTAACCTTACGTCATCACACATTCCAGTGTAAGCTTCTGTATCAACACGTTTTATAATAGTTATCTCTTCCTTCGTGCTCATGTATTGACTCTTATAATAAGGAAAGTAATGTTCCATATAAAACTTACCATTAGAATCATATTCTCCTCTTAAAGTTATACCTATTTGCTTGGAGAATGTCTTAGAAATCTCAGCAAATACCTTATTATCTTTTAAATTAATAATATTTTTCTCTGTTGGTTGTTCTATGATTATGCCCAACAAATTTTCTAATTCTATTCGATCCGTAATTTTACTAAATCCTATTGCTCTTAAATAACTATGCACAATCATTCACCACCTAACTAATTCAATCGGTTAATCTTCCGTTTTCCATATTATATGGTACCTAGCTTAATTTACATACCAAGTTTTTTAAAACACCAAAAATATGTGTATCTAATACTTATATCATATTTTTGAAGTACTGTAAAGAAGTATTAATTCTCATATTTGGCAAATAAAAAGCTGCTCATACGTTATCTAAATTTGATAAACGAATAAGCAGCACATTTACTTATCCACAGATAAAAGAAATTTTTTAATTTTTATACACAATATTAGTTTATAAGTCAATTGTATCCACAACAAAGACGGTTAATTCAACTTTCAAATCCTTTTCTACCCACTGTGTATATTTTTTTCCATTTGAATCTGATATCATATGAATTACAGGTCTTGTTGGACATTTTACATTTTGTCTTAATACAATACCCCTTTCACCTTCATTCGTTATTACTGCAGTCCCATTAGGATATGCCGCAACTGATTCAATAAAACAATTAACTATATCAAAATCAAATTTGATTCCTGCCTGACTAACGATATAATCTATTGCATTATGAACTTTCATTTTAGGCACTAAATGTCCATAAACCATACAATCAAAAGTATCGCAGAGACCTACAATTTTACTTCCTATTTTAATTTTATCTTCTGTCTTATGAAAGGGGTACCCAGTACCATCTATTCTTTCATGATGACATAGTATAATATCCTTAGACGTTTGTGATAACCATTCTTCCTTAATCACAGCAGAATAACCATATATCACATGTTTCATTAATTCTTTTTGTTCTTGCTTATTACATTCATTATAAAGTGAATTGATGTAATCAAAGGTAACAGAAGTATATCCGATGTCATGTAATAAACTACCTACTGCGATTTCACGTACTCTTGCTTTCGGTAATTTCATTCGTAAAGCCAATAAAACAGACAGAGCACATACATTTATCGAATGTGAATATGTGCTTTCACTTTTTTTTCTAACACCTGAAATGCTAAACATAATCTCAGGTTGTTTTAATATATCTCCAATTATTTCTTCAGCCACATGTTGAATATGAACTAATTCACCATGACCTTGATAAGAATATTTTTCAATAATTTCTTTTACGATTGATTGACATTGCTCCTTTATAAGTTCTTCTATATTATCATCATCATCAATTCCTACGGAATATTCATCTTCTATATAAATATAATATATATCTAACTCTACTAACTTGCTAATATATTCTCTTTTAACAATTGCACCTGCTGACATAATTACTATACCACTATCAGTTATAATATCTTTTGCAAGTATTTCATTTCCTTTTATAGTATCAAGTAACATCCTTCTCATTTGAAATACCTCGTTTTTTTACATTAATGGATAATGCGCATATATTTGTGTAATACTTTTTCCGAGGCTTTATTTATCCACTTATATATAACAATAAACAATCAGAATAATTATGTCAATAATAACTCGCCATAAATAGTTATGTAATTATTGTTATATATTTAACATTATAAGTTTTTTTTAATGACGTTTTTGTATATTTTCATGTCACATTTTTTTACTTTGTGCATATTGTATAGTTTATTCGGTTTTTATACATTAAATTTTACGCCATTTTAGTCAGATTTTATAAAATATACTTTGACAAATAATTAACATTCTGTTATATTCAAAGTGTATTAAATGTTTCACCAACTTGTTAATAATTTAACATGAATTATAAATCAAATATGGAGGGTTTTAAATTATGGCAGAAAAAAAACAACCAACACCACAAGAACATGTAGACCTATTAGTTAAGAATGCTCAAGTTGCATTACATGAATTTATGAATTATGATCAAGAAACAATAGATAATATTGTTCATGAAATGGCTTTAGCTGGACTTGCAAAACAACAAGTATTAGCAAAAATGGCTGTTGAAGAAACAGGAAGAGGTATCTACGAAGATAAAATAACAAAGAACATATTTGCAACAGAATATATCTGGCACTCCATAAAGTATCAAAAAACAGTTGGTATTATAGAAGATAATGATGAAGAAGATTACATGATGGTTGCTGAACCAATTGGTATCGTAGCAGGTGTAACCCCTGTTACTAATCCAACATCAACTACAATGTTTAAAATAATTTCCTGTATAAAAACTCGTAACCCAATTATTTTTGGTTTCCATCCAAGTGCTCAAGAATGCTCTAAAGCAGCTGCACAAACTTTATTAGATGCTGCTATTGCAGCTGGTGCTCCTAAAAACTGTATTCAGTGGATCGAATATCCATCCGTTGAAGCAACATCCGTATTAATGAATCATCCTGGTGTAGCTTGTATTCTTGCTACCGGTGGTCCTGGAATGGTTAAAGCAGCATACTCATCTGGTAAACCAGCTCTTGGCGTTGGACCTGGTAATGTTCCATGCTTCATTGAAAAAACTGCAGTTTTAAAAAGAGCAGTTAATGACTTAGTATTATCTAAATCATTTGACAATGGTATGATTTGTGCTTCTGAACAAGCAGCTATTATTGAAGCTCCTGTATATAATGAAGTAATTGAATTAATGAAAAAAGCTGGATGCTATTTCGCAACAAAAGAAGAAATCAAAAAATTAGAGCCAGTAGTAATTAATTTAGAAAAAAGATCTGTTAATCCAAACATTGTAGGTCAATCACCTGCAAAAATTGCTGAAATGGCTGGATTTACAATTCCTAAACATACAAAGATTCTTTGTACTGAATTAGAAGGCGTTGGTGCTGAATATCCATTATCTATTGAAAAGTTATCACCAGTTTTAGCTGTAACAAAAGCTGCTGACGTAGAAGATGGTTTACACAAATGTGAATTAATGCTAGCGAATGGTGGTATGGGACATTCATCCGTACTTCATTCAACAAACGAAAAAGTTATCAAAGAATTTTCAGATAGAATGAAAACTGGACGTATTATTGTTAACTCCCCATCTACTCATGGTGCTATCGGTGATCTTTACAATACAAATATGCCATCCTTAACTCTTGGATGTGGTTCATATGGTGGAAACTCAACTACACACAATGTATCTGCAGTTGACCTTGTAAATGTGAAACGTGTAGCTAAGAGGAGAAATAATATGCAATGGTTTAAAGTTCCTAGTAAAATCTATTTTGAGTCAGGATCTACTGCTTACTTAGCAAAAATGCCTAATATCAGTAAAGCTTTTATCGTTACTGACCCAGCAATGACTCAATTAGGTTATGTTAATAAAGTATTATACCAATTAAGAAAAAGAGAAGATTATGTACATTGTGAAATCTTCGATCAAGTTGAGCCAGATCCATCTTTAGAAACAATCATGAAGGGTGTTGACTCCATGAATAAGTTCCAACCTGACGTAATCATTGCATTAGGTGGTGGTTCTGCAATCGATGCTGCAAAGGGTATGTGGTTATTCTATGAAAACCCAGAAGCAGATTTCAAAAACATGTCATTAAAATTCTTAGACATTAGAAAGAGAGCATACAAGTTCCCACAATTAGGTAAGAAAGCACAATTAGTTGCTATTCCTACTACTTCCGGAACAGGATCAGAAGTTACATCCTTTGCTGTTATTTCAGATAAAACAGAAAATAAGAAATATCCTTTAGCAGATTATGAATTAACTCCAGACGTAGCAATTATCGATCCAGATTTCGTAATGAGTGTTCCTAAGAAATCTACAGCATGGACTGGTATGGACGTATTAACACATGCTATTGAAGCTTACATCTCCATCGTAGCTTCTGATTATACAGATGCACTTTCAATTCATGCAATTGAAATGGTATTCACATACCTTAAAAAATCATACGAGTTTGGTGCAAATGATCCTGTAGCTCGTGAAAAAATGCATAATGCATCAACAATTGCTGGTATGGCATTTACTAACGCTTTCCTTGGAATTAACCACTCCTTAGCTCATAAATTAGGTGGAGAATATCATATACCTCATGGTTGTGCAAACGCAATTTTATTACCACACGTTATTCGTTATAATGGAACTTCTAACCCAACTAAGTTTACTGCTTGGCCAAAGTATGAAAGCTACATTGTAGGCGATAAGATTTTCTCCTTAATGAATAAACTTGGATATAAACCAAAAAATAATGATGACGCTGTTGAAATGTTAGCTGCTGAAGTAGAAAAGTTAAATCAATTCTTAGAAATTCCAGCAACATTAAAAGAGTATGGAATTGATGAAAAAGACTTCTTAACTAAAGTTGGACCACTTGCAGATTTAGCTTTCGGAGATCAATGTACAACTGCTAATCCAAGATTACCTTTAGTATCTGAATTAGAAGAATTATATCTAACAGCATTCTATGGAAAAGGTAATATACCAGTTAAGAAAACAGATAAATAATTAGTATCAATAAATTAATTAAAATATAATAAGCATTATAAATGAGGGTTAAAATATATTAAAACATAGTCAGTTATTTTACACAAATTAAGTTTTAATATATAATAGATTAAATGTTATAGGTTATATAATATAAGTTATATAATATAAGTTATATGTTATAAGTTGTATGTTATAATCTATATGTTATAAGTTGTATGTTATAAGTTGTATGTTATAAGTTGTATGTTATTGATTAAATGTCACAAGAGATAAATGATATAAATAGTATAATATTATAATAAAAAAGATTGGAGTATATATTTTATACTCCAATCTTTTTTACTATCAATTTAATAAAATTATACCTCGAACACTCTTTCATTTGTACTTTTTATTTCTTTTGATAACTTGAATTATCTAATTGTCAATATATTATAACTTTTACATTCTCTATTATAAGTTTCCTGTATATATATTGAGATGTTATATATTATTAGTATGATTTTTTCAGTTACAAAAAACCTTCCTGATAGGATAAATAAGATTTCTATCAAGAAGGTGATAAGTTTAAATTGATATATAATTTTTCATTATGTTATAAAATTATAAATAAATATATTATTTATTTATTCTATTTTTATTGTTGAAATTTAAAGTATTAATTTATGAATCCTAGTAATTTATTATATAATTGTAATATCCCACTTCAAAGAACTAGTTTAATTACTACCTGTAGTATAGTTTGATTATATTTAATATTTAATTAAATCTATTTCATATAATTTCTACTATTAATTGCTTCATCTAATGCCATTTTTTCTTCTTCTGCTAGAACTACAAAGGATTCCCCTTTTATTATTTCTTTAATATAAGTATAACAACCTTCTCTACTTGAATGCATTGAATTTAAAATAAAACCATCATTATTATCATTTAACATTGCTAAAGCAAAACTTAATTTGCCCCCCATTTCTTTAAATGCATCATATTTAACAATTCCAACCTTTTGATACGCTATTAATAAATTATCAGTAATACGATCTAGTCTTGTTTTTACTCTTTTACTTTCAATTTTTAATTCGTCTACTTCTGAGAATCTTTGAATTATTTGACTTTCTAATGTCTCTCCATTAGCCCCAGCCATAAATTTGTTATATTTTTTCTTTAGCTTCCCTAATTTAACTAATGCAACAATTGTTACTATAAATAGAATTAATGTGAATCCAGCCACACCAATCAAAACATACCCCATATCAAGTCCAATTTGATCAAATAAACTCATTTATATTCTCCTTTATTCAATAGATTCAAATAACTCTATTATTCTCTCTAGCTCATCCGTTGAGTAGTACTCTATCTCAATTTTACCATTGTCATTATTCTTTTTCTTGATATTTACTTTAGTTCCCATTATCTTTTTAATACGTTCTTCAATATCTTTATATATAAATATATCTTCTTTAGTAATTGCAACTTCATTTTTAGCTTCTTTTTCACTTAAAATGTTTTTTATTAATTTTTCAGTTTCACGGACACTTAATTTTTCATCAAAAACTTTCATTGCCGCTTGATATTGTAAATTAGTATCTTCAATTGCTAATAATGTTCTAGCATGTCCACTAGAAATCATACCATCAATAAGCATTTGTTGAACTCTATCATCTAATTTTAAAAGTCTCATTGAGTTAGTCACTGCAACTCTACTCTTCGATACTCTTTCAGCTACTTCATCTTGCTTTAGATTAAATTCTTTTATAAGATTTTGATAGGCTATTGCTTCTTCTATAGGGTTTAAATCTTCTCTTTGTATATTTTCGATTAAGGCTATCTCCATGATTTCTTGTGGAGAATAATCTTTAATAATTGCTGGTACCTGCTTTAGTCCGGCTACTCTCGCAGCACGCCATCTTCTTTCACCAGCTACAATTATATAGTATTTACCTTTTTTTTGTAATATAAGTGGTTGAATAATACCATATTGTTTTATAGAATCTGCTAATTCTTGTATTGCATCTTCATCAAATCTTTTTCTTGGTTGCCCTTTATTTGGTTCAATATCATTTATATTAATCAATGTTTCACGTGAAACATCATAATCTACTTTTTTAGATTCCTCATTTTTTGTTTTATCAACTTTTTCTGGTATCATGGAATCTAATCCTTTTCCGAGACCGCGTTTTGCTACTGACATTTCATCACCTTTTCTTCCTAAAATCAAATTATTTGGCAATACCCTTATTAAATTTACATTTACAATTGTTTTACTAAAAATTCAAGTATTCATTATTATTTTCTTATTACATCCTATTTAGCTATTATTCTCTCTCAATTACCTCATCAGCTAAATCACGATACCCTTCAGCACCGGCTGATTTAGGATCGTATAAGTTTATTGGTAATCCATGGCTTGGTGCTTCAGCCAATCTTACATTTCGTGGAATAATAGATTTATAGATAGTTTGTTTTAAATTATTCTTCACATTTTCAACAACTTGTAGTGACAAATTTGTCCTAGCATCATACATAGTAAATACAACACCTTCAATTTCTAAATTCGGATTTAGCCTTTTTTTAACTAAATTAATAGTATGTATTAATTGTGTTAGACCTTCTAGTGCATAATATTCACATTGTATTGGTACTAATACGGTGTCAGCAGTTGTCATTGCGTTAACTGTTAAGGTATTTAATGATGGGGGACAATCGATAATTATAAAATCATAGTTATCTCTAATTTTCTCTATTTCTTTTTTTAATATGTATTCTTTTTCTTCTATACCTATCAGTTCAATTTCAGCTCCTGCAAGATTAACATTAGAAGGTAATATTGATAAATTCTCTATAACATTAGTAATTAAACATTCTTCTAATGAACATTCACCAATTATTAGGTTATAAATTGTATACTGTAGGTTGTTCTTATCAACACCTAAACCACTGGATGTATTTCCTTGTGGATCGATATCAACAGTTAATACTTTTTTACCTTTTTCAGCTAAGCAAGCAGACAAATTTATTGATGTTGTTGTTTTTCCAACACCGCCTTTTTGATTTGCAACAGCTATAACTCGTCCCATTTTATCCCCCTTTTCTATAAAATATACTTTTGCTATTATATCACTATTTACAACATATATCTATACTTTCCGACATAACATTAAAATGTTTCACGTGAAACATTTCAAAAGACTGTTTATTCAGTACAAATTTTATCTAAAGTAATATAAACGTCAAAGGTTCACATAAAAGTCACAAGAATAATTATATTACAAGTCACTTTAATTTACAATCACTTAAATCTTAATATTGAGTTTATATGTATAAAATTAAGTAATTAATAAAAATAAATGTACTATCAGTACGTTTTTGTTTTAATACTTAATATATATTTCAAGAACTAAAATTCCTTCTTTTGCACGTTTATTTGTTAATAGCATAATGCTTTAGTTATTTGATTTATTTGTTAATAACTTGAAATTTTTTACTTACTTGGTTTATTTGTAAATGTTTATATTTATTTTAATTACTTGGTTTATTTAACAATAACTACATTTTTTTTATTGCTTTGATGTTAGTATATAACTGTGGACACAAAAAGTTTAACACGTTACAATAGTTCTAAGAAAGGTGAGTGTTAAACAATGTCCAAGAATGGTATCCGTT